>JBBSBC010000017.1:0-30053 GCA_038251595.1 Phycisphaerales bacterium | reverse complement strand
TCGAACCGTCATTCGTCAGGCCAGCAGCGCCGTTGCACCGGGGGTAAAGGTCGAAGTTTGGGTGCGTTCATCGTCGATGACCAGCCTCGCGACCATGAACTGGGCAACCACCCCCAACTTCACAGGTGTGATGCCCGATATCAACCTGCCAGCCCGAACCAACGGGTCGGCCCGCTTCCCCGGTCAGCCTTCATCAAACTTCTCCATTCGTGCCACCGCGCGCATCCAGATCCCCACCACCGGGGCATGGACATTCTCGACCACCAGCGACGATGGGTCCGACCTCACGATCAACGGCACACAGGTTGTCATCAATGACTTTCCGCACGCCATGACCACACGCAGCGGCACCATCACCCTCAACGCGGGGCTGCATGATGTGGTCGTCCGTATGTTTGAGAACAGCGGCTTCAACGGGCTGATCGTCTCATGGCAAGGCCCGGGTGTGGCGACGCAGATCATTCCGGCCTCAGCCTTCTTCACCGATGCGGAGGTTCCACCTTTGTGTCTGCACTCAACCGTGCAGATCAACGGCGACAACACCGCCACCGCCGCCACCATCGATGCCTTCAACTCGCTCAGTGGTCCATATGGTGGTTCTAACATTCTCACCAATGCCGCCTCTGTTCAGTTGAACTCAACCGCGTCAAATGCCTGGCAGATGTCGTCTGGCGCACGCCTGCTCGGCAACGCCATCGTCGGGCCGGGTGGCAATCCCGCCACGGTCATTGTCAACTGGAGCGGGTCGTCGATCTCGGGCACCAAGACCGCTGCGACTCAGCGCATCCCGATGTTTATCGCGACACCCACCGTCACCATGCCCGCCTCATCGGGCTCGCTAGCCGTATGGTCCGGAACATATGGGCTCAGCGGCACGCGCCGATTCTCAAGCCTCACCATCGGCAACGCATCGGTCTTGGATGTCACGGGCAACTGCGTCGTGCAGGTCGATGGGGCCGTGTCCTTTCAGAACACCGCACAGGTTCGACTGCTCGGCGGCGCGACCCTCACGCTCTACATCTCCGGCGCGCTCAACATCTACAACCAGGCTCTTGTGAACGTGAACACCGGCGACCCTTCACGCCTGCGGATCTTTATGACCGGCACCAGCAACGTGCAGATCACCGACCAATCCCAGCTCGTTGCCTACATCAGCAATCCCTTCGGCAGCCTGCTCGTTTATCCAAACAGCACCATTGCCGATTCCTTCAGCGGACGGTTCTACGGCAACGCGATCCAGATGTCCGACAAGGCCAAGGTGCATCTTGATGTTGCCAGCGGCACGACCGGTGGCTCATCGGGCTTCGACATGCTCTCGTGGACCCAGGTTCAGCCCTGAACAGATGAAAGAAAAAGGTCCGCGGGCAGTGCCCGCGGACCTTTGTGCTGTCAGTCACATTCTGGAGTGTGGGTTACTTCTTCTCGTCCTTAACCTCAAACTCCGCGTCGATCACATCGTCCTTGCCGCTCTTCTTGCCGGCAGCATCAGCGTCCCCATCAACCGACGCTCCCGCCGCGGCCTTCTGCTTGGCGGCCTCGGCTTCATAGACGGCCTTGCCAAGCTCCATGCTGGCCTTGTCAAGCTCCTTGGTCGCGCGATCAATCGCGTCGCGATCCTCGCCCTTCATCGCGGTCTCAAGGCTTGTGATCGCCGACTCGATCTGCCCGCGCGCTTCGGGCGAGACCTTTCCGCCGTGCTCTTCAAGACTCTTTCGGGTCTGAATGATGTACGCATCGGCCTTGTTCTTCATGTCCACGACTTCGCGTCGCTTCTTATCGTCAGCCGCGTGCGCCTCCGCATCGCGCTTCATCTTGTCGATCTCTTCCTTGCTCAGTCCGCCCGAGTTGGTGATCTTGATGTCCGCCTTCTTGCCCGTGCCTTTATCCGTGGCCACGACCGTCAGAATGCCGTTCGAGTCAATCGCAAACTCGACCTCAATCTGCGGCATGCCGCGCGGCGCGGGGGCAAGCCCCGAAAGCTCAAACTGACCCAGTGGCCTGTTGTCGCGGGCAAACTCGCGCTCACCCTGCAACACATGAATCTGCACGCTCGACTGCCCATCGGCGGCGGTTGAGAAAGTCTCTTTCTTGCTCGTCGGGATGGTCGTGTTGCGATCAATCAGCCTCGTCATCACGCCGCCCATGGTCTCAACACCCAGGCTCAGGGGCGTTACATCGAGCAGGAGAATGTTCTTGACATCGCCCTGCAAAACACCGCCCTGAATCGCCGCGCCGATGGCGACGACTTCATCGGGGTTCACGCTCCGGTTGGGTTCCTTGCCGAAGATCTCCTTGGCAATCTGCGCAGCACGCGGCATGCGCGTCGAACCACCAACCAGCACGACCTCGTCGATCTTGCTCGGGTCAACCTTGGCATCCTTGATCGCCTGCAGGCAGGGCTGACGCATGCGCTCGAAGAGGTCGTTGCACAGGCTCTCGAACTTGCTTCGCGTGATGCTTACCTGCAAGTGCTTCGGGCCGTTCTGATCCGCCGTGATGAAGGGCAGATTGACCGTCGTCTCCTGCATGGTCGAAAGCTCGACCTTCGACTTCTCCGCCGCCTCTTTCAGGCGTTGCAGGGCCATCGCATCCTTGCGGATGTCGATCCCCTCCTTCTTGCGGAACTCTTCGGCGAGGAAGTCGATCAGCCGCTGGTCCCAGTCATCGCCACCCAGGTGCGTATCGCCATTGGTGCTCAGCACCTCAAAGACCCCATCGCCGACATCAAGAATGGAGATATCAAACGTACCGCCACCCAGATCGAAGACCGCGATCTTCTCATTCTTCTTCTTGTCAAGCCCGTACGCCAGCGCGGCGGCCGTCGGCTCGTTGATGATGCGCTCGACCTTCAGACCGGCGATCTCCCCCGCATCCTTTGTGGCCTGACGCTGCGCATCGTTGAAATAGGCGGGCACGGTGATGACCGCACGCTCAACCTTTTCACCGAGATAGTCTTCCGCCGTTTTCTTCAGGTCCTGAAGAATGAACGCGCTCACCTGCTGCGGCGTGAACTCCTGCCCACGCACACGCACCTTCACAAACTCGCTCTCACCACCGGTCACCTCATACGGCACCAGCTTCTCTTCCGTCGCCACCTCCGAGTGGCGGCGACCCATAAATCGCTTGATCGAGAAGATCGTGTTCTGCGGATTCGTCACCTGCTGGTGCTTGGCAGGGTTGCCCACCAGCCGCTCGCTCTTATCCGTAAAGCCAACCACCGACGGTGTCGTGCGGCTGCCCGATGAGTTGATGAGCACCTTCGGCGCACCACCTTCCATCACGGCCACCACCGAGTTCGTCGTGCCAAGGTCGATTCCGATGATCTTGCTCATAGTGATGATTCCTTCTCACGTTCCTGAAACCGGTTCGGACTGCGTCGAATCACGAACGATAAACACAAAGTATGGCACAGACGAAGTACCGACTCTCAATGCTGTTTGAGGGCTCGATGACTGTCTCCATAGAGCCATGGCAACCCGCGTGCCATTTTCATCGCCACGCATCGCCGGAAACAGACCATCTCGACCGCGATTTCCCGCCCACTTGGACGGGTGATGCGTTCGGGCCTGCCATTCTGGCAGCATCCGACCTGTCCGAAGTCTTCCAACCGCACAGCCCATCAAATGCCACACACAACTGATAAGCCTGAGCGTATCCATCCCACGTGAAGCATACATGAAACCCACTCGCCCGACACGGTTCCTGTTCGTACACGGTGGTCACCACTTTCGACCCGTATCATCCGCTCAATGCCCACCCTGGTCCCTTCATCCGAGTTTGTTGATGCCGCGGCGAACCTCGGTATCGAGTTTGAGCCCGGCGATGTTGACAGGCTCCAGCGGTTTCTAGAACTGCTGCTCGACGCCAACAAGACCACCAACCTCACCGGCATAACCGATCCCGCCGCGGCGTGGATGAAGCACATCTTCGATGCCCTGACCCTTGTCCCCATCATCGCCAGCGCCATGGCGGCGGGCGAATCGGCCGCGCCCGGAGAGCCACGCGCGTACCGCGTTGTTGATGTCGGCAGCGGCGGCGGTGTGCCCGCCATTCCGCTTGCCATCGTCATGCCCGAGGTCCATTTCACACTTATCGAATCGACCGGGAAAAAAACGGCTTACCTTTCCGCCACCGTCGCCGCGCTTGGGTTGAAAAATGTCACCATCGTGAACGGGCGTGCCGAGCCGATCGGGCAGGATCATCGCGCCCACCGCGAGAAATACGACTTTGCCACCGCCCGCGCGCTCGGCCATCTGGCCGTGGTCATCGAACTCTGCGGCCCACTGGTTCGCCCCAATGGCTTTGTTCTCGCGGTCAAAGGGGTCAAGGCCGAGCAGGAACTTGGCGAATCTTCCAAAGCCCTCGGCCTGATCGGTCTTCGCCACGCCGAGACCGTGCTTACCCCAACCGGGCGCATCGTGGTGCTTGAGAAAACCACACGCACTCCCCGCCTCTTCCCACGGAAAGATGGTGAGCCTTCGCGCCTCCCGCTCGGCGTGCCAGAAAAGCCGCCCGAGTCACTCCCGGGCATCGAGGCTCGTAAAAAAGTCTGACCGCGGCCGAGTCACGCTTTTTGCACGGACATCGTGCCCGGTTCCACCACGCCGCGCGTGCGCCACTTCGCTTCTACCATGCGCTGTGCCAGCCCTGCCTGCAACCATTCTTGGTCCATCCGGCCCCATCGCTGGCGCACTCTCAACCGCCGCTTCCGATTACGAAGCCCGACCTGAACAACTCAAAATGGCCGCGGCCGTCGCCGATGCACTCGAGTCGCGTTCGCGATTGCTCGTCGAAGCCGGAACCGGCGTTGGCAAAAGTTTCGCGTACCTCGTTCCCGCCATTCTTCGCTGCCTGATTCGCGGCGAAAAAGTCGTGGTCGCCACCGCCACCATCTCTCTCCAAGAGCAGTTGATCAACAAAGACATCCCCCTCCTCGCCGCATCACTTGAAAAGTGGGGGATGGAGCGTGCCGATGGGCTCGAACCCCCGCCGCTCGTCGCCGTATTGGCCAAGGGTCGTGGCAACTACCTCAGCATCCGCCGACTCAAGTTGGCCTCGCAACGCCAGGACCGACTCTTCGCCGATCCCGAGCAGCGTCACAGCCTGCACGTCATCGAAGACTGGGCCTACCAAACGAAAGATGGTTCACTCAGCACCCTCCCGCCCGGTGCGGTCGAACGAATGGATGTCTGGGACCACGTCCGTTCCGACAGCGACAACTGCATGGGCCGCAAGTGCCCGAACTTCAAGGAGTGCTTCTATCAGGAGGCACGTCGCGAGCTGGAGAAGGCCAACCTGATCATCTGCAACCACGCGCTCTTCTTCAGCGATCTCGCCCTCCGCTCTCGCGGCGTCGCCGGCGGTGCCATTCTTCCCAACCACGACCACATCATTCTCGATGAGGCTCACAACATTGAAGATGCCGCCTGCGAGCACTTCGGCGTTTCCATCTCCGCCCCTCGGGTCATGCGGCTGCTCCGAACCCTCTATCAGCCCCGCAAAAATAAGGGATATCTGCTCGAAAAATCCCTCGCGCTTGCCGATGCCGAGGCCGTTGACCGCGCTGTGCGCCTTGTCGAAGCCTCAGAGCAATACGCGCGTGAGTTCTTCGACGATCTGCTTCAATACCACGAGCGCCACCGCGAGTCTTCCGGACGCGTTCGCCGCGCCGCGATCATCGAGAACAACCTCACCCCCGCGCTCCGCGATCTGGCCATGCGCCTCCGAACCATCCGCGATTCGCTCGAGTCCGAACCCGACCGGTTCGAGCTGAACAGCTACGCCAAACGCGCCGCCGATATCGCCGATTCCGCCGAGATGCTCGTCGATCAATCGATCGACAACTACGTCTATTGGATCGATGTGGAGGGGAGTGCGGGCGGTGGTGGGGGTGGTGCGGGTGGTGGGGGTGAGCGCAACCCGCGCTTCGGTCCCCGTGTCACCATCTCGTGCGCACCGGTCGAAGTCGGCCCCATCCTCAAGCGAGTGCTCTTCCACCCGCCCGCCGAGCAACAACCCGACGAATCCGATTCTCCCCCGCCCGATACCGGCGATCTCTCCGATCCCGATTTCTCCGAGGCGCCTCCACCCCGTGCCCCGGCCCATCACCGCGCCGGTCGTGGCATCATCCTCACCTCCGCAACCCTCGCCACCCGCACGGCCAAGGAAGGCGAACATCGCGAGCACGCCGAGGCCGCCTTCTCGCACATCATGTCGCGACTCGGCATCGACGATGCCACCACCATCCAACTCGGCTCACCATTCGACTATGCCCGCCAGGCCCGCGTCATCATCGACCTCTCGATGCCCAACCCGACAAGCCGCGTCGCTGAGTCGGCCCCAGGCAACTACAACGAGGCGCTCGCCGCACGCGTCCTTTACCACATCCGCTCCACACGCGGCGGCGCATTCGTCCTCTTCACATCCTTCTCAACCCTTCACGCCGTCGCCGAGCAGCTCCGCGATACGCTGGAGGAAGAGGGCATGCCCGTCTTCGTCCACGGTGGTCGCGGTGGGCGCGACGGCTCACGCCAGCAGATCCTCAAACAGTTCAGCGAGAACAACCACGCCGTCCTTTTCGGCGCCGCCAGTTTCTGGCAGGGTGTCGATGTCCGCGGCGAACGTCTCCGCAACGTCATCATCACCCGTCTTCCATTTGAACCTCCCGACCGTCCACTCACACAGGCCCGACTCGAACGCATCGAGACCTCCGGCGGCAACCCATTCATGCAGGATTCGCTCCCCCGCGCCATCATCCGTTTCAAGCAGGGGTTTGGCCGCCTCATCCGCAGCAAGAGCGATACTGGACGTGTCGTTGTGCTCGACCCACGCATCCGCACCGCCCGCTACGGCAAGCTTTTCCTTGATGCGCTTCCCGAGGGTGTTCGTATCGAAGAAGTGCGCGAAGAGCGTTTCGACGACTGATCATCTCTTTTTCGCGATATGCTTTATCGAGGGGTTTGCTGATTGCCTCGCAGCTTTTCAGACCTCTATCACAACATGTTCGTGTTGTGATTGGTGACTTAGGCCCCTGACCCCGCTTCCGCCGTTGTGTTGGCCGTTCAGCCACCACAACAAGGCCTTCTATCAAAATACGAACAAAGAGGAAAGCCTTGGAAGACTACCCTATTCTTGCCTCCCCGTCCGCCCCTGAGACGCGACAACCCCGGAGGGTCTTCATGCTTGGCAAAGTCTTCAAGGCTTACGACATTCGCGGCACCTACCCCGACCCGCTCGATGAAAAGATGGCGTGGCAGATCGGCTTTGGTGTCTCCAAGTTCCTGCTCGCCGATGCCGCCGCGGCCGGTGAAACCAGTCCGATGATGCGCAACATCGTCGTCGGGCGTGACATGAGACGAAGTTCGCCCGGGCTGAGCAAGTCGCTCATCAAGGGCATCGGCGATCATGGCGGCCACGTCATTGATGTGGGCTTGGTTGACACCTCGTTCATCTACTTCGCCGTCAACCATCTCGACTGCGCCGGCGGTGTGATGACCACCGCCAGCCACAACCCGCCGCAATACAATGGGTTCAAGATCTCCAAGCGAAAGGCCAAGCCCGTCGGCGAAACCAGCGGGCTGGGCGATATCCGCAAGCATGCCGCGATGGTCGATCGCGCGACGCTCCAATCGGCCACTGGCGGTGCTGAGGAGCGCAACCTCTGGGAGGCATACGCCCACCACGTTCGAGCCTTCCTTGATCTCTCCGGAGACAAGAAGCCGCTGAAGGTCGTGATCGATGCTTCAAACGGCATGGCGGGCACGATGATCCCCATGATCTTCGGCAAGAAGTCGCCGCTCGGCCCGGTCGCGGGCCTTGAGATCATCGAAGTGAACTTCGAGAACAGCAAGGGCGAGTTCGTTCACGAACCCAACCCACTGGTCACCGCCAACCTCGCCATGGCGCGCGAGCGCGTGCTCAAGGAGAAGGCCGACATCGGCTTTGTCTACGACGGTGATGCCGACCGTTGCGTCGCCATCGATGAGACCGGCACACCCGTCGGGTGCGACCACCTCACCGCCGTTCTCGCCGTCTACTTCCTCAAGAGAGCCGGCAAGCCCCACGTGGGCACCCCCGGCCCGGGCGTTGTCTACGACCTCCGTTCCACCAAGGCCGTGCAGGAAGAGATCATCAAGGCTGGCGGCACGCCCATCCGTTCTCGTGTCGGTCACGTCTTCATGAAGGGTGTGATGGCCGAGAAACAGTGTGTCTTTGGTGGCGAGCTCTCCGGCCACTTCTATTTCCGCGAAAACTTCAACACCGATTCTGGCGCGATCGCCATGTGCACGGTCCTCACCCTGCTCAAGAGCTCGGGCAAAAAACTCAGCCAGCTCATCGCGCCCATGAAGCGCTACGCACAATCTGGCGAGATCAACTTCAACATCGAAGACAAGGATGGAGCCATCGCCAAACTCAAAGCCGAGTTCGGCCCCGGCGCACACGTCGATGAGCTTGATGGAGTTACCATCGATTGCTTCGATCGCGTCGGGCCGACCGGCGGTTGGTGGTGCAACGTCCGCAAGTCCAATACCGAGCCACTCCTACGCCTCAATCTTGAAGCCAGGGATCGCAAGATCCTCGACCTGATGCTCAGCAAGATCTCGCCCCTCCTCGGCCTTCGCGTCGATCATTGAGTGCCCGACGTTCACTCGCCGCATCTTCACGCACTCCCCGCACCCTCACCAACACCCTCCCCATGAACCTCAATGCGTTCTTCGAGCACTGGAAGATCGCCGAGAATCCCTTCAAAGGTGAGGAAGCCCGTCAAGACCCGGTCTTCTGGCGGCTTGAGGGTATCGATGCGCCCGCCGCCGCGGCCTCGGGCATCGCCGCCGCGGCCGATCGCGCTTCCAGCGCGGGCCTCACGGTCACCACCCACCCCGACTTTGAAAAAATCGCCGGTGGCGGCGGCGCCGTCTCCGGCTCAGAGTTCGAGCGACCTTCAACCGCCATCGTCTTCGGCGAAAAGGGCAGTGGCAAGACCGCCATCCGCATCCAGCTTGCCGACCGACTCGCCGCGTACAACCGTTCGCACCCCAACGCCAAGTGCCTGCTCATTCCCTACGACGATCTCAACCCGATCCTCGACCGCTTCTGCGAGCGAGCACCCGTTGATCGTCGCGGCAAAAATCCCGCACCCGAATCACCCCTCACACGCTTCCGCCTCATCGATCACATCGACGCCATGCTCTCGCTCGTCGTGCCACGATTGATCGATCCGATTCTCCGCGAACACAAAGACGACAAGGGGCTTCCCGCCGCGCTCGACCTCTCCGCCGCCGCGACCCCGAGCCATGCCTCAAGTCAAGACGATCCACGCAAGCGCGTTCGCCGCTTGGAGTCCGGATATCGACAAGATCTCCTGCTCCTGCAAGCTGTTTACGACCGCCCCGAGCGCGCCGATGCGCGAACCCGCAAGCTGCGCCGCACACTCCGGCTCAGGCTTCCGCTCGGTGTCTTCGTCTGGACACTCATCGCCTACCTCGGCTGGATCGCGCCCGCCGCGCTCGTCTATTACATGTACGAGCACGACCTGCTCAAGCCCGTGCCCGGGTTCTTTACGTATTCGCTGCTCGGTGTCACCACGCTCTACCTCGCCGCGTTGATCAAGCGATCCGTCTATGACCGACTCCGCTACATCAGCCTCGGTCACCGGCTCCGCAAGCAGGTCCGCATCCTCGCTCGCGGAGATGCCTCCTTCGGACGCAGCATCCGCCAGCTCCCCGCCGCACTCGTTGATTCCGCCATCCTGCCCATGACCAGCGCTGAAGAGCCGCGCTACGCAATGCTCGACCGTCTCGCCCGCGTCCTCCGCCCGTTCGGCTACGGAAGCATGATGCTCGTCATCGATCGTGTTGATGAGCCGAGCGCCATCGCTGGCGATCCCGACCGCATGAAGTCCGTCATCTGGCCCATGCTCAACAACAAGTTCCTGCAACACCCGGGCCTCGGTGTCAAAATGCTCCTCCCGATGGAGCTTCGTCACGCGCTCTTCCGCGAATCCAGTTCCTTCTTCCAGGAAGCCCGCCTCGATAAGCAAAACCTCATCGAGCGTCTCACCTGGACCGGCCCGATGCTCTACGACCTCTGCAACGCACGTCTTCACGCCTGCCTTCGCCGCAATGATGAAACACACGCCAGACCCATAACCCTCCTCGATCTCTTCGGTGAAGATGTCACGCGCCAAGAGCTTGCCGATGCCCTCGACCAGATGCACCAGCCCCGAGATGCTTTCAAGCTGCTCTACCAATGCCTCGTCGAGCACTGCTCCTCCGTCTCTCACGACTCGGTGCAGTACCGCATTCCGCGGCACATCCTTGAGAGCGTCCGCAAACAACAGGTCGAACGTGTCAAGCAGTTGTACAAGGGCGTAAGGCCCGCCTGAATCGGGTTTCCGCCTGTGCGCCCCGCGAAACTATCGGGCTCGCCCCCTTCAAATCCGCCGCCGCATCACCGCCGCTACACGCGCAACACACCCCCAGCTTCCACACCCTTCTCCATCCTCTTCTCCTTACCCACGCGCGCCAGTCATCGCCGAGGCCGATCTCACTGGCATGCATTCCGCGGCCAATCCTTCTCGACGTTCTCGGCTTTCGATCGCCCTCCCGGCCTTCGTCTGCGCGCTGGCCTCAATCGTCTGGGCGCCTGATGCAGAGGCCATCGTCTGTGCCAACCGCGACGCCCTCGACACCCCGGCCAACGGGTACGTCGGCTGGTGGAATGGATCTTCGGCCGTCTGCGTCGGTCCGAACTGGATCGTCTCCGCGAAGCACGTCGGCGGCACCGTCAATGGCCTCTTCTGGATGCGCGGCGTTTCCTACCGCGCGGTTGAAATCCGGCAGCACCCCACGCAGGACATCCAGATCATCCGTGTGGCCGAGACTCTTCCCGGTTACCACCGTCTCGCCACCAACGTCACCGCGGGCGATCTGGCTATTCTCGGCGGATACGGCAACACCGCCGGAACGGCCGTCGCCAATGGCTTTGACTGGACCGGCGCTCAAGCCGAAACATGGGGCGCAAACCTCATCGAGAACGCCGGCACCCTCATCGTCATCGATTTCGATAGCCCCGGAAGCTCCACCGCGGTCCCGAACGAGTCGATCTTCGCCGTGCATGATTCGGGCGCAGGCCTGTTTGTCTATGGGCTCGATGGCTCACTCGAACTCGCTGGTGTCGCGGTCAGTGTGACAGGCTACGGGTCCTCGGTGTATGGCAACTCCGCATTCTGCCTGAACATGGACTTCCTGCGCACATGGATTCAGCCCACCGTTGATCCATCCGCGCCGATCACCTCAAGCGCTGTCGCGCCCCGCGCCGGCATCTTCGATGGCGGCACCCACTCGATGGTCTGGGGTCTGGCCGTCTCGCTTGGATTCGTCTTCCGCCGCCGCCGCGTTTGAGGCTTTCCTGCCTTTAACCCGAAATCAGTTCAAGCCGCGCATACTGCAGCACCAGCGTCTTGATGCCCACCTCGCGAAACTTCACCTGCGCTCGCGCATCAACACCACCATTCACCGAGACCACTTCGCCGATCCCGAACTGCGGGTGACGCACGCGCACACCCACCGAGAGCCTCTGCCCACGCGAGTCAGTCACGCTGCCGCGCGATGTTGAATCCGAACCTCCCCCGCCACCACGCCGCGCCGCCGCCGGACGATCCGACCGATCACCATCCCACCCCGCCTCGTTCCACTCACTCTGATCGCTGATCGACACATGCTCACGCGGCAGCTCGTCAATGAACCTGCTCGCGATCGCCCGCTCCGTCAGGCCGCGCACCGTCCGGTATCGACTTGAGGTCATCATCAATCGGTCCATCGCCCGTGTGATGCCGACGAAACATAGCCGTCGCTCCTCTTCCAGTTCCTTCGGGTTCTCCTGCACGCGCGAGTGCGGCAAGATCCGCTCCTCAAGCCCGATCATCGCGACCACCGCAAACTCAAGCCCCTTCGCCGCGTGCAGCGTCATCAGCGTCACCGCGCCCTGTGTCGGATCAATCGCATCAGAATCCGAGACCAGTGAAACACGTTCGAGATAGGCCCGCAACAACCCGAGCGTGCCGATCGCCGCCTCACCCGCCGAGCGATCGTCACCCACCGCCGGCATCGTCGCCGCCATCGCCACATCAACAACCGGATCTGACTCCGGCGAATAGTTCGACTCAAACTCCGCCGCCGATGAGACCAGTTCCGCAAGGTTCTCGATCCGCTCCTCGTCAGTCTCGGTGCGTCCCTTGCGATACATCTGCTCAAGACCCGATTCGGCCACAACACGCTCAACCAGTGATGCCAGCGAGCCGCGAATCTCCTCCGCCCCCTCCAGCGTCAGGTGATCTTTGGGTGTCGGCGGCGCAACACCACGCCACCCATCAACCATCTGCACAAACTTCGCAATCGCGGTCGCAGCCTTCGGCCCGATCTCCACACCGTGCCCCGCCGAGGTGCGGCCCAGGGCTTCGAACAGCCGCAGGTTGTGTTCACCCGCCCATGCCTCAATCTTCCCCAGCGTCGTATCCCCAATCCCACGCGCGGGCATGTTGATGATGCGCCCAAGGCTCACATCATCGGCCGCATTCGCCACGACGCGCAGATACGCAAGCGCACGCTTGACCTCCTCGCGCTGGTAAAACGTCGTCCCGCGCGCGATGATGTACGGAATGCCCTCAGTCCGCAACGCATCCTCAACCACGCGCGAGAGCGCGTTCGTGCGATAAAACACCGCCATGTCCTTCCATGCCGGTGCCTCGTCCGCGCGCAGCGCCTCGCCCTTCCGAATCTTCAGCCAGTCCACCACAAGGTCCGCCTCGTGGTGCTCGTCGCGGCAAATCGTCACCTCGATCTTCTCGCCCATCGCGTTCGATGTGAAAAGATCCTTGTGTTTCCGCAGCGTGTTGTTGCGTATCAAGTGATCCGCCGCGCCGATGATGTGCTTGGTCGATCGGAAGTTCTCACCCAGCGCAATCACCACCGCCTTCGGATACTGCTTCTCAAAGTCCAGAATGTTCGCGATATCCGCCCCGCGCCACCCATAAATCGACTGATCCGGATCGCCCACCACGCAGATGTTCGGATCCTTATCTCCCGCCAGAAGCGCAGCAATCACAAACTGCGCTTTGTTCGTATCCTGATACTCATCGATCATGAGGTACCGCCAGCGCCGCCGGCAGTCTTCCCGAACCTCCGCGTTGGTCTTCAGCATCTTCGCCGTCAGCACCAGCAGATCATCAAAGTCCACCGCGTTCGCCGCACGCAGTCCCTTCTGATACGCCGCGTAAATCTTCGCCAGCATCCGTCCATTGAAATCATCGGCCATCGAGGCAAACGTCTCGGCATCCACCAGCTCGTTCTTCGCATTGGAGATCCGCCCCAGCACGCTCCGCGGCTGCCAGTTGCTCGTCGAGAGGTTGAGTTCCTCCAGAGCCTTCTTGATGAGCGTCGTCTGGTCGTCCGTATCATAAATAACGAAGTTGGCATCCAGCCCCGACAGCCCCGCGATGGTGGCATACTTCCGCAGAAGCCGCGCGCACAGCGCGTGAAAGGTCGTGACCGTCAGCCCACGCGCCGCGGCCTGCTCGCCCAGAATGTGCAGCACACGTTCGCGCATCTCCTTCGCGGCCTTGTTGGTAAACGTCAGCGCGAGGATCTGCCACGGCGGAATCCCGCAATACACCAGAAACGCGATGCGCCTCGTGATCACCCGCGTCTTTCCGCTCCCCGGACCGGCCAGCACCAGCAGCGCACCCTCCGTGTGCCGCACAGCCTTGGCCTGCGCCTCGGTCATTCCGGCAAGCAGGTCTTCGGTCGTCTCGTCGGGTGGTTCATTTGTTCGTTGGCCCGTAGGCACCGCAACCTCCATGTCCATCCGATCAGCATAGACAAACCAGCGGCCTCAATCGCGGGAATCGGCCCACGATTGGCCGCCTCGCTCGCCTCATGGCGACTCCAGAGCCACCCCTATGCACGTGCCGCGTGAATCCGCTATCCTCACGCTCATTAGGCACGGCCCTTGCCGTTCAGGATGCTACTTGCGGAGGTCTCGGCGCGGATGCTCAGCTTCGTTGTATTCCATGACGGCGGTGGTTCAGGAAGCGGTAGCTCCGCATCCGCGTGGCCCCTTCGTCACTCGCACCTCTTCGGTGCCGACGATGTCCCCGTGCAGGCCGATATCCGCGTCGCGCTCGTCAAGCCCGGGCTTTCGATTATCCGATGTGAGAAACGCTCCGGTGAGTCGGCAGGAATCAGCCTTCTGTTCCCCGTATCTCCCGTGCGCGGGGCCCCAGGCGCTGGTGCGGGGGGGGGGGGGTTGGGGACAGGTGGTCTGATCACGCTCCAGACCTGTCTGTTGCCCGAGCGTGAGCGACCATACCTCCTCAGTCTCGAACTCGCCCGCCATCGACTGATGCTCGTGCTCAACAAGCTCGAAGACTGGGCCTTGTTCGATCTCCCCCCGACCGACCCCGGCCTCCTGATGTTTGAGCGCGCCCGCCTCGCCTTCACCGAAGCACTGGTCGCGCACGCCAATACCGAAGGGAGTGTCGGTGGTGGCGTACCCTACTCCGCGCTCGCCGACCACCTGGCCCGCCGCGCACTCGGCATGGCCGTGCAGGCGGGCGAGGCCTTGACCCTCACGCAGGCACGAACGCAGTTCGCCAAGCGCATGTCCGGCGAACTCGCCTCGGCCGCGGCACGCATCGCCGCGCCCGCAAACGCCATCACCAACCACGAGGCCGCCGAGAGCCGCAGCGCGCTCCTCGGCACCGTCGGGGTTATCCTGCCCACACCGCCGCAAATTGGCGTGGCCATCAACCCCGAGATGTTCGGACCCGCATTGCAGAAGGCCACGGCCCTCTGCGCCGACTTTGTCTGCATGCCCATGCGCTGGGTCGATATGGAACCCTCCGAGGGAAAGTACCTCTTCGGCAAGACCGATCGCTGGATCGAATGGGCCGTTCGCCAGGCACGACTCCCCATCGTTGGCGGCCCCATCATCGACTTCCGCAAAGGCTGCGTCCCCGAATGGCTCTACATCTGGGAACACGACTACGAGACCCTCCGCGAGCTTGTCTATGAGCACGTGAAGAACCTCGTCACCCGTTACCGACGCACCGTCGGAACTTGGACCGTCGTCAGCGGCCTGCACGTCGCCAGCAACTTTGCGCTCAGCTTCGAGCAGGTGATGGATCTCACGCGGCTAATCGTCATGGTCGTGCGCAAGCTGCAACCTGGTGCCAAGGTGCAGGTGCAGATCGATCAGCCATGGGGCGAATACTTCGCGGATTCAACCCGCGCCGTTCCACCCGTGATGTACGCAGAGATGGTCGGCCAGGCCGGTATCAACCCCGACCTCTTCGCCCTCCGTGTCGAGATGGGCCAACCCGAGCAAGGGCGCAGCACACGCGACATGATGGCCTTCAGCGCGATGCTCGACCGTTACGCCGCGCTCGAAAAGCCCCTGAGTGTCGCCGCCCTCAGCGCGCCGAGCCGCCCTCCCGATCCCGATTCCCTCGGACTCGATGCGCAGATGGACCCCGGCTTCTGGCACGCCCGGTGGAGCGTCGAGAGCCAGGTCGCATGGATGACGCAAGCCCTCTCAATCGCCGCCAGCAAGCCCTATGTTCACAGCGTCTGCTGGCATGAGTTGTACGACCCCGCAAAGATCACGGACAGCAAGTTCGACGGGCTGATCGATGCTTCGAGCCACGCCAAGCCCAGTCTCTGGCGACTCGCCGAAGTTCGTCAGGCCATCCGCGACAAGCAATCGCCGCTGGGCCTGGGGGCGGTACCGACGGCGGGCACGCTGTGATTCCCTCCGACTGGACCCGCGGCCCGGCAAAGTGGGGCGCGGTCGTCATCCTCGGTGCCGCGTGCATCGGCGGGCTTGCATGGTCCGTGCTCAAGGGCCTGACACCTTGGCGCAGCTCAGCCACCATGCTCATCCCGACCGTCAAACCTTCCAACCCACCCCCATCTGCCCCAACCCTCGCGGCCATAAAGATCAACATCAACACCGCCAATAGAACGGAGTTGGAGCTTCTGCCAAGCGTTGGCCCCGCCCTCGCGGATCGCATCATTCTTGAGCGCGAACGCATCGGTCTGTTCAAACGCATCGAAGACCTCGGACGCGTCAAAGGGATCGGCCCGAAGACGATCGAAAAACTATGGCCTCTCATCAGGCTTGAATAGCCAGTATCCGGTCTGACCGGCGGATAACATCACCTCAAGTCAGATCACTCGCGACAGGGAGCCCGCTCGAATCAGGGAACCCGAGCGCACCCGCGCGCTCTAAGAGAAACGGAACACGCTTGGCCGACCTCATCCAGACCATCGCGGCGGACTCCAAAGTGCAGGATGCCGTGCGCGCCTGCCGCGCGGGCCGTCGAGTTCTGATCCGCGGTTCACAGGGTTCGAGCACATCGTTCGTCGCCGCCGCAGTGGGTCGAGTTCTTCAAAAGCCAGTCATACTCGTCGTTGCCCACATCGATGATGCCGATGAAGCCACCGACGAACTGAACGCCGCCGGTATCGATGCCATACGGATGCCCGCGCTCGAAGTTCTGCCCGGCGAGAGCGCGGTCAGCATGGAACTCTTCGCCGAACGACTCGCCGTGATCCGTCGCCTCCGTGGATTGGCCGATGGCGAATCGCCCGTCATCATCTGCCCAGTGCAAGCCCTCATGCAGCCCGCCCCAAGCCCCGAGAGTCTGGCAGGTTTGGCACTCACCCTCCGTGTCGGTGTGCGGACCGGGCTCTCGGTCCTGGTCAAGTGGCTTGAAGCCGCTGGCTACACGCGACTCGATGCGATCGAGGAAGCCGGCGACTTCGCCGTTCGCGGCGGTATCGTGGACGTTTTCCCCCCCGGCAGCGGCGGAGCAGCCAGTGGCGGCGCGGGCGTTCCGATCAGGTTCGACTTCTTCGGTGACGATCTTGAACGCATCAGCGAGATCGATCTCGACACGATGGGATCCGACCGCAAGCTCGATTCGGTCGAGATCGTCTGTGCCAGTGTCGATCACGCGATGGGTGGTGGTGGTGGTGGGGGGGTGGGGGGGAAGGAAAAGTTCGATGCAATCGGCGGAAGCGCGGGGATCAGCGTGCTCGAGTATGTGCCAAAGGGCGCACTGGGTGTGCTGCACGAGACGATGGAGATCGTCGAACAGGCACGCGGCTACTTCGAGCGCGTGACCGATGGTCGGATCATCGGCCCGCCCGCGGTGATGAAGGCCCTCAACGAGCGGTGTTCCGGCGGAATGATCGAGATCAACCAGTTCTCCGCCGCGTCGGCTTCCACCGATGCGGTGATTGACGTGCCCGTCACCGCGCTCCCGCCCCTCTCGGAAGATGCGGGCGAAGCGATCAAAGAGCTCGCCGCGATGTCCGCCCGAGTGATCGTCCTCTGTCAGAATGAGGGCGAAAGTTCACGCTTGCAGGAACTCATCACCGAGTTCGTGCCACGAACGGAAGATCCGCAGGCCCGCACTGCCATTGAAGTCCGCGTGCAATATCTGCACCGCGGGTTCGTCTGGGGCGATACCGACCCGCTGGTCGTTGTTCCGTATCACGAACTCCTGCACCGCTTCGAGCGACGTCGCGGCGGCGCGCGGCGGGGCGATGCTGGCGCGGGTCGATTGCGCGGCGGCCGCGCGATGGATACGTTCCTCGACTTCTCTCCCGGTGAACACGTCGTCCATCGCGACCACGGCATCGCGCAGTTCCTCGGCCTGACGACCATGAAACCGCGCGAGGTGAAGCGCACCGAGAAGGTCGTGCTGCCAAGCGAGAAGAAGCCGACCAGGAAAGGCCGCCCTGCATCTCAGGATGATCGCGCGGTTGATCCTGATGAAGGATATGAGGAATATCTGATTCTTGAGTTTGCCGGTTCGAGCAAGATGTACGTCCCGGCAAGCAAGATCGATCAGGTGCAGAAGTACGTTGGCGGTATGGGCGGTCGCGGCACACCAACTCTCTCAGCGCTCGGTGGCCAGCGCTGGAAGCGGCAGAAGGAGCAGGTCTCCGAATCGGTAAAGGATCTGGCGGGGGAGATGCTCCGCATCCGCGCGGCCCGCGGACACCTGCCGGGTATCCGCTACCCTGCGGATACGCCATGGCAGAAGGAGTTTGAGGCGGAGTTCCCGTATCAAGAAACAGGCGATCAACTGGCCGCGATGGCGGAGATCAAGCGCGATATGACGAGCGCGCGCCCGATGGATCGGCTGCTATGCGGCGATGTGGGTTACGGCAAGACCGAGATGGCGATCCGCGCCGCGTTCAAGGCCTGTGAGTTTGGCAAGCAGGTGGCCGTGCTCGTTCCGACAACCGTGCTGGCCGAGCAGCACGAGCGCACCTTCAAGGGCCGTTTCGCCGACTACCCGTTCAGGGTCGAGAGTCTCTCTCGGTTCAAGACCGACCAGCAGATCAACGCGACCCTGGCCGCGGTGCGCAAGGGCGAGGTGGATGTGGTGATCGGTACGCACCGACTGCTGAGCAAGGATGTGAAGTTTGCGGATCTTGGATTGGTGGTGGTCGATGAGGAGCAGCGATTCGGGGTCGAGCACAAGGAACGTCTTCTCAGCATGCGCATGACGGTTGATGTGCTGACGCTCAGTGCAACGCCAATCCCGCGCACGCTGCACCTCTCCATGCTCGGGCTGAGAGACATCTCAAGCCTCGCAACCGCGCCGGTAGATCGACGCGCGGTGGTGACCGAGGTGATTCCGTTCAATGCCAAACGCATTCAACAGGCGATCACGCGCGAGCTTGCACGCGATGGTCAGGTCTACTTTGTCCACAACCGGGTCTACAACATTCAGTCAATGGCCGATGACATCCACAGGCTCGTGCCCGACGCGAGGATCGTTGTCGGCCACGGGCAGATGCCCGATCGTGAGCTTGAGCAGGTCATGCTGACCTTCATGCGCCGCGAGGCTGACATTCTTGTCAGCACAACCATCATCGAGAGCGGCATCGATATCGCCACGGCGAACACGATGTTCATCAACGATGCCGACCGATTCGGGCTTGCCGACCTGCACCAGTTGCGTGGTCGTGTCGGGCGATATAAGCACCGTGCCTATTGTTACATGTTGCTCTCGCCCGAGCGCACCGTCAACGACACCGCGCTCAAGCGGCTCAAGGCGATTGAAGAGTTCAGCATGCTCGGCGCTGGGTTCAAGATCGCGATGCGCGATCTTGAGATTCGTGGCGCGGGCAACATCCTCGGGCCAGAGCAATCGGGGCATATCGCCGCAGTCGGATACGAGATGTACTGCCAGTTGCTTGATCGCGCCGTCAAAGAACTGAAGAACGAGCCAACACATGTAGCCAGCGAGACCAGCGTGGAGATTGGCGTAACGGGCATGATCCCGAAACGCTACGTGCCGAGCGACATGCGACGCATGGAAGCGTACCGCCGCATCGCCGTGGCGCAATCGCACGACGAGCTTGAGCGGATCGAGCAGGAACTCAAGCAGGCGTACGGCACAGAGCTACCCCTCGCGACGCGGCGTCTTCTCGACATGGCCGAACTGCGTGCGCTGGCGAGCATCTTGAAAGTGAAAGCCATTGCTGTTCGCGGGCAGGATGTCATCCTTCGCGCGGCTCCCCCCGAAGCCGCGGTGATCGGGTTGTTGCTGCATGATCAATCGGTGGCAAAGGCCGGAGCGGGTGGTGCCGGCACGCACGTGACGGTGCTTGAGCCCAAGGCGGGTGAAGAACTCTCGGAGATCTACTTCCGTCCGCCCGCCTCGTGGATGGAACCCGAAACGCTGCTGGGCGTGCTGAGACGGCGCCTCAACACACGTAAACTCGAACCTGTGAGTTGAAAAAATATTTTGACCACCGCTTGCCTAGCGCTTCATGCTGATGTAATGTCTTCGGTTCAAATGGAAAGTGGTGGGGCCATTTATCCGGAAAGGAGTATCGCTGATGGACAACAATAATCTGACGACGATGCTTCCGGGCCGGGTTGAAGTCGTGATGTCGCAGACGCGCATCTGACCAAAATTATCCCTGAATCCTCGTCCGACACTCTGCAAACGTGCCCCATGTGATCCAGCGTGATCCACTCCGGGCCCGATCTGCGGTGTCAACTCACCTGTATAGTTCTGAGTCATTATAATGTCTGACCTTGCGCCGATGTTCTATTGAACAGGCGCGATGGGTTGTCTGGAGTGTGTTTCGTGTTCAAGAACCTCAACAACGTGGTTCAGAGCGATCGTTGCGCGCCCGCTGTCGAGCCTTTGGTCTCGTACTTCGAGCCGAGGGTCAGGTTGGCCAGTGTGCCCGAGCGCGGTATGGGTGTGTTGGCATCGCTCTTGAACTCCGCACTGCGCGCGTTTGTCGAAGATGCCGTGCTCGAAGTGCTGGAAGTTCATGGTGTCGAGCCCGATCTCGATGGCCTCTGTCTGCGCGTCTTGTTGCAACCGCGTTGCGCCGGTGTCTATTTCTGCCAGGCCTCGGCGCTCGAACGGATGCGCCGTGCGCGCCCACTGTTGCGAGCCGCGCTGGCGGCCGCGCTCGGTGTTGATTCTGCGCCTGAACTTCTGTTCGAGGTTCGATCGTGGATCGAAGTCTAAGTCTGCACGCAAAGGCCTCCGGCGGGTCGGAATGGTGATCGCCAATCTGCCCGCCGGAGCGCCGACGGCAACTCTTAATGATCGTTCGCGCTCGCCAAAGTAAGCTCCGCCGCGGCGCGTGCCGAGCGGCTGATCCGCCATTGCACGGTGAGCAGCATGGTTGCGCCGACGACGGCGAGTAAGCCGCTGATGAGTTGGCCGGAAGTCATAGCCTTGCCGAACACGAGGAACGAGCCGATCGCGACGCAGAATGGTTGGAGTTGCAGCACACCACTTGAGACGGCGACACCGAGGCGAGCGATGGCGATGTAGTAGAAGACGTGCCCGAGCGCGATGCCGATTATGGATGAGAGCAGGAGAAGGGCGAGCTGATCGTTTGGCAGTGCCCATGCACTCGCGCCCGCATCCCGCACGCCGGTTTGCTGGTTGTGGGCCATCACGAGCATCATCGCCACGGTTAGCAAAGCTGTGATCTGCGAGATCGCGGCAAAGGCCGTGACCGGGTGAAACTTGTGCATGAACTTGCGAACGGCCAGAGCATAACCCGCGAAGAGCACGCCACCCGTGAGCGCGAGCGCGACACCGAATGCGTGAGTTGGTGTGCCATCTTTCGCACCGGGCGCAAGAAGGATGGTACCCGCGACACCCACAAGCACGAGCGCGATGCCGGCCCACGCGGCCGGTCGGCGCAGCACCGCGCGTTCGCTGGGAAACAGGAGGTAGGCGCCGATCGCGACGAAGACGATCTGCGCACGCAGACCAAAGGTCGCGGTCGTGGGGTCGGTATTGTAATAGCTCCACGAGAAGGCGAGCTGTCCGAAGGCGTTGAGCACGGCGGGGACCAGCGCGGCGGTCCAGAGTCCGGCGGGGAGTGTTCGCCGCGCGTGACCAATGATCAGCACGGGTGTCCAGAGAATGGCCGCGAAACCGTAGCGCCATCCGTTGCTGGTCCACACATCGATCGTGCTGGCGAAATGGGTGATGAAGAGAGGCACGCTCGACCATCCGAGCAGGGTCATCAGCAGGGTGATGATGCCGAATGCCGGTGCAGGGCGAGCGGGGACTATTGTGATGGGCGTTGTCAAGAGGACAGACGTTAGCGTGGGCTATGCCGCGCCGCGCAGAGGAATGTGCGCATCGCGATGTCGCAGGGCGATGATGGCGCGCCAGTGGTCGGGTGTGTGGCGAGAAGTGAATCGTGCCGGGGTGACGTGCGGCAGAAGTCGCGACAGTTCGGCGAGTTCGCCTGCGGTGAGCGGTGCGCAGCGCGTGGGCTTGGGCAGTGTGGTGCGAGTCTCGGGTCGCGATTCGGTAACCGACGGTGCAGCGTGCTGAGTTTGCTCGAGAAGTGGAGCCTGAGGGATTTGCAGACGAAGAATGGCCGCGGCGGCGAGTCGAACCTGGGCCTCGGATTCGGATGTGCGAATGATCTTGAGCAGGCGGTCAAGAGCCTCGGCGTGCGCGGCACGGAGATGCTCGGCGTAAGCGGAGAACATGGTTGCGGGCGTGGGGCCGGTGGTGGGGCCGGTGGTAAGGGTGGCCATGGGAACTCCTGTGGGTGGTGGCGTGTGCGCGGGCATGTCCTTATCTGGTCAGGTTCAGGTGAAGAGTACGACGGAACCGTACATTGTCCAGACTTTTGCCCTTGACAATTTGGTTAAAGTACGGTAGTTCTTACGAGACAAAGGGTTGTGATCGGAAAATATTTGGGATTGCCAGGCTAGATTGGTGAAGGATGGTCGGGCAGGAAGGGAGCCGAGGCATGAGCCCCGACCGAGGGGGGACGAATTCCCCGTCCCTTTCCGGATCACGTTTGGATCCTGCGCGGCGGCTGGCGGCCTGAACAAATTGCGCTGAAGATGACATGGCGGGTAGTCGAATCGGGAGGGCTGACGAAGTGGGTGAGTATCGCGAATGCAAGAAATGATCGCCCACCAGGCCGCGGCGCAGGCGGAGGAGACATGGAGACATGGAGACATGGAGTCATGGAGTCATGGAGTCATGGAGTCATGGAGTCATTGTCACGGGGCAGCGGGTGGCGCACCACGATTGTTTCATGATCGCGGGTCATCGTGATCGCACGGGCATTACTGCTACGCTTGAGCGGCGTGCTCGCTGATGCTTGCTTGCGGCGGGCGAGACAAGGCTCCAGCCGAATCGATCCCTCTCAAGGCGCCCGTCGGAACGTGATCTCTGGACCCCGACTCTCTCCAGAAAAAGTCCGTTCGATGTCCTATTATGCGGAGTCCTTGCCGCGTCATTGGCGGCCTCGGTTTGTAGCCTTCAGTTTTCCAGCCCGCTCACCGGGCTTCCCACGCGGGGCGGTAGCTCAGTTGGTAGAGCGCTAGCTTTGCAAGCTAGATGTCGAGAGTTCGAATCTCTTCCGCTCCATTCCCGTAAGTCTCGCCGAAAGCACTAGTTGCGCTTCCCCGCCACGTCGGCGGTGCGGCCAGAACACCAAGAAGAGCGCGGTGTTACACCGCGCTCTTCCGTTCCGAAGCACCGCGATTCCGAAAACACCGACGTACCGATCCCGCAAAGACTACCCCGACAAGGCCATCGTTACGCTGACCGACAGCGCGACGGGCAAGCGCCGTGACGACTGGCTGGGCCGGTTGAACTCACGCGAGAGCCGGGAGATGTACCACCGGGTCATCGCGGCGTGGGAAGCGAACCAGCGACGCCTGCCCAACGACCACTTGCGCACTGAAGAAGCCGCGCGGCAGCCAGCCAATCACGACGGGCCGGACCAGGTTCTGGTTAAGCACATCAGCGGAAGGTAGTGGACTTGGGCAAGCTCAGCTATTGACTCCACAATCTGTGTAGCAGTTCCCGTTCCATGTTCTGCCGCCATTGATCGTGAGACTCTGCGTCGATCCCGAGCCAGACACTCCAACACCCGACATGTACACCTCGATCGCGCTGTCCCTCTCCCTCCCGCAATCCCACACCGTATGCAACCCCTCCCCAAACACCTCGCACCCCTGATACCCCTTGATGTTCCGCACGCTCTCTGTGCTGAACTTGCCCCGTCCGAGGTTGACCGTGCTGTTGGCCGTGATGATCGCCTGATCTGCGGCGTTCACCGTACCAACAAAGTTCAGGTCGGCACGCACCTGGTAGGCGGTTGTGGCCGCGAGCCAGATGTCGTAGTCGGGCTTGCCCGCCCCATCCTCAACGTGCCAATCCCCGTTCAGATCACCCGCAGGCAGCCCATAAGGCACGCCGCTCGGGCTGTAGCGGCATTGCTCGACCAGATCGTCCACCATGGCCATGACGGTACCAGAAAGATCCGAGGCGTAGTAGAGCTGCTCACCATCCCAATCACTCACCCCCGCCGTCGTCCACTGGGAAGGGTTCGCAGCCAAGTTGGTACCACGAGTTCGCGCGATCGGCCCACCGCGGCAGGCGGGGCCAAAGTGCCCGCTCGGGTGGTAGAAGAACGTCTCCTTTGGCAATGAGTCGGTGTTGCGATAGGTGGCCACACGCCGAATGCACCAGCTCGTTCTTGAGCGTGGCCCAGAACGATTCTTTCGGGGCGTTGTCGTGGCACTCGCCCCTTCGACCCATGCTCGCTGCCGCTCCAAGCCGCGCCAGCAGCGAACGGAACTCGCCGCAGGCATACTGCACGCCCCGATCCGAATGCACCATCAGCCCCGCGCGCGGATCGCGGCGTGTGCATGCCATATCCATCGCATCCATCACCAGTTCGGCCCGCATGTGCGCGGCCATGGACCAGCCCACGATCCTGCGGCTGCACAGGTCCATCACGCTGGCCAGGTAGAGCCATCCCTCGCCGGTCGGGATGTACGTGATGTCGCACAGCCAGACCGTGTCGAGCGTCTTGACCGTGAAGTTGCGGTCCAGCAGGTTCCGGGCGATCGGATGATCGTGCCTGAAGTCGGTCGTACACACGCGGAACTTCGGCTTCACGTTCGAGCGGATCTGGTGCTTGCGCATGAGCCGGGCGATCGTCTTGCGGTTGCGCTTCACGCCCCGATGGCTCAGCTCACCACGCACCCGCGGCGAGCCGTAGGTGCGTCGGCTCTGCTCATGCACGGTCCTGATCTTGCCGACCAGCTCCTGCTCGGCCGCCTCACGCTTGGCGATCGGATGCTTGCACCAGTGGTAGTAGCCGCTGATGCTGACCTTCAGCACGCGGCAGCAGTCGCGTACGGTGAACTCGGGGACCAGATGATCGCGGATGACCTTGAAGATCATGGGCGGTCTCCTTCCCTGGCGAAGAAAGCCGTCGCTTCTTTCAAAATGTCCCGCTCGAGCTTCAGCCGGCGGTTCTCCGCCTCCAGCTCATGCAGCCGCGCCACCATCTGCTGCTGGGTGGGCGGCGTGAACGCATCGCTCCCGCCAGACAGGTTCCGCCGCGCCTTGCTCACCCAGGCTATGAGCGTGTTGATGGGCATCCCCAGGTTGGCCGCCGCATCCTCGGGTGTCCGCCCCTCGGCGATCGCCAGCTTCACCGCCGACTCACGATACTCCTGCGTGTACTTTTACTTGCTGCCCATATGAACGTGCTCCTTCCGACAGGTAGTATCCCATCGATTGGACCCGTCCACCGGAACTGGGCAAGCTCAATACTCTATGCACAATAAAAACATTTTACAATAGTCTACATCGACAGCATAAAATGAACAAATTTCACGCAACTACTCAAATTCGAAATTAAACAGTACTGTGAGAAGTGGACGAAGCAGGAGTCCAATTGCGACAACGCTGCATATGCGTGCAATCAATTTTATGCCCAGTTCAAACACACATACTTTTTCTGCATGTTTGGTATCGTTTATCAAAAAAAAGTAACGAGAAATAACAATGGCTGTAGAACAACCAATGACTAAAATCATTAAAGAGAAGCTCTTTGGTAAACCGAATTCGTCAAAGTCAGATCGACCAAGTAGCGGGAAATAGAGGAATATGAAAAAAGCAACTATAGCATGCCATCCTCGCCATCGTGGCCATCGTCTTGGAAACTCAACTCCAATCGGCCATCCACACTTAGGACACTTGCGGGAAATAAGCGGAAGGCCGTGCAGATCATATTCACACCGACCGCAGCGAAACGTTTGGAACTTTGAGCCTACGGGACACACGTACACGCCCTCCGTTGAGCTGCACAAAATGGACCGTCGCCTCCAAAGTTGACACCCACCCAAAACGTCCAAGCGAACGCGTCGCACTCAGTCTGGTATCCCAACCGAGCGTTGGGAACTTGGGAATTGAGTCTGCAATATTCCTTCATACAATCCAAGAACTTGTCATCGCACCGATCTTTGTCCGAACAATGAGCTTGCCCAGCCGCAGTCGAGTCGGCCCGTTGAACGCGGTGTCCGTACACGTTGTATATGTAGTCGCAGTTGGCGAGCACCGCGGTAGTCGGCTTGCTCCAGTGATTCCCAATGATTTTGTGCTATCGGCCTTTCCGCTCAATCAGCCGACGGGCACATGCTGTACCAACGGCACCTGCACGTTCGTCACACAAGCCAGCTGTACCTCGCCGGGCGAGTGGACCAGCGGCGAATCGTGCACGCCGAACCCGTGCGTAGCGACGGGCGCGTGTTGCAATAGCTTCACCTTGCAATGCACGGTGACAACATCGTCGCAATGCACGTTTGGCGCTTTCCTGTCGGGCGGGAGCTGTTCGCCGTTGCCATGCACGCATCAGGGCAGTTGCTGCGACGACTACAACCAGTGCACCATCGCCTGGTTTCCCCAGTGCCCGAACGCCGCGACCCGGTGGACCATCGATGGGACTTGCTCGCCCGGCCCGTGCGGCGCAGTCATCGGCGCGTGCTGCAGCGCGGCGACGGGCGCGTGCAGCCTGCTCTCGCAGGCGGCCTGCACCGCATCGAACAGCACAAGTTGGAGCGGGGGCGTGGCGTGTGGGGTGAACCCCTGCACGCCGCCGCCGAAGGGCGCGTGCTGCGCGCCCGGCGGCTGCACGGACACCACGCAGAGCGGCTGCCCCGCGCCCGGGTTCTGGACTCCGGCTCCTCCTGCTCGAACGGGATCTGCGGCAACTACGGTCGCTGCTGCACCAACGCCGGTGCCTGCTTCCTCTCAACGTCGGCCAGTTGCACCGCCGCGGGCTCTTCGGATTGGTTGACGTTCGACTTCGGCGGCACCTGCACGCCCAACACTTGCCCCCAACCGGGCGCGTGCTGCTCGGGGACTGACCGAACCTGCTCCATGTTGACTCAGAACAACTGCGGCTTCTCCGCCTGGCTTGGGGTGGGAACGACCTGCACGGCCAACACCTGTTCTCCCCCGTCGAACGACCTTTGCTCGGCGGCACAGCGGATCGACGTGAACACGCCTCCCCTTGCCGGCACGGTCTTCGGTGCCACCGGTGCCGACATCACCGACTGCTCCTCAACAGAAGTTGATGTGTGGTACTCATTCCAACCACCCGCACCGGGCTCATACCGCGTTCGACTCCGCGATTCCGCACTCGCCATTGCCGCGTTCAGCGGATCGGCATGTCCGCCGACTCCGTTCAGTGAGTTTTCCTGTGTGCTGGCGAACTCGGACAATCGTGGCGAAAACTTCCTTTACCTCAACCTGTCCTCAACGACGCCGATCCTTCTTCGCGTCGGCGCTTCGGCCCGGCCCCCGTTCTTCCCCGTCGGTAACTTCCGCATCGACGTTCAGCCTTACACCATCGGCCCCGCTCCGGCGAACGATGCCTGCAACTCTTCCTCGCCGCTGGTGATCTCCGGCGTCGCGGCCACGGGCAACAACCTTGACGCTCTGTCCAACACGCCGATCCGCATCTGCATCTGGAACAATGTGAGCGGTTCGTTCACCGGACGAGACGTCTTCCACCGCTTCATCCCGACCTGCACCGGCAACTACATGCTCTCCACCTGCGGCAGTTCGTTCCACACCGTCATTGATGTGCTCTCCGATTGCTCGGGCAGCTCCTCCAGCCTCTTGTATTGTAACGACGGCACCTTTGACTTCGGCGGCAACGGCGACTTCTGCCAGCCCGGCAACTTCTCCGACCCGCACGGCGTGATCCAGAGCGCCGCCTTCACGGCGGGCCAACTCTACTTCATCCGCATCGGCGGCTATGGCAATCTGCAAAACTCGGAGATGGGGACCTATCAACTCCTCATCACCCCCGCCGCGACGTGCAATCTTGGCGCGTGCTGTGACGGCTCCATCTGTTCGCTCAGGACCGCCGCCGAATGCGTCGGCGCGTCGCAGCATCACGCTGGCGAGAACGTCGCCTGCAACCTGCCCGGGAACAACATGGTTCCCTTTGAAAAGGGCGACTTCAATCAGTCCGGCACTACCGGCATTCAGGATATCTTCGACTTCTTCACCGCCTACTGCGACGACGACCTGAGCGCCGACATCAACGCCTCGGGCGCGCTCACCGTGCAGAACCTCTTTGAGTTCCTCGCCGCCTTCTTCGGCGGCTTAAGACATCGGGTGGCACTGCTTGCTGCTCTGAGCAAGCAGTCTCCCCATGCCACATCCACGGACGATCCCGAGGCACTCAGGTTGACAAACTTGGCGTCGCGGGCGGCCGACTGGCGCTTATTCCATTGAATCCGATTGATGGACCGGGCGGACCATTTACTGGACCAGCGGCGGCGGAATGCAGAGCCTTGGTGTGCTTCCCGGCGGATCGAGTTCATTGGGCACCGACATCAGCGCCGATGGTTCGACCGTGGCGGGCTACGCCGCGAGGCAGTTCAGCGGTGAGAGTGCTTTCCGCTGGACCAGCGCCGGTGGAATGCAGGATCTCGGCACCTTGGCGGGGGCGCTGAGTTCCTACGGCAACGGCATCAGCGGCGATGGATCGGTAGTGGTTGGGTTCAGCGGTCAATCTTTCAACTCGGCGCGGCGGGCGTTCCGTTGGACCAACACCGGCGGCATGCAGGGTCTCGGTTTTTTGCCGGGCGGGTCAACGTCATCAGCCGATGCCGTCAATGGCGACGGCTCGATCGTGGTGGGTAACGGCGATAACTCCGTGGGCGCGGTGCATGCGCTCTTATGGACGCCCGCTTTGGGCGCGGTTGATTTCAATACCTATCTGCCCACCGTTGGAGTCGACTTGACGGGATGGACACTGCAGTACGCTTCGAGTGTTTCCGCCGACGGTTCTGCGATCACCGGCACCGGGCTCTTCAACGGCCAAACCCGCGTTTTTTTCGTCACCGGACTCCCCATCCCTTCTCCCGCTCCCGCAACGCTGCTTGGCCTGAGCGGACTCCTCGCCATCCGCCGCCGCCGCTGACACATCCGCACAGACACGCGAACATTCGCGTGCGTTTGGTGGACTGCGACGGCGAGCATCCGTGTGTTCGTCTCCCTCCCGGGCGTCACCAAAGCATGACCGCGTGATCTGACGCGACTCCTCCCGTCAATCCGCCCGATCGGCGTGGCCACGCGGCCGCGCCGATCGTTCTTTTTGCTGATGATCCGCGTCGTATGCCAAAGAACATTCGCGCTCCGTGTCGTCGAGACCACACCGACAGCGCTTCTCTCTCGGTATCGAACGCATCGCTCGAATCGGTCAGCTCATGACCGTGCAATGGACCTGATTCGCCCACCGCCCCCCACGTACACCATCAAGGAGCATCCCCATGATTCCTACACGCTTAATCGCACCACGATCAACATCCATCACGTTCTGCCGGAGACCCCAACGCAACCATGCCCTCTGTATCGCGGCCGCGCTGGCTATGGCATCGCACGCAAACGGGCAGTGCGCCACCAGCCTCGACACCGGCTCGACGAACCCGGTCGGTATCTTCACCTTCTTCAACACCCCGTTGTGCAGCGCCGTCGCCGATTTCAACAACGACGGTCGGCTCGATTTCGCTGCGGCCAATCAGGACGGCTGGAACGTCTCCATCCGCGTCGGAATTGGCGACGGCACGTTCGGCGTGCTCAGTGACTACGACGTCGGCATCGAACCCTACTTCATCGTCACCGCCGACTTCAACGGCGACACGTTCGCCGACCTTGCTACCGCCAACCACGGCAGCTCCTCCGTCTCGATTCTTCGCGGCAACGGATCCGGCAATTTCGCGGCGGCGGTCAACTATGCGGCGGGCTCAGGCCCCATCTGCCTCGCCGTCGCGGATTTCAACCTGGACGGCGTGCCGGATATTGCCGTCGCCAACAAAAGTGGTGGCAACATCTCGATCCTGTTCGGAAACTCCGGTGTCAATGTGGGAACGTTTCAGCCCCCCGTCAACTACACGACCACTAGAGCACATTCCCAAACTTTGTAGCGCGGTTTCCTGGCGCGATTGAGATTGTGTGGCAGGTCTTGCCCGACCAGACAAGGAGGTCGGGTATGGTTTCATACTCGTTGGATCTTCGGGCCAAAGGTGCTCGGGGCGTGTGACCGGGGCATGAGCACTCGGGACATTGCCGCGGCGTTTGGGGTGAGCACGGCCTGGACGCGTCGGGTTCGGCAGCGACGCCGGGAACACGGTGAACTCGG
>JBBSBC010000016.1:0-30595 GCA_038251595.1 Phycisphaerales bacterium | reverse complement strand
CGGTCCTCGTCTTCGCACCCATCAAGTCGATCGCTTCCGCATGATGATGACCTGACCAACCTTGTTCCGTCAACGGGTAAAAACACAACCACGCCGAAGGCGGCGTGGTTGTGAATGACTGTTGAAGTCTTTAGACCGCGCTTACCGGGTGGATGAAGAGCCCGATCCGCTCTTTCCGCCAGTTCCCGACGAACCTGCCGATGAACCCGAGTTCAAACCCGAGTTGGTCGTTGACGAAGAACTGTGGGTGCCCGAAGCCGCGTGCTCGCTGCTATCAACCTTGCTCGAGTCCTTGGAGGCTTGCCCTTTTCCGCCTTGCTGGCAGCGCAACTGGTTGATCACTTCCGTCACACCCAAGCATGACTCGGCGATCTCTTCGGCCCTGAACTTGCACTGCTTGGACGGAACGCTTCCGGTCAGCGTGACTTCGCCGGACTTGATGGCAACCTGAACCTCGCTGGCATCGAGTTCGGTGTCATCCATCAACCGATCGCTGAGCTCTTCCTGAATGCGTGTATCGGTTCGGGCATAGCCCTTGGGTCCCTTGCCGCGATGCTGGCCACTCGTGGACTCGCCAGAGCCGTTTGTGCTGCCCGCGCGATTCCCGATGGAGCTTCCCGACGAGTACCCATTACCGCGCTGGCCAGATCCCGAGTTGCCGGATCCCGAGTAACCGGATCCCGTGGAGCTGGAGCCCGGGGAGCTGGAGCCAGCGTATCCGCCGCGTGAAGACTCTCCGTATGATGGACCGCGAGTGTTGTCGCGGTCAAAGTTTCCGCTGTCACCCCCGCCCTGACCGTATTGATCCCGGCCACCGGCCTGTCGCGGCATGGTCGATTGGTTGGAGTAGTCACGCTCCCCCATCTGTCCGTACGACCCGCCGGTCGAGCTCTGCTGAGCGCGATATTGCCCGCCCTGCCGTTCCTGATTGCCGTATCCGTTTGAGGATTTCTGATTCTGATACCCGTACTGGCTCGTGCTGGATGAGTCCGGATGCTCGCCGCCCGAGCGATGATCGCGACCTTCACGATTGCGGTCCTGCCCGTCCGATGTCTGATCATGCTCATCGATGGAACTGTACTGATTGCGATCAGAACGATTGCTTTGCTGACGGTTGCCACTGTTCATATCTCGACCCTTTCTTCAACAGGAAATAATTGGTTGGACGACTCATGCCGTCGTCCGTGTACCAAGAAATGCTCGCCTCCGATGATGAGAAGGTGATGTGTTTGTGAAGGCAGAATCATCTTGCTCACCGATATCGTGTATCATTCCAGCCCAATCGAGGACCCCCAGCAGCCCCACGGCATGCCTCAGCACACGTCTTCACACAGCAAACATTTGGCGCACTTCCTTTCCATCTCTGAAGCCACACCCGAAACACTTCGGAACGTCCTGCGCCGCGCTATCGAGTTGCGTGCAAAGCCAGAGCCTGAACTGCTTGCTGGCAAAACCCTCTGCTGCCTCTTTGAAAAGCCGAGCCTTCGTACGCGGGTCAGCTTTGAGCAGGCGATGCGATCGCTCGGCGGGCACGCCCTGAGCATGGCGAGCAATGAGGTTGGTATCGGCGGGCGCGAATCACCCGAAGATATCGCCCGTGTTCTCGGTGGCATGGTCGATGCTGTCATGGCCCGAGTGCTCAACCACGAGACCCTCAAACGCATGGCCGCGGTCAGCCGCGTGCCCATCATCAACGGGCTGAGCGATCTGGCCCACCCGGCGCAGGCTCTTGCCGACATCCTCACCATGATCGATGAGTTCAGTCCCGGCAACGTCGAAGGCATTGCCGGACGCACGCTCGCGTTCGTTGGTGATGGCAACAACGTTGCCCGATCGCTTGCGGTGATCTGCGGCAAACTTGGGCTGACTTTTACCATTTGTTCCCCACCCGGGTATGAGCTCGACCCCGCCTGGGTTGATGATGTGGCGGGGCGAACGCAGGGGACTCGGGTGAAAATCTGCCGCGATCCGGTCGAGGCGGTGCTCAGGGCCGATGCGATCTACTGCGACACCTTCGTCTCCATGGGCCAGGAAAGCGAACGTATGCAGAGGCTTCGCGTCTTCGCCCGGTATCAGGTGAATACCGAACTGGTCGAGCAGGCACCAAGCCATGCCATCATCATGCACTGTCTTCCGGCCAGCCGAGGGGTCGAGATCACCGGAGAAGTGATCGATGGACCACGCTCTCGTGTCTTCAAGCAGGCATGGAACCGACTCGATGCCCAAAAAGGATTGCTCGCCACGCTTTTGCAGTAGCGAGCCACGTCCACTCAACGCTTTGGCGTTCGGATGCCGATAAGCCTTTTACGGTGGGAGAAGTCGGGTGATCTGGCCAGTCAGAACTCGTGAGGTTGTCATGCCCAAGTCACCGAAGATGCTCCGTGATGCCGAAGCCATGATCGAAACCAACCACATGATCCCGGTGGTCGTGGGTGCCCATCCACACGCCGAATATTCTGATCGCCCGATCGCCTACCGGTTGCGAGAGCGCATGAGTCTGTGGCTCAGCAAGCGCGCCGACGAGATCATTGATCCAATCACCCCGATGGTCGTGACCGATGTCTGGTACCTCAACGATGCTTCACTCCGCGAGCGCCCGAGCATCAGCATCGGTGGCCCCAGCGTCAATGCGTTCACGGCCTACCTCGCCGACAAGTTGCCCAGCGTCTTCGCCATTGATGATGTCTTGATGGTGCAGATGGACCCGCAGATGTCGGATGTTGTGGCCACTTGCTGGGGTCAGAACGCTCAAGAGACCCAGCGTGCTGTGGATGTCTTCTGCGAAAAGTACCTCGATCAGTTCATGGAAGCGGCGGTCATGGAGGTTTAAGCCTGATCGCGCCAGCCTCTCGCCCTCAGCAAGTCGCACCTACTTGCCAACGCAAAACGTCGCAAATACTCGCCCGATAATGTCATCGGGCGAGATGGCCCCCGTCAGTTCCGCAAGTTCATTCAGCGCGGCCCGCAGCTCTCCGGCAACAGTCTCAGGATTGTCAATCGCGTCTCGTTGCCCCTCGATCAGCAGAATCGCGCCCGCAAGGTGGGTGGCGACCGCAGACAGGGCGCGCCTGTGCCGCGGCAGCAACCACGTGGTGCCCTTGCCCGCAGATGCAAGACCTGCGGCCAATTTCGTGTCGTCAACTCCGGTCTCCGCCCAGAGCGCATCGGCAATCGCCCGCTTGAGGACCGAGATGTTCCAGCCATCAATCGCGCAAAGGCTGATCGATCCCATCGCTGCGCCCACGCCCTCCCCCCCAGCCACCCCCGAGCCCGGACCGTCCAACATCGGTAGGTCGGCCTTGGTTCTCACCCGAATGGTTGAGCGGCCACCGCCGTGCGGCTCGTTCCCCGCCATGGCAAGCGGATGCTCGAACCGGCCGCGAGGATCGCAGAGCACCACCACATCCGCTCCCTCGATTGCGGCCCGCGCCGAACGCTGAGCCGCCGCATGAACGTGACCAGACAGATCTTCCGTGCATCCCGCCACATCCATCAGCACCACCCTCGCTCCGCCGGGCACATCCAGCGAAAGATCAAGCGGTTCTTCAAGCACATCGCGCGTCGTTCCAGCCATCGATGACTCGACCGCCCGTCGCCTTCCGAGCAAGGTGTTAAAGAGCGTGGATTTACCAGCGTTGGGCGGCCCGGCCAGCACCACCCTTGGCAACAGGGCCACCCTCTCGTTGCCCTGGCTTCCCCCGAGTTCGCTCGTGATGCTCTCTCTGAGCATGCCGATACGTTCAGAAAGCTCTCGCGGCGCGATCGGCACCACATCCTCTTGATCCGTGAAGTCGATCCCCGCCTCGACAAGCGCAAGCATTGTGGCGGTCTGCTCCGCCCACGCCCGGTAACGATTGCCCGTCCTTCCCTCAGAAAGCGCCTCCGCAGCGGCCAGTTGCCGATCATTCTGCGCGGCAATAATCGCCGCCACACCTTCCGCCTGGTCGAGCGAGAGCTTCCCGTTCAGAAAGGCCCTCGCCGAAAACTCGCCGGGATTCGCCTCGCGCACCTGCACCCCGTTGACCAATACGGGTTCGCAGAGTCGCGCAATCACGCGCTCAAGAATCAGAGGGTTTCCCGGGAGAAGCAGTTCGAGGGTGTCTTCGCCGGTATAAGTACGCGGGCCCAGCCCAAACATCGACCAGCAGGGAAGTGCGGTGCGTTCGTTCAGTCGAAAGTCGGTGGCCACGATCCGGCCCGGTAACAGTTCGACACTTGTGAGAACTCGGCGCGTCAGGGAGGTCACGCCATTTCCGGAGAGCCGCACCAGACCCAAAGGCCCGCAGCCCCAGCCCGAAGCAACCGCGACGATGGTGGGGAGGTCGGACATGGTCAAAGCTCAGGCCTTGGCCATCACGCTCTGCACACCCCGCTTGACCGTACCCCAGTCGGCATCCGGGGCTTTGTTCACGGTCATCCAATCTCCATTGAGCAGAAGGCTGGTCACACCGTCTACGGCAAACAGAGCCGTTCCCAGCGGATCGCCCTCTGCATCCGCGGCATTCCGGAATGATCGCGGCGGGTCCGGTAGCCGTGGCTCCAGCGAGCACTTCAACGCATTGGGGTTGGGGGTCGGCTGAAACTGTGTGATGTGATAAGGCATGAAGCATGAGCGTAGCGGCGTAAGCCCAGCGCGTAATGTTGACTCGCCGCGCCGATCACTGTCACCCACAGGATGCGCGGGATCAGGAAAGGAATTATGGCACGGTGGTGAATTGGATCTGAAAATCCCAGGTATGCCGACGACCTGTACCGCACTTGGGTGTACACTCGAATTGCGGGGAGGCCGTTGAACCTGTCGGCAGGTGTAGACGCCTCATTCTCCGTCCTTTCTGCGGATGCCGAGCCACGCAGCCAAGCCCCGCTTCATCGGGCGCACAGACAAGGGCGAAAACCGACCGGGGGAGAGTTCGCGGATGATGCTCGACCGACTTCAACGCCTGCTCGAACGACTGCACGGCTATCCGTGGTGGCAGGTGGCGATCGAGATCATGCTGATCTGGATCGTCGTCTTCATCGTCTTCCGCTTTGTTCAGGGAACTCGTGCCGCCGGTGCCCTCAAGGGCACCCTCTTCATCATCATCCTCGCCACCCTGGTGGTCCGCATCCTCGGCCAGCAGGAAGCCTTCCAGCGCATCAAGTTTCTTTACGATACCTTCCTTACCCTGCTCGCGATCACCCTGATCGTCGTCTTTCAGCCCGAGCTGCGGCGCGGCCTGATCCGACTGGGCGAAACACCCTTGCTTCGCCGTTCGCAACGCGGAACGACCGAAGTCATTGAGGCCATGGTCACCGCCGCCGCCTACCTCAGCAAAGCCAGCTTCGGGGGTCTTATCGTTATTGAACGTGAAAACAAGCTCAAGGGTCTGGTGGATGGCGGAACCCCGATTCACGGTCAGGTCTCGGCCCGTTTGCTCCAGACCATTTTCTTTCCCGGATCGGCCCTTCACGATCTGGCCGTCATCGTGCGTGGCGGCGAGATTGTCGCCGCCGGTGTCCAGCTGCCCCTCGCCGAGCCCGAAGATATGCCCGATCGCTCCCTCGGTTCGCGTCACCGTGCCGCCGTGGGTCTCACCAAAGAGTGCGATGCGGTCGTAATCGTCGTCAGCGAAGAGACCGGCATGATCTCTCTCTGCGAACGCGGCCAGTTGCAACGAGGTCTTTCACGCGACGAACTCAGCGCGGCCCTCTGGCGTCGCCTCAAGACCGTGACCGGTCGAACAATCACCGATGAAAGCCAGTCAACAAACTCGTTAAGTGATGACTCAACCGTCATGGGCATGGCCGCTCTCAGCGGTGATAGCGCGGCAGGCATGACGCCGGTGAGTGCTGAAGCCGACCCCACACCGCCCGCACGGGCAGTCTCGCAGCGTTCCGCGGGGAGGGCCTGATCATGTACGACTACTGGAGTCCGCTGCGTGCCGGCCTGCTGGCTCTCTTCGTTTCAGGCCTGATCTGGATCTGGGCCGAAGGGGAGAGCCTGACCTCCAAGACCATGGCCAGGGTCGAGATCGAACTCCCCAGTGACCTGGCGGGTGAGTTTGTAATCCGCTCGGAAGATCCATCGTGGAACGGTGTCGTGCAGGTGAGGTTGGAAGGCTCGGTTCGTGCGGTCGAGGCCGCCGCAGCGGTCATCGGTTCGCGTGTCCGACTGCCCGTTGGGCTTGCCGTGATGCCCAAGCAATCTGGGGAGCGTAAAGACCTCAAACTCGCCGACGCGGTGTCCGAACTGCCAGACATGGCCAACCTTCGTGGCGTGGTTGCTGAAGTGCAGCCGTCGGAACTGACGGTTCGCGCGATCAAGATGATCACCCGTGATCTGCCCATTCGGGTGGAGCTGGCGCGTGAAGTGGCCCTCGACGGCGAGCCCGCTCCGACACCAACATCGGTGCGCGTGCGGTTGCCTGAGATTATATTCGACGCGCTGGGTGAGGCCGCACAGGCCGTCGCGACGGTCAGCGATGAGAGCCTGAGCAAACTCCGCAACGATGGACCGCAGAGTCTTTCCGCAATGGTCCGACTCCCCGGCCCACTCATCGAGCCCGAGCTCATCGCCATCACGCCCGACACGGTCCTCGTCTCGGTTCGCCCGCGCCGCGTGGTCGATACCGCGCGCCTTCCCACCGTGCCAGTATGGTTCAGCCTTCCACCTACAGAAGATGGAAGCCGTTGGAACATCGAGGTGATTGATAAGTTTCTTGCCGATGTTACAGTCACGGGTCCGAGCGAAGAAGTGCGCCGAGTTCAGGCCGGCGAGCTGGCCATCAAAGCCGTGGTTGAGCTTTCGACCGACGACCTCGAACGAGGCGCAACCGACAGGGCAGGCACGCTGAAGCAGGCATCGTTTGTCGGTGTGCCCGGCGGCCTCACCTGCGCTGTCGCCAAGTCAACCGTTCGGATCAAGATCACCAAACGCAACGGCCAACCTGTTGAAGGGGGGCCTGTGCCTTCAATACCCCCACCCGCAGCACTCCCGGCAGGCCTCCCACCCGCCGTCGTCCCAAATCCGGGCCTTTGAGCGGAGACTGGGGAATGTGGGAATATCCTACAAAGCCCAAACATTGAACGACATCCTGTCGCTTCAGCACCCGAGTCTGGAGAAAGCCGCCGGCTCCCCGTCTACCCTTGTGCCCCCTGCCTGCTACCCGTGCCCCGCTTCCCTACGCGACCGACCGCTTGAGCCCTCTCAGGGCTTTGAGCGAATCGGAAAGAGGGATGAGGAACGGGGGTGGAGGTCGGGCCGCGATGGGCTTATTGGCTTTACTCAAAATCAGGAACTGAACCGTGAAGATCAAGACCGACGAGATCACGAGCATCATCAAGAATGAGATCGCCCAGTACGCTCAGGAGCTGGAGATCAGCGAAGTCGGACGCGTGATCGAGGTCGGCGATGGCATCGCCCGTGTCTATGGCTTGAGCAAGGCGATGGCGGGTGAGATGCTCGAGTTCCAGACCAACCGCGGCGCGGTCATGGGTCAGGTCTTCAACCTCGAACTCGATACCGTCGGCGCGGTCATCTACGGCGACTACCTCTCGGTGAAGGAAGGCGATTTGGTCAAAAGCACCGGTCGTCTGCTCGATGTTCCCGTCGGTGAGGCCCTGCTTGGCCGCGTGGTCGATTCGCTCGGGCGTCCGCTTGACAATGGCCCGGCCATCCAGACCACCGAGCGTCGCAAGGTTGACATCATCGCCCCGGGCATCGCCGAGCGTCAGCCCGTGACCGAACCGCTTCAGACCGGTATCAAGGCCGTGGACTCGATGATCCCCATCGGCAAGGGCCAGCGCGAACTGATCATCGGCGACCGCAAGACCGGCAAGACCGCCGTCGCCCTGGACACCATCATCAACCAGAAGCAGTTCTGGGGGACACCCGATGCGGTCGTCTGCATCTACGTTGCGGTCGGGCAGAAGGAATCGACCGTCGCGGGCATCGTGCAGACGCTCCAAAAGTATGGTGCGCTCGAATACACCATCGTCGTCAACGCCCCCAGCTCCGATCCCGCCCCCATGCAGTACATCGCCCCCTACACCGGATGCACGATGGGCGAGTATTTCATGTGGCAGGGCATGAACGCCGGGGCCAAGCTCGCTTCGGGTGCGATCATGCCTAAGCACGCCCTCTGCATCTACGACGATCTTTCCAAGCAAGCCGTTGCCTATCGCCAGCTCTCGCTCCTCCTCCGTCGCCCACCCGGCCGTGAGGCGTACCCCGGCGACGTCTTCTACCTGCACTCTCGTCTGCTCGAGCGCGCCACCAAGCTCTCCAACGAGAACGGCGCTGGCTCGCTCACCGCGCTCCCCATCATCGAGACTCAGGAAGGCGACGTCTCGGCGTACATCCCGACCAACGTGATCTCGATCACCGACGGTCAGATCTACCTCGAACCCGAGCTCTTCTTCGCCGGTGTGCGCCCCGCCATCAATGTCGGCATCTCCGTCAGCCGCGTCGGTGGCAACGCCCAGATCAAGGCGATGAAGAAGATCGCCGGCTCTCTCCGCCTCGACCTCGCGGCCTATCGCGAACTCGAAGCCTTCGCCCAACTCGGCACCGAACTTGACAAGGCCACGCAGAAGCAGCTGGATCGCGGAGCCCGAATGGTCGAGCTCCTCAAGCAGCCGCAATACGTCCCGATGAACGTGACCGACCAGGTCATCTCCATCTTCGCCGCCGGCAAGGGCTATATGGATGACATCGACACCCGCCACGTCGCGCAGTTCGAGAAAGACCTGCATAACCACTTCACCACGACCGCCCGCGCCATCCGCGAAGCCCTCGTCGAGAAGAAGGCCCTCGACGCCGACATGGAAAAAAAACTCATCGATGCCATCGCGGCGTTCAAGGCGGGTTGGAAGGCGAAGGGCTAAGGCCGCCTTCGGTGACGCGCCGTTGCACGGCGACCAGAAGAACCGACGCGGGTTCGCATGAACGCTCGCGTACGATCCATGATATTGGTTATTCGGCGTGCGCCTGGCCGAAATCGAGTGCGATGTGGTAGCCCGCGCCCCAGAGCGGGAAACGCACGTCCATGCGGAATCCCTCGAAATCGGCGGGTGGCCAACCGGCTTGGCTGAAGAGGTGGGCCGTGAGCGACTCAAGCCTGGCCCAGGCGTCGGATCGCGTGCCCTCCGGTATCGGGCCGAGCCGCTCGAGCTCGACACGCTGCGGCAGGCGCTCGTACCAGGTCTCGATGACACCGGCCGCGCTGGTGGGCGTCCAGAAGAACACGTTGGCGGTGGGCCTGCATCGCGCCGCCAGCTCTCGATGCAGGAGCAGGATGTAGACCATTCGGCGTGCGGGCGTCCGAATGCGTGTTCCGAGCGAGACGGCTGGCGTTTGCGTGCCGATCGGCGAGGGCAGGAGCGGCGCGCGGTGCCCGAAGACCACATCGAACTTGCCCGCACCGACACCCTCGGGCGCGTCTATGGTGTGGGCCATCGTGCGGCCGCGTTGATGTACTGTCACTCGAGGCAACAGCACGCCGCAGAATCCCGTGATCAGCGTGCGGAACTTGCTCGGGTTGGCGAAGTCGGGGTCGAGCTGACGCGGCATCATCGCCTCGGGTAGCCGCTCGCCGCTGGAGTGCATCGAGCTCTCCAAGACCACCGGCAGGCCGCCGTTGCCGATCGAGAGCCCGATGAAGCCTGAAATGGCGATCAACTCAACGTGGCTGGCATCGCCCGGCGATGACCGCACAAGGCTGAGGGCAAGCTGCATATCGCATGATGTCGCGGTAAGCTCCGAAGCGGAATTGAACATGGCGCGCCGGAGACGCTCGGCCCGATCGGTGTCGCCGTGCGACGGATCAACCGTGGCGGGCGTGGCCCGCAGACGCGACAGCAGTCGGGTATGCGTTCCCGCTAATTCTTCGCCGAGTCGCTCGAGTTCCACGATGGCCGCGATGGCGGGCTCAACGTCGAGACGCTTTTCGCCGCGCTTGCGGGCCGCCGTCACGAAAACTCGGAGTGTTTTGCTGCCCGTTACCTTCGCGAGCGCTGCCAACCCATTCGGCCCGGCCTTGATGACCGCAAGGACACGTTGAGCAACGTTGGCATCGACGCGCAGATAGCGAGACAAGGCACGCGAAGCCCGGTGCGCGGCGGGACCGGATTCAAGCAGGCCATGGAGTTCCGCCCACAGGCGGCCACCGACATACTCGGATCGGCTGAGTTCTTCAGCCGAAAGGGGAACGGTCATCCCCAGAATAGGGGAAAACTCGGAGTGGGTCGCGGGCGATATTTTTTGGGATTGAGACTCGCTCATTCGGCTCATTTGAAGTATATTCTTTTTTCTTGATGAGTCTAGTGATTCATCACGGATCTCGCGGAATGAAAAGTTTTGAGTAAAAACATGGTGCCGCAATAACTAAGACCGCACCGTTCTGAAAGGAATCGCCCCATGAATCGCCGTTCAATCGTCGCCGCCGCCCTGTGGGCAGGTCTTTTCACTAGCCACGCGCATCCGCAATGTACGCCGGACTGGAGCGAGCAGTTTTCGCTGTGCGGCGACGTTGAAGCTCGCATCTTCACCTCTATCAGTTTCGATGCCGACGGGGCGGGGCCGGGGCCGACGGAACTCTATCTCGCGGGGAAGTTCGAGTCGATCGGCGGTGTAAAGGCGCCGAGCATCGCCCGATGGGACGGGACAAGGTTTCACGCGCTTGGGACGAGCGGATTGTTCATGAACTCGGGTAACTCGGGGGTCATCTATTCCCTGGCGGTGTATCAGGGGCAGTTGTACGCCGCAGGACGCTTTGACCGGCTGGGTGCGATCGACACCGTGCCGACGGCGAGCCAGCGGTACTACGTGGCGCGATTCAACGGCACGACGTGGGAGAAGGTCGGACGGGGGTTGCGGCCCGACACGGATACTTCGAATCTCTCTCCCCGCGCGTATGAGCTCGCCGTCTTTGATGACGGGTCGGGTGAAAAACTATGGCTGGTGGGGAGCGTTCAATACGCGACAAACGCGTCGAACCAACGGATCTATGTGGAAGGGGTGGCCACATGGGACGGTCTGACTTGGGACAGGCCGGGCAGTCCGATGCCAGCGGTGTTTACCATCGGTGTCTTTGATCCGGATGGTTCCGGGCCGGGCGCGGCGAAACTGTTGGTGGGCGGGAAAGACGGCCTGTTCGAGCGTTCGGGAACGTTCTGGTCGCCGTTGGTCGGCGGCGACGCGATCGGCGGTGTGAGCAACTTCACGTCATTTGACGCGGATGGTGCCGGACCCAACCCGCCGGTGCTGTATGCGGTGACAGGGCAGTCATACTATACCTACGGTACTCCCATCAACGGGGCGGGGGGCCAGCTTTCGCGCTGGGATGGCGCGGCGTGGAGCCAAGTGGACCTTGGCTTGAACGCAGGGGAACTCGTGTGGCGCGCTTTCGGCGCGTCGTTTCCGACCGGGCCACGTCTGTGTGTGACTGCCTATCACCCGGGGTCGCTGCCGCTGGCGCACGGCGCGTTCTTCACATTCGACGGGACGGGCGTGCAAGACCTTGGCGGCGAGCGCGTGAACGGGCGGGTTGATCACTTTGCTCAGCCGACTGCGCCGGGCGTCAACGGCGTGTTACTCACGGGAGACTTCTTCGAGTTTGGAAGCTCGCCTGTCTATCGCCTTGCGACGTTCGACGGGGTGACAAGAAACAAACTGTTTGGCGGAGACGGGATCTATGTGAACGCAGGCGACGCGCCATTCAAGAATGGGTCAGTGGTACTGGATGCTGACGGGTCTGGGCCAGGTCGGGCCGCGCTGTATGTCGCCGTGTCGACATTCACCGCGCCATTCACCGGCAATGGTTTGTTCGGAACAGGCTTGGGACGGGTGGGCAAATGGGATGGGCGCGAATGGTCGGCGGCGGGATCGACATGGCCGGTGGGGAGCCCGCAGACCATTCACGTATTTGATACGCCCGCCGGTCCGAAGTTGTACACCTTCGGCTCGATCATCGCGCGGCTGGATGGCGACACGTGGATCGAGGTCGCTGCACCGGAGGGAAACCTCAAGGACGGCAAGTCGGGCGACCTGGTCGGGGTCGATCACGACGGCAACCCGGCTACTCCTGATGAAATCTACCGGCTTCAGTTGTACCTGGGCGGCGATCCGCCGACGGCCCCTGCCGTGCAGAAGCTGGTGAATGGGGCGTTTGTGGATGTTCCCGTGCCGGGCGACTCGTTCTGGAAGTACGATCTTGCCGCGTTTGATGAAGACGGAGCAGGGCCGGGGGGAGAGCACCTGTACCTCGGGCAATTGTACGCAGTGTACCGTCGGGATAGTGCCGGCAGTTGGACCGCCGTGGGCACCATGTCATCATCCTCTCCGACCAATACCCCATTGGCCGATTCGCTCTTACCGTTTTCGGATGCATCGGGTTCCTGGCTGTTGGTTGGCGGCAACTTCTCGGCGATTGATGGTGTGCCGGCGGTTAACGCGGCCAAATGGGATGGCGCGGCCTGGTCGCAAGCTGGCAATGGCCTTGCATCCTTGTGGCCGAGTGGCAGTGGCTGCTCGCGCCCGTACCTTCGGGTGGTGGACCTGGGCTCAGGCATCCCAGGGCTCGGCGCTGGAAAGAAGGTGGTTGCAGGCCCAATCTTCAACACAAGCGTGTGTACGCGGGCGGCGTACCTGGCGGTGCTCAATGGCCTGGTGGGAGACGCCGGTTCAACCTGGGGGGCGTTCAACCAGACGTGGGGCGCGGCGAGCGATCCGTGCGGATTCCAGGATGGCAGTTTGAATATCCCCCAGCATTGTGCGGCGCAGATCCCGTTGCATACTGCGGTCCTCGACGACGGCGCAGGGCCAGCGTTGTACGTCATCGGCGGATTCATCAACGTGGCGGGGACGCCCAGTGACGGCATCGCCCGGTTTGGTTGCCCCCTGCCGCAGCCGTGTGCCGCTGATTTTAACAACTCCGGGGGACAGCCGACGGTGCAGGACATCTTTGACTATCTGACGGCCTACTTCTCGAACTCAGCACAAGCGGACTTCAACGATTCTGGAGCAATCTCAGTCCAAGACATCTTCGACTTCCTGACCGCCTACTTCAGCGGTTGTTGAACACAGCAAGGGCTGCTGGTCCGTCTTCTGCCCGCCATTGGCCCGAACGCGGACCCGCCAAAGGTTGTCGGTGAACCGTTTACGGCTTTCGATTGGCCGCTGCGCCTTTGCCCAAACCTCCTGTTTCCCCAAACCTTCCGCGATTGTGCACGGCTTATGCAAAGAGTCCATTGCGGTTGGAGCCTTTTGCCCGCGGCCGTCGTAAGAATGCACTCCTGCATTCAGCGTAGTGCAGGGCGTGTTGAGCCTTTGTCTGTGCGGGTATTGGGCCGGCGTGCTGCGCTGGTTGGGAGTCCTTTGAGAATGAACCTGATGTGTGTGTCGAGGTGCGGGGTGGTTGGGGTGTTGGTCGTTGCCGCGATGGGCGCGGCGGCGGGTGCTGAGGTTCGGTATGTGCGTGCATCGCTCGCGACCGGCGCGGACAGCGGAACGGGCTGGGGTGATGCTTTTCGCGGGCGCGATGGGTTGAGCCGGGCATTGTCTGTTGCTGTTGCGGGCGATGAAGTCTGGGTCGCGGCGGGGACGTATGTGCCGACCATCAGCGGCGACCGCGCAACTTCGTTTGTGCTGCGCAGCGGGGTGGCGATCTATGGTGGGTTTGCGGGGAGCGAGACCGCGCGGGACCAGCGAGATTTGGGCACGAACGTGACGGTGCTCAGCGGCGATCTTAGCGGCAATGATGCGCCCGCGCCCTCGACGACGGGGACGGAGGAAAACAGCTACCACGTTGTCCATGCAGGGATTGCCAACACGTCAGGCATCCTCGACGGGTTCACCATCAGCGCGGGGAACGCGAATGGTCTTTTGGCCGAGGACAAGGATCGCGGCGGGGGGATCATCGCCATCAGCGCGGCACCGACGATCGTGAACTGCCGCATTGTGAACAACCGGTGCTCGTTTGGTGGCGGGGGCATCTACATGCGCATGGCCAGCCCGACGATCACAGGATGTACGATCGAAGCGAACAACGGCGGCTCGTTCGGTGGGGCGTGCGACATGTTCTCCTCGTGCAGCCCGGTCTGGACGCGGTGCTCTATCATCGGCAACCGGGCCGTGCGTGCGGGCGGAGTTGAGGTATTCGGCAACTGCCAGCCGCAGTTCATCAACTGCGTGTTTGTCGGCAACACTTCGACCTCGACCAACATCGGGCAGAGCGGCGGCGGCGGCCTGTACATCGCCTCAAACTCAATGGTCACGCTGCGGAACTGCACGATTGTCGGCAACACGACGACGGCCGCAGGCGGCGGAGTTCGTGCCTCGGCATCGGATGTGCAGATCTACAACAGCATCGTGTATGCAAACACCGGCCCGAACGCGGCGACAACGGGGCAGCAACTCGTGGGCGCGACCTTCACGGTGCGCTCGTCGGATGTTCAGGGCGGGTATGCTGGAACGGGGAACATTGATCTCGCACCGATCTATGAGAATGCCGGGCTTGGTGACTATCGCCCGGGCGCGGGCTCGCCGGGTATCGATGCTGGGAACAACGCGTACGTGCTGGCGAGCATGACGACCGATCGGTCAGGGAAGACGCGGCTTGTGAATGACCCGAACATCACCGACACGGGCGCGGGGACCGCGCCGATTGTGGATTTGGGCTGCTTCGAGCGTCAGTTGCCCCCGCCCCCCGCGTGCGCGGCCGACTTCAACGGTGTGGGCGGCGTAACAGTGCAGGACATCTTCGACTTTCTGGATGCCTTCTTCCGCAACGATCTGCGGGCCAACATCAACGGGGTGGGGGGCGTGACGGTGCAGGATATCTTTGATTATGTTGGTGCGTACTTCACCGGATGTTGAAGGACATCACTTGGGCGCGGTCTGGTTCATGTTGCCGCGTTTGATGCGGTCGGCCTCGGCGAGCAGTTCGGAACGCGCCTCTTCAACACCGGGCGGGGGCGGGAACCAAACATCGAACGCCGGCGAGCCCTGCTCGGCGGCTTTGTCGATCGCGCCCCGAAGCCCGTTGAACTCGAGCAGAACGTAGGTTCTGGCGCGGAGCGCCTCGGGGGCGCGCTGGTAGATCGTCGGGCCTTGCGGCACATTGGCGGCGATGATGATGCGAGAGAGAAAGTCGGAGGCGAAGACCATGAATGGCGGGAAGCCGAGGCGGCCCTGCTCGCCCGCGACCCATGTGCGGAAGCTCTGGCTCTGCTGATATTCTGCGTGAAACTTGCGGGCGTAGGTGAAGTTGGCGACGAAGATGGGTGTGTTGCCGCCGAGCAGGCCCTCGATGTAGGCCGATTCGAGCGCGCCCTGGATCTCCTGCGTAGCAACCTGCGGGCTGGTGATGCGGTCATCATCGGTGATTTCGCGCACGACAAACTCTTCGAGCGGGAGACTGAGCTTGAACTTCTTGTCCGGGCTGTTGTCGTTGAGCCAGTCGGCGGTACGGAGCTTCTGGTAATATTTCTCGGCACGCTCGCGGTCGCCGCGGCGGTAGAGGTAGCGGATGGCATCACGGTAGAAGTTCTCGAGACCCTCGCGGTACTCGGTTCGGGTGCGGCGGGCCGACTCGAAGACTCCGCCGCGTTTGGTGGCTTCTTCGCGGTATTCCTCGTACGTGTCGAGGAAATCGGGGTTGACCAGCGCGACGTAGAAATCGGGGTTGGCGGTATCGGTGAAGAGCAGGCCGGTGCGGAAGAGGGACTGCACGGATTGCACGACGAGGCGGTCGGTGTTGACGAAATCGAAATCGCTGCGGTTTTCGACGGTGACGCGGCGCTCGGCTTCTTCTACGCCGCGACGGGCCCAGTAGAGGGCGTGGGCGGCGGGGTGACGCCAGTCGAGGGGGCCGAAGTCCTGGGTGTAGCGGATCATCCGCTCAAGCTCCATGTGGTAGGTCTCGGTCAGGAGCTTGCGTCGGACGTAGCGTTTGACATCGGTGCCAGCATCCTTGAACTTCGGGTCGGCGATGATTCTGGCGAGCGGGTCGGAGTTGAGGTCGGGGGCGTGGTTGATGATGCCCGCTGCGCGGATGGCGTTGGTGATGCGGTCGAGATACTCGAGGAAGTCCATGTTGAGTTCGAGACCGGCTTCGCTCTTGATGCGTTCGACAAGCTCGCGGTTCTCGGGGCGTGCCTGATAAAGCTCATCGAGCGAGGAAGCAGCGTTGGTGAGGGGGAGTAGCCACTCGTCGATGTAGAGCTTGCTGGCGGCCTCTCGGGTGTGCAGGCCGAGGGGCATCTGTGGGGGCTTGCCCATGAGAAGGCCCCACTCAAGCGCGTGGGCGCGCTTGTAATACTGGTGGGCATCATCCATGTAGCCTTCTACTTTGTGGAGATAGATCCAGGCCAGTTCTTTGTGGAGGACAAGATCAGAGTTGTTTGCGGGAATGCCCTGATCACGGAGCAGGCGGATTCCCGAATCGACCCACTTCCAACGCTCCTGTGGCGTCTGGGTGGCGACGGAGATGTTGTAGGCAAGATTCCAGGCATGGAAGGACCAGACCTTGGGTGAGCGGGGCTGGAGTCGCGTTATAGTTTTTGCAAGATCGATCGCTTCGTAATACTTTCCTGCTTCTTTGAGGTTGTTGGCCCTGATCCAGAGGAAGTTGACGAAGATACCCCGGAACGCCCCCATCGCGATGCCGGCGGCCACTTCCGGCGGATCGCCCGCTTCGGCGGTATCGGCGTAGACAAGGCGGTTGCGGCCTGCCGAGGCGGAGACGCGTGTCGAGAGAAAGATCGATGCGATGAGGCAGAGCGTCATGACGCTGAGAGCAAAGAGTTGGATCAGTGTATCGCGTCGCACGGTTGCCCTTCGGGAGAGGCGTGGTCGTCGGCCTCACTCACCTGCATGATTTAACGTCCGGAGTAGGTCGCCAGTTCGCGCCTGCGGAAGATCAGCACCGCGGCGATGTAGAGCACCAGTGTCACCGTACCGAGCACACCCGCGGTCAGCAGTACTTTATCCCACGGTACCACCAGGCCATCGACGAGGTTGGCGGTAGGTTTGAGCTGCGCGTAAAAGCTGAACATGCGTGAGATGGGGACCGCGATGGCGCGAATCAGAACACGGTGCAAGATGATCTCGCCCTGGGTGCCGGTCGAGGCGTAGTAGTCGAGCGCATCGTAGAGAAAACCGGCCGACTCGGCGATCATGAATGTGCCGAAGGCCACGAGTGAGGCAACGGCAAATGAGAGGAATGTGGCGGCCAGAATCGCGATCATGGCGAGGAAGGCGAGCTTTATCCAGAGGACCAGCATGACACGCAGGAAGTTGGCGTGGTATGAGCCGACGCTGTAGAAAATATCCAGACCATCTGGCGGGAACGTCATCGTGTCGGCGCCCGCCCATTCGGGATCACCGGATTGGGCGCGATAAAAATCGCCGTTGATGATACTGACGATCAGTATGCCCTTGGAGTCGATCGCGGAGGGCGAGATCGTCATCTGCATCGTCTGTCCGAGGGGGATCTCTTTGACCTCGGGCTGCGCGTTGGGCGTTACGATTGTGAGTCGGTGCAGTTGCTTGGGGTCGTTGGCGCCGATATCGACTTTGTAACGAAGCGTGACGGAGCTGTCACGGTCTTTGGCCGGGCTCAGGCCGGTGAAGATGTATCGCTGGGTTCGGCCCCCGCCGATGGCGAAAAACTTGCTGCGGATCTCGTCGCTGAACTCTTTGGCCAGGCGGGTCTTCTCCGCATCGGTGTATTCGTAGTTCAGGTCGGCGGCCTTGAGCTTCGCGGCACGCTCGTCGATCTCCTTGTAGACCGCCTCGAGATCAAGGTCGGGGAGCTCGGGGCCGACTGATGTGCGTGCGGTCAGAACCTGGGTTTCGAGCACCATGCGGTCTTCGCTTGGCAGAACGCTCTCGGTGTCTTTGTTCTGGTAAGGGGCGGATTCGCCGTAGGCCTTCTGATCGCGGAGGTATTCGGTGAAGAGGAAGACACCGGTCGAACTGACCAGCAGCAGCACCGCGGCGACACCGACGACACCGAGCCACTTGCCGAGCACATACTGCCACGCGGCGACCGGCTTAGTCATGGTCTGCCAGATGACTTTGTCACGCTGCTCGAAGGCGACGCTGGCGACCGCGAGGAAGAGCACGAGGATGGCGATGATCCAGAATGTGCCGCCAGAGCCGTATTGCAGGAAGGTCTGAACACGATAGCGCAGCGGGGTCTCGGGATCGGATAGACCGGGCAGGGCCGCGAGCACGAGCAACAGGAGCACGATAAAGACCAGCGAAACCTTGATGCGGACAGCTTCCTGAACGACATTGCGTGCGATCGCGGAGATTGCGTTTGATCCGCTGAGCGCGACGCGAAGCATCTGCATCAGGACCACGAACGCAAAGCTCAGCGACCCTACCGCCGCGATGAACCGACCGGTATCGCGTGCGGTAGGCCCGCCAAAGCGCATCAACGGAATAGCCACCGCGCCCAAGAGGAACAAGATGCCGAGGGCCGTCAATCCCGCCTCGAGCCAGATGACGGCGAGAAGAACGCCCGCAACACCCGCCGCGCCGACGAAAACGAAGGTTGCATCAGTCTGCGATTCTCGCAGTTTGTTCAAGGCTCGGGCGGTGCTTTCTGCGGCGGTTCGCGCAGCGGTACGCATACGTTCGGCATCACCCGCGGCCTTTGCATCCGGGGCTTGAGCTCCCGGGGCCGTGCCTGCGGGCGGTGCTTCTCCCGGGCGTTCGATGACCGAGAGCTTGTTTTCCTGACGCTTGGCTTCGAGTCGAACCCAGTAGGAAGCCGAGACCGCGATGGCCGCGGCGATAACCACGAACGAGGCGACCAGTTTGAACCAGCGAGCGTGCTGGAGGCGGTTCGCCCAAACGAGCAGATTCACCAGCGGACCGCTGCTCACGGCTTGGAACCTCCGCCCTTGGGCGACTGACCATCGTCAAGCAGCGACCCGATGACACCCATATCGACATCGCGCGGCGGGAGCGGCGCGGCGGCTGGCTTTGCCGGGCTTTGGGCGGTTGGTGGCGCTTCGGGCTCGGGCTGTTTCATGAGTTTGCCAAGGACATCCTCGGTGACAGTGTGAGGAGGCTTGGCGACGGGCATGAGCAGTGCGGGGACGGTTGCGGGCTCTTCGCGGCCAGCGCTGATCAGTGAGGAGATCAACTGCTCGCCCGCCGGAGCCTCTTGGCCCTTGAGGAACGATGCGGTCTCGCCGCCGTGCTGTGCGCCGTAGGTTTCAACTTTCGCAGCGCGGGCACGCTCGACGATATTGACGAAAAGCTCTTCGAGCTTCTGACGCGGGCGGGCTACACGCAGGATGGCCTGCGAACCGTGCGATCGATCTCGAATGATCTGATCGATACGGCTGACGGTTTCATCGTCGAGCGTGTCGGCCTCGATGACTGTCCGATCTTGAACTTCGAGCAACTGGTCGCACGTGCCTTCGGCCTGCACCTTGCCGCCATAAAGAATGACCATGCGGTCAACACAGTCTTCAACATCGGCGAGAAGGTGGCTCGAGAGCAGAACGGTCTTGCCGCGACGCCCGAGCTCGATGATGAGGTCTTTGATCTGGCGCGTACCGATCGGGTCAAGCCCTGTGGTGGGCTCGTCAAGAATGAGGAACTCGGGATCGTTGATGAGGGCCTGGGCGATGCCGATGCGCCGCTGCATGCCCTTGGAGTATTCACGCACCTGACGGAACTGCACACTGGTCAGCCCGACCATGTTGAGCAGTTCATCAATGCGACGCTTGCGGACCGCCGCGCTCAGGCCGAAGAGCTTGCCGTAGTAATCGAGAGTTTCGCGGGCATTGAGGAAGGGGTAAAGGTATGACTCTTCGGGGAGGTAGCCGATGCGTTTCTTGATGGCCACATCGGAGGGCAAGCCGCCGAAGACGGCGACGCGGCCTGAAGTTTTGTGAAGAAGACCGAGAATGATCTTGATGGTGGTGGATTTGCCGGAGCCGTTTGGGCCAAGAAGGCCGAAGACCTCGCCGCGGCGGATGTCGAAGGTCACATCTTCAACCGCGCGAACGCGGTTGCGCATCCAGAAATCACGGAAGGTTTTGCTCAACCGCTGCACGATGACCACGGGCTCGCCCGGATCGGTCGCGCCAGGCGACAACTTTGCTGGAGAGGATCTCGACGCGATTTCTACCATGGGCTACCTGCGAGTGTTCACGAGTGCAGACGTGCACTGGGCTTTGGACGGAACATTCCGAGACGCCGATTGCCCGGCGAACCGTTTACTCGGTACGCTTGCGAGATTCAGGATCGGTCCGCTGTATCCATTGTTGACGGCGTCGCTCGGCCTGACGCTTGGCCTCAAACTCTGTAGCTTCCTTCAGGTTTCGCGTCTTCTCCTGATCAGCGGCGATACGCGGATCGCGCGTGAGCTCGAGCGTCTGGCGTGATGTTCCCGGTGGGAGCCAGATCGACTGGAGCGTGTCGCCACTCATGAACTTCGTGAATGCTTCGGACCAGTCGCCGTGAATCATGACGAGCGGGTTCGAGTCGAAGAGGGCACGCTTCGCCTCGAAGAAAGCGACCTCGCCCTGAGCATCGTTGACGACGCTGGAGCGGTATTGAAGGGCGTTGCTGATGGTTGCTGTGACATCCCCCGATGTGCTTGCCTTGACCACGCGTCCGTCGATCTGCACTTCCTCATTCTTCAACACGCTCTCGATCTGCCCGAGCGTCACCACGGCCTTGTCTCTTTCACCCAGCCCGAGTTGCCGCTCATAGGTATCGATCAGCGTGAGGATGATCGGGGCCGATGCGCCCGCCATGGTCGTGAGCGTGTCAGCGCGGCTGGTGCGGGCCTGCTCGACAAGCGTGCTCCGCTTGCTCTGGGCGGCCTGAACTTCTTCAAACTGCTTCATCACATAGCGTGGCGGAATGACGGTGGTCATCGCGAGCTGCGTGATCGTGATGCCCGACTCGATGCGGTCGAGCGAGAGCTGGGCCTCTTCCTTTGCCCGGAGTTCGATCTTGCTCCGTCCGACCTGCTGTGTGGAATCCGACTCGACCTGCTTCTTCAGGATGTCGTCGATGGGCAGGCTGGCCGCGGCATGCACGATGCCCTGTGAAGCGGCGGCCGTAACGATCTTGCGCTCGAACTCGGGGTCGATGTTCTGGGCCGCGAGCCATGCCTGTGTTCGCTGGTAATCGACCGTCCACCGCGCGTGGACAATATTTCCGTCGGCGGTGAGCAACTGGCCGTCCGCATCGGGATCAAGGGAATCGGGGCCGCCTTCGGCGAGCGATTGTGCGCCCTTGTCTTTGTCGGTCATCTGCTTTTCTTCGGTTTCCGAAAGCCGAGGAAAAAACTCGCGGTTGAGATCCTGCGTTTGAAGTCCGGTCTGTACCTTCACGAGCTCGCCGATTGGTGCGGGGAAGCTGAACTGAAAGCCCGATGGAAGGTCGCGAGATTCGACACGCCCGAAGAGAAGACGAATGCCGCGTTCCGATTCTTTGATGGACTGAAAACCACTGAGCAGATAAAGGCCAACGAGGAGTACCATCGACAGCTGAAGCAACCGATAGCTGATGCGAAGCGCATCGCCGAGCGACTTGGTCGCGGGGTCGATCAATGGGCCGACGTTCTGGACACCATCAGACTCGCCGCGCTGACGCAGCGTCACCGATGCGGAGCCACGTCGCCGCGGATTGGCTGGTGCGGATTGGCCACCACCGGGTCCGTCCGGGTCGTTAGGTCCATCAAACTGCCAACTCGTGCCGCTCATCGCGCCTCCTCACCGCTGCCAATGGCGGACGAAGCAGGCTTCTTTGCCGGAGCGGGGTCCGAGGGCACCATCTCAGCGGCGGATTTCTCCATGGCTTTGAAGTTTGGTCCGGGGATCTGGCCGGCCTTCAAGTCCTTGAGTGCGCCGGGGCTGAAGAACTCGAAGCCGGGCAGGCTGGTCGGCAAGACGAGCGTGGTCGTGGTTCCCTGCGCATTCCGGAGAAACTCCATGTTGCGAAGAAAGACCGCGAGCTGAGGGTTACTGCGCATCTGCTTGATCCATTCGGCCGCTTCGATCTCACCCTGACGCCGGATGTCGAGTGAGAGACGGTCCGCGAAGCTCTCAATCTTGCGCTTGTCCGCTTCGGCGCTGGAGCGGAGTGAGTCGGCCTCGGCCTGGCCCTGCGAGATCGCCTGATCGGCAATCTTCTTCCGCTCTTCGTTCATGCGTGCGAAGACGGCGCGCGTGGTGTTCTGCGGCAGACCGATTCGGCTGATCCCCACCGACTTGGCCTTGATGCCCAAGTCCGACAACGCGCCCTCGTTCCCGGCTGTCTGCTCCATATTCCTGAGAATGTTGGCTTCGAGCTCGGAAAGCTTTGATGCCTTCTCGTCGGGCGAAAGCAGTTGTCCGAACTGAAAGCGGCTCACCTCGCCCATGGCGGAGCGAAGTTTGGTTTTCAGCGTGTTCTCCGCGGCCCGGTAATGGTCTTTCTCGGAGTCTCCGGCCGCGGAGAACTTCTTGAAAAACTTGAGCGGGTCATCCACCTGCCAGGTCATGTATGCGGTCACGAGGATCTGCGAATCGTCGGCGGTCTGCTGCGTCTCCTGGTTGGTTTCCAGATATCGCGCGCGCGAGTCATACTTGGTGACCTGCTGAATGTATGGAATCTTGAACCTCAGACCCGGTTCGGTCTTCACGGATCGCTCATCAGCGCGGCCAAACGTGGTGACCACGGCCTTCTCGGTGAACCTCACGGTGTAAGTCACCATGAACCCTACGAAGACGACGACAATCAGAGCGATGATCAGCAGACGTTGCACGTGTTCGGCTCCACTCGGAGTGGTTGGGATGATCAGTGAGACACAAAAACAGGCTGCGAAGAACGCGATATGCAGTTGAAGCCTGAGGAACTACTCGGCCGCCTATTCAGCCGAAGGCTTCTTAGGCTCGTCTTTGAAGAGGTCGCCCGTCGCCGAGCTTTCCTTCAGGTCGATGGTTGTCCAGAGACGTTCGCCATCGTCGGAGACGATGTATAGGCGCGACTTGCGCATGACTTCGACCAGCGATTCAAAGTAGACCTGCGCCGTGTAAAACTCCGGACACGCCTGGTAAGACGCGAGTTGACCGGCGTACGCCTCGGACCGCGCCCGCGCCTTCATGTGCGTGGCCCATCGTGCGGCCTTCGCGCTTTGCAGCTTTGATGCCGCGCTTCCCTGGGTGCGGCTCAACAATGCTTCCGCGTCGAGCTCGAGTTCGAGTGATCGCTTGGCCGGTTCACCCGCGGCCCGTGAACGCTCCGCAGAGTTAATGGCTTTGACGATATCGCGTGCCATATCGACACTTCCCGCGACCTTGATAAGCGTTTCATTGGCCTCGCGCTGTCCGTTCTCGATGCCGCCCGCACGCTTCTGAAGGCTCTGGACAACCTCCTCAAACATCTCGGCGGTGTCCTTCGGCGGGTGAACACCCTCGATACCCACGTGCAGAACTTTGATGCCCGCGTTCAGTTCGTTCAGTCGAGCCTCAACATGCTTGCGGATCGCCGCCGAAGCCTCGGTGCGGCCGCGACCGATCACACCATCAACACCTTCGGTCGCGAGAAACTTGAAGACTTCGCGGCGGGCGACCGCGCGGATCATGTCTTCCCGGTGCTCGGGCGCGGTGAGTTGCTCGAAGGCCGCAAGATCGGTGATCGAGTAGAGCAGCGGAACTTCCGCCGAGACCAGCGAGACATCGTTCGCGTTACGGGCTTGTGTCCCCGGAGCGATGATCCCGCTTGCTGATGGCTGAACGATGAAGAAGCCTTCGGCAACACCGTGGTCATTGGTCCAGAGGATCGAGTTGCGAACCTTTGGCTGTTCGCCACCAAGATTGACACGTCGAACCGTCGTCGCATCGAATCGTTCGATCCGCTCAAATGGCCACGGATACTTCAGGTATGGCCCAGCCTCGAGTGTCGAACCTAGCTGCTGTCCGAATCGAATCCGCAATCCCTGTTCATTGGGTTGAACAATGCCGACCGTCGTGAGTGCCCACATGACCACCAGACCCACAAGCACCAGCGCGGCCAGCGAGCGGCTCAGCAGTTGATAAAACCAGCTCCCGGTGACATCAAAGCCGAACTGATAGTTCAGGGCGCCGCCGATCGACTCGGCAATCCTATCAGGCGCTGCCACAAAGCCCAGAATGCGAGACTCGAACGCCGGGCGGGGGATTTCACCCTTCCGCCGCGGCCGGTAGAGGCCGAGCAGAAGGTTGCCGATCGTCTCGACGGCAATGACAAACATCAGCACCGGAAGAATGATCACCAGGTAGCGGGCAAAGATGTTCGAGCCGACGTAGTCCACAGACTGAGCGATGCCGATCGACAGGCCGATCAGCGCGGTGCCCGCGGATTGTGCGGCGCCTGCGCGAAGGATCTCCCACCCCGGCTGCTTGCTCAGTGCCGATGTGTATCGAGCGAACAGGAAACCCACGAACGCGAGCGCGATGCTCAGGGCGATGGTCCACCCGAAGTCGCTCACCGAGCGGAACTGATCATTCGCCAGAAGCAAGCGCCCGACACGAAATGTCCAGATGCCCAGTCCCGTCAGCACGAGTGCAAAGAGCACGCTCGCGGCGGGGATTAGAAACTTGTGCATCCATGCCAGCCGCTTGGCGGCGATGCGCATGTCATCCGGGCGTTCACCAAAGACGCTCGATTCACGTGCACTCGCGCCGATCAGCGAATCGGCTTCCATAGCTTCGATCCGCTCGCGACGATGCTGGTCGAACACAATCGCGAGCGCGATCCAGACGATCGAGCCGGCGAGGATCAACATCGCACCAACCATCGCGGCGGGATCACGCAAAATGATGGCGTAGGTCAGCAGCACAAGGCCTATGACGAGCTGAAGACCAAGCCCGGTCAATGAAACCCCGGTTGCACGTTTGAAACTAACATGGTCCGCTTTCACTCGGACTCCTGAAATAGGGTGAGGGAGAGCACCTCACGACTTCGCTTCGAAAAATCAGACCCGACCAAAATGCCGACGCAGGTCCTGACCAGACTCCGAGCACCGACGACCGTCTTCACAAGCCCACCCCGTCGCTCCGGGTTGAACGCGAACTGGGGGATCATTGTCCGCAAGTTGTACCAGACTGTCCACACGCATGCTCTGCGAATGGTAAGACGATGAACACTCAATCAACCCGACTGCCAACCATTATCCTTCCGGTTCGAGATCAGAACGCGGCGAACCGAGCGCCGGCGAAGATGCGCAAGAGCCGCGCGAACGGTGGATCGCCATCAATTAAGGATCACTCCGCGATCGCTCCACAAACGTTGAAGTGACGCCAAAGGACTGAAAGTTCCCGTTAGCTCGCCGGTAGTGGGGTGGGGGGTGGGGGGTGGGGGGTGGGTTGATCGAATCTCTTTCTCCGCCGACAGAACGCCAAACGAAGATCCCATGGATAGGCCACCCGCAGATTGATCACACATTTCCAGAATATCCAACCAGTGGCGAACTCCGGGTAGGATTCACCAGTACGTCCAAGTACGACCTGAGGTCATGGATGTTCGTATGAGTTGAGAATTATTTCACTTCTGTTCCCTTCCCCGCTCCCTTACCTTACCCGGCACCCATCCGTTCCCGGATGGCGCGAACGTGGATTCGTTCGCTCACGCGAGGATCAGGCGCGGGCCAGTAAGCACAAGCACGCTATTGTTGCCGACTCCCAGACCTCATGCTAACCCAACTCATCACCATCGCCCGCAACACGTTTGTCGAAAGCGTTCGGCAACCCATCTATTTCATCATCATCGCTCTGGCCGGGCTCTTCCAGATCTTTACGACCTGGTCGGCGGGCTTCAGCATGGGTATGTCCGACTCCAGCGAGGTTTCGGGCGATGACAAGCTGATGTTCGAGATCAGCCTTGCCACCGTCTTTGTGTGTGGAACGCTGCTCGCCGCCTTTCTGGCCACGGCGGTGCTTTCAAGAGAAATCGAGAACAAAACCGTCCTGACCGTGGTCAGCAAACCCGTGGGACGCCCGACGGTGGTGCTCGGCAAATACCTGGGTGTGGCCGCGGCGATCATGATCGCTGTGGTGACGATGCTGCTCTTCCTGCAGATGGGCCTGCGTCATGGGGTTTTATCAACCGCCGCGGATGATGTCGATGGACCGGTCGTGGTCTTCAGCACGGCCGCGGTGCTGCTGGCCGTCGGCATCGGCATCTGGGGCAACTTCTTCTACGGATGGGCCTTTACGCAGACCGCAAGTCTGCTTCTGTGCCCGTTCATGTTCATCGCCGTGGCCCTCGTCTTTTTAATCTCCAAGAAGTGGGGGTTCCGCGATCTGCATTCGATCGGTACGGATTTCAAACCACAGATTGCCCTTGCCAGCCTCGGCGTGCTTCTGGCTCACATGGTGCTCACAGCCATCGCCACCGCGGCATCAGCACGGCTCGGACAGGTCATGACGCTGGTTATCTGTTGCGGCGTATTTCTTGGCGGTTTGCTCTCAAACCACTTTATCGGCCGACATGCCATCACCAACACCCTGGTCGCTCGGGTTGCCGAGGCCACCCCGGAGATTCCCAGTCAGGAGGAGTTCTCTCGCAACGGCGACACCTACATCGTCAAGTTCGAGGAGCCTCCACGGGTGCGAGTTCCTTCGGGTGCGCCGTTCTATTACGGGCCAAACTCCGACGGACTTTCGCTGGTCAACGTTGGGAAGATCCCCGATGTCTCGAAGCTCTCCGAAACCGAGCGACTGATCGCTCGTGATCTCGCCCCGGGCATCATCGTCACCAAGTCGGATACGAAGACGGCAGTTGTTCGAAAAATCGGCTCCGAAGGCGAGGCGGCCACCCGCCCACCCCGCAAGGGCGACTTTATTTTCCTGCAACCGACGCGGTTCAACCCCGCGGCACTCGGACTTTGGGGAATCGTGCCGAACATACAGTCCTTCTGGCTGACCGATGCGGTCAGTCAGAATCAGGACATCCCCTTAAGCCACATCGGTCTGGTGGCACTTTACGGATTTGTTCAAATAGGGGCTTTTCTTTCGCTCGGTGTCGTCTTGTTTCAGAAGCGCGAAGTCGGATAAGATACGCGAGCAAGGAGTTCACATGCGAGTATCCATCGAAAACAGCGGATCCAAAGGCTCGTCAAGTTCATCCGACAAGCGTTCGAGCCATTCTGGCGGCCACTCCGACAAAAAGTCATCGCGCAAGTCGTCAACGCTTGACGACAAACAAAAGATCAAGGCCGCCGTTGCCGTTGCCATAATCGTGCTTGCCGCTGGATGGATTGCGTACTCCACTGGTCTCTTCGATGGCGGCGCGCCGGTAAGCACGGCTACCGAGCCCACGCCCGAGCAACTTCAGGAACTCGCCAAGCAGGCGGTTCAAGAGAACTCCGAGTCTGGCGGAGGCGCGAGATTGAACCCGGCCATGCCGCTCGGCGCGCAATAACCTTCAACGTTAACTTTCAACGGCCGTGTTCAACGCTTACGCCTTCGCAAGTATTTGCGTGCCTGCGCGGCCTAATGAGCCGTGGCGGAGATCCTGCCGCACGACCGCGCTTCGGCCACTTCACCCTCGCCGATCACAAACACCCGCTCACCCGCTTTTGCAAAAATGTCGCGCGAGCCGGTGAATCGCCCGAACGCGGGCAAGACCAGTTCATCCTTACGCATCCAAAAACACCGGGCGCGGAGCGTGTTTCGGCCGTCACCCAGTTTCACCGATGGGTGCAAGTGCCCGCAGATCCGCGCCTTTCCGTCTCCTTGGCGGTCGGGGTCATGAGCAAACGTCACCCGGTCTGTTGTCGCAAGCGCAAATGGCTCCGTCACCACTTCAAACCCCAGACTCGCTGGCGGGTCTCCCGCACCAACATCGTGGTTTCCTCTGACAAGCACAACCTGCAAGTGTTGATGGTTCTTACGCCATATCGCAAGCGGGCCAAAGACCGCATCGGTGCGCCCACTGCTTGTATGGATCAGATCCCCCGCGATGATCAGACACATGGGTCGGCACCTTTCGAGAAGCACATCCAGGGTCGCAAGGTCGCCCTGGATCACTTCAGGAACCGGAACGCCCGCGGCACGAAAGGCCGCCGCCTTCCCAAGATGAACATCAGCGACCACCAACGCACCATGCCGAGACCAATACAGCGCACGCTCCGGGTGCAGCTGAAAGTCTTCATCATGCCATGAGATCGAAATCATCGTGCTTGAAGCGTACACCGAGCCATCGATTGCGGCGCACAAACTCACAAGTGCCACGAATCTGACCACACAGCCTACTTCCGTCTGCTCGTCCGCTTTCGCCGCGGCCTCGCCAGCGGTGGGGTGGCACGGGTGATAACGGCGGGCGATCTTCTCGCCCCTTCATTGGCCACCGTTTCAAGCCGCATCACCATGCGTTCGACCACCTGAGACCACTTTTCCGAACTCAGGTGAATCGATCGTAGATGCTCCGCCCAGATCGGAAAGGCCAGTGGTGTGAGTCTGTCAAGCGGCACAACCAGCATTCTCTGTTTGCAGATTCGTTCGAGCGCGCCGCTCAGCCTGCCGATCTCAAGCTGCGCCTCCAGCACCTCGCGCCGTGCCTGATCAAGCAGCAGATTGTGCGGGTCAAACTCCGTAAATACATCAAAGAACATCTCGCTCGACGCCTGCAACTGGCGCCCCGGCTTGCGTTGTCCCGGATAGCCCGGCACGATCAGGCCCGCAACTCTTGCAATATCACGAAACTGCCGGCGCGCCAGCTCGGTTGTGTTCAGACAAGCCAGCAGATCTTCGAGCAAGCGGTCCTGCGAAAGCAGCCTCCGCCACGCCTCATCATCCAACGCAAGCGGTTGTGAAGAGTTCAATGCGAACCCATAATCGCTGACGTTGACCACGACTGTCAGCGCACGTTCGCGGCTCAGTCGATACGCCGCCAGTGCGCCCAGGCCTTCATGCACAAGCCTCCCCTCAAACGGGTAGATGATCGCGCTCGACCCGCCACCCCCGCCCTCTGGTCCGGAAATCTCGATATGCTCGACCAGCACTTCATCCATGGCGGGAATGCGTGACCAGAGTCCCTGCAATCGCAGCAGCGAACTCGCCGCGATCATCTCTGGGCCAGCGAAGATTCCTTGTCTGGCTTCGTTGAGTTTTTCGCGCACGGCGAGTGCGAGCTGGCTCGAAAGCGGGAACCTACCACCATTCCACTTCGGCACCGTCGCACTCTTGCGCTTGGCGGGTCGAACATACGCGGTCATCCCACGAACCCTGATCAACTCCAACACCCTCCCAGCAAACACAAACCTCGCGCCCGGTGTCAACCTCGCAACAAACCCTTCCTCGATCGTGCCCAGCCTGCGGCCTGAGAGGTACTGCACGTTCATCGAGATCTCACCCGTGATGGTCCCGATCCCCATCCGGTGCGAGCGGGCGATGCGCTCCGAAACCGGCACCCACACCCCGTCTTCGCGCTGCCCGATTCGTGCATACTCCGCATAGGCGTTCAACGCCTGCCCACCCCGACAGACAAAGTCCATCACCCACATCCATTGCTCGTCGCTGAGGTTCCGGAACGCGTGCGTCGTGCGGACCTCCGCAAGCAACTCACCATCAACAAACCCGCCACCACACGCGCACGTCACCACATGCTGAGCCAGCACGTCGAGCGAAAGTTCCAACGGCGCGCGAGATTCAATTCGCCCCGCCATCGCGGCCTCTCGCGCCGCGGCAAACTCCACCAGCTCAAAGCTGTGCGTCGGCACGCCGATCACGCTGCTCACCGCGCCGGGCCGGTGCCCGCTCCGGCCCGCCCGTTGCACGAGCCGCGCCACACCCTTGGGTGAGCCAAGCTGATATACCTGATCCACCGGCTGAAAGTCCACACCAAGATTAAGGCTCGATGTACACACCACGCAACGCAGCTTGCCCTCATCAAGCAGCTGCTCGATCTTGTCGCGAACCTTACGATCGAGCGACCCGTGATGAATCGCCACCTCGCCGATCCACTCACCCTTCAACTCCATCAGCCGCCTGAACCAGATCTCAGCCTGCGACCGGGTGTTGGTGAAAAGCAGCGATGTCGAAAACGCACGCCCGTCATTCGCCACCGTCGGGGCGTTCGCGATCGATTCAATGACCTCCTTCGCCACGCGCAAGCCCATATGCCCGGCCCAGGGGAATCGCTCCGGATCTTTGGGAATGATCGTCGTGATGCTCAGTTCCTTGGCCTGATCCCCACGGATCAACGCCGCGAACTGCGTCGCTCCGCCGACCGCAGGCCCAACCAGCACATCACGCGCTTCCTCCAGATTTCCCAGCGTCGCCGATACGCCCCACATTCGCAACCCGGGCATCCACGCCCGCAGCCGCGCCAGCGCAAGCTCGGTCTGCACGCCCCGTTTGGTCCCCAGCAGTTCATGCCACTCATCGACAACCACCGCGCGCAGCGTCTTGAACTTCTCGCGGCTGTCCGGATACGAGAGCAGCAGCGACAGACTCTCCGGTGTCGTGACCAGCGCGGTCGGCAGCCGCTCTTTCTGCTTCAGCTTCACCGATGCCGAAGTATCGCCCGTCCGTTTTTCGATCGACCACTCCAGCCCCAGCGCACGCACCGGAGCTTCAAGCGAGGCCTGCGTATCATTCGCAAGCGCGCGCAGCG
>JBBSBC010000015.1:0-32788 GCA_038251595.1 Phycisphaerales bacterium | reverse complement strand
GGTCGAGCTGAACTCGAACGGGTCGATCACTTTGAAGTGGAAAGCGAAACACCCCGAGGGCTCGGACCGCGTGGTGTATTTCGTGCAACGCAAACTCATCTCGGAGACCGCGTTCGCGCTCATCGGCGGCAGCGGCGAGAAGTCGTATCAAGACGACACGCTGCCGATCGGCATCGACGGCGCGACGTACATCGTGACGGCCCAGCGCGGGAATGTGCAGGGGCAGCCCTCGCGGCAGTTGACGGTGACGTTTGGCTCTGGTGGGCCGGGGGCGATGCGCTTCGGTTTCGCCGAGAACACCGGAGGGGGGGCGGTGAGCAAGAAGGCCGCGTAAGGGACGGTCGATTCAGCGTGAAACCGTCGCTGGGGCGTGGGGCTTTGCCCCGTCCTCCCATGCCTCATCCCCCGTCGATACAAAGACGGCCCCGGAGCGATCCGGGGCCGTCGTATGTATGCAAAAGAGACTGTGTCGCCGCGAGGGCAACGTGGTTGCCAGCCGATCAGTTACGACGACGACGGGCGGCCATCAGACCGCCGAGGCCGAGCAGCGCGGCGGCGGAGGGTGTCGGCACGAAGTTCATGGTCGTGTCGATGCCGCCGGTTACGGCGAAGTCAACATGATCGGAATAGCCGATGAACGTACCGACGCTGGAGCCGACACCCAGGGAGATGCCGGTGATGAAGGTTGTCGCCGGAAGGTTGGCGAGGAGCGCGGCGAAGGACTGGGCGGAATCGGACCCGCCAATCAGCGTGTTAGCGCCGTCGAACAGGCCGCGGCCGGATCCGGCGGTGAAGGGGTAGACGCGCGCGGCGGAGGCACCGAAGAAGTTGCCGCTGTAGATGGTGTTGAGCGTGCCCGCGCCGTTCACGAAGACCTGATCGGCAAGGTTCTGCTCGCCATCTTCCCAGACGATCTCAATGCGGCGGCTGTTGGTGGGATCGCGAAGCACCACGCGGAGCGCTGGAGCCTGAGCCGAGAGAACGGTGGCGCCCTGCTGCGTGACGAGGAAGTCGAAACTGAAGCGAGCGAGATTGGACGCGAGGCCCAGGCTGGAGGTTGCGTTGCTGTTGAAGATGTTTCCGTTGCCGAAGCGGGTGCGGTCGCCCTGGATCATCGCGGAGCCATCGGCATCGATGCCGGTGAAGCCGGTGATTCCGCTGAAGCCGCCGCCGCTGCTGCCGGTCTCGTACCAAACGGTGCCGAGTGGCGTAACGGTGGTGGGGGCGACGTCAATGTTGGAAGCAACGGCGGACGAAGCGGCAACGAGCATGGACGCAGTGAAAATAAAACGGTTCATCAATCTCTCTCTTTCGGGCTTTCGCCCAACGATCGGCACACCACGACCCACAAGGGCCAGCGGTAAACCAAGTAGGGCAAAATACTCCCCCCCCCCCCGGATGTCAAGGGGCATTGCAGGCATATTGCGCTTGCGTTCCGCAGCGTGAACTTGGGCAATCTGGGGCTTCCTTGGCGTATGGCTGGGGTAAAGAAGCGGCGCGGCTCCCGGCCCCCCGCGCTCTCCATCTTTGCCCCTGCGTTCGCGGCATCTCTCCACCGGGCAATCAAGCGGCAGAGTGGCGGAGTGGTCAAGTGCAAGCCCATCACTGCGAAACGTGGCCGCAGGTACCGCGTCGATCAGACTGCATGCGCTGTTCACTTGGCCACTTCCAACTCCGGCTCCGGCCCCGGCTCCGGCTCCGGCCCCGGCTCCGGCGATACCCTTCCCCGAAGGATTCCCCACCGTGCCCACACCCGACCAACCAACCCCGCCCGTCGATTCGCCGGGTCAGGTCACGCGGCTGCTGACCGCCGCCGCGCAGGGCGAGGCCAACGCCACTGAGCAGCTTCTTCCGCTCATCTACAACGAACTCCGCCAGCTTGCCGGGTCGATGATGCGTTCCGAGCGTGTGGGCCATACGTTGCAACCCACCGCGCTCGTCCACGAGGCCTATCTCCGTCTGCTTGGCCCGAGCAACCTCTCGTGGGAGAATCGGGCGCACTTCTTTGGCGCTGCGGCCCAGGCCATGCGGCGCATCCTGATCGATAGAGCGCGGCACATCAAGTCCACGCGGGTCGAGAAGAACGCTCTGCCGCTGGGCACCGCCCTGCTCGAATCCACCCCGCCCGCGGGCGGGCCGGAGATCGACCCTGATCGTGATGCCGATGAGTTGATCCACCTCGACGCGGCGCTCGATGCGCTCCGTGCCAAGGATGAACGCCAGCACGAGGTCGTCATGCTCCGATCATTTGCCGGGCTCACCATCGAACAGACGGCCCTCGCCATGGGCCTGAGCGCGGGCACCATCAAAAATGAATGGGCATTCGCTCGCGCCTGGCTGATGCGCGAGATCGAGCGACGCGCCGCATCATCGTGATCGATGCGTGGGCATCAGCGCGCTGGCAACTCGGCCGGGCTGCTGAAGTCAAAGACCATGCAATAGCCCCCACGCCAGACCGGGAAGATCGACTCGCACCGATACCCGATGAACTGTTCGCTCTCCCAACCCACGCGCTCAAAGAGGTGCGCGGTCAGTTCGGCGTGTTTTGCATACGAGTCGGTCTGCGACCCACGCAAGCCCGGCCCGAGCAGCCCGAGCCGCGGTCCACCGGGAAAGCGCGTTGACCAGCGGCTCGATGCGTGCGCCCCGGTCTGCGGCGTCCAAAGGTGCAGTTCGAGCGACGGAATGCACCGGCAGGCGATATCGCGATGCAGATAGACATCAAAGATCAGCCGACGGGCCGGGAAGTTCATCAGCGCCCACACCTCGCCGACCGCGGGGTCGAGTGTCGCGGGATGGACATCCTCATTCGGCTCACGATCGGCAATCACAATGTCGGTGTTGTTCGTCTCGCCCGGCAGCGGCGGGTCGATCACGTGGACGATGCGCGACCCCGCCATGTGCGAGACCATTCGCGGCAGCGGGGTCGAGCAGAACGGCTCAATCAATATTCCCGGTGTGCGCCAGTGCGGCGTGTTCGGATCGTGGCCCGGGCTGGGCGCGAGCACCTGCATCGGCGAAGTGTGCCCGATCTCGAGCGCGACGGCGTCGGCCCGCGCATGATGACCAATGAGCGCTCGCAGCTTGACGGTCTGTGTTCGTGAGGGATCGCTCGGCACGGGGCGGATGACCGAGATGGCGATTGATGACTCCGACCAGCGGCCGGTCACCGCCGCGCCCGCACGGAAAAGCGATTCGCGAACCACCGGGTCGTTGCTCGCGCCGGTTGAGGAGATGAAGCCCCCCGGTCCTCCCGCGCGCTCTGAGGCAAGCCGAGCCTTGAGCTTGCGCTGACTCCCACCAAGCTCGTGGATCAGCACCTCAAACCGATCGACCGCCGCCGAGGCCGCGGCCAGTTGTTCGATGGCCCCATGGCCAAGTTGGGCGCATCGCTTCTCAACCGACTCGATGAACTGACGAAGGCCCATGACCCCGGGCAGTTGCACAAGTGTTTCGACACCCGAGTCTGGGCGCGCGGTCGCCGCGACAAGTCGCTGGCAAGTCGCGCGATCAAGTTCAAGAGCTCGCGCCATCGCGCTGCCGCCCCGATCGTGCTCGGGCAGCAAACCGATCACGCCGCGCAGCTCGCCGTACAGCCGACGCGCCGTCTGCTCGGCTTCGGCCCGCTCGATCTCGGTCAGGCGCGACATCGCTCGCCCTTCGGGATCAGGCAGGCGAGGTGGTGAGCTGAGGTGGTTGATGGACACGGTATGTATAAAGGATACAAGGAATCCAAGTGCAAGGCGCGAAGCCACGAAATCGATAAAGTGATCTCAGATCTGATAATCTGTTCTTAAGATCGACGATCCGTCAACGAATCCGGCGGGCGCAGGATGAACGCCCTCCATCGTCTCAACCACCACGAGACACGGGGGAGGGAAGGCACGCTGCCGGTGTGCGCACGCTCGGTGCTGCACGGGGTGACCGCCCGATCAAGCACGGATCACGCCGTCAAACGATGCTTCTCTGCGAGAATGTATGGTACGAAGCGATGAAGTCGGTTTTCTTGATCCGCCGCAAGGCGGGCCAGTGCGGCTCGCCGCGGGTCATCTGGAGAATGTCGGTTTGATCTGAACCAGAGCGCCAACGCCCTGCGGTGGGGCCCTATGTACAACTACCGATTCCGCACACAATCGACCGCGGAGAGGCCGAAAAACGGTCAATCGGACGGGGCGTGGTGGGACCCGGGGGCGGGGATCTGGGCAGCTCCGGATAGAGAAAGTGCATCGCTCCTCATAATTCTCTGCGTGAGCCGTTTGCAGCTGTCGCCTTAGTCTGTAGAGTGGCATTGCTTGCCCGGCAGGAAACACGCAGTTCAAAGGACATCAGACACATGGAAACACGGCTACATCTCGGCTGGGTTCGTCAACTGTTGGTGGCGGCATTGGTGGGGGCGGTGGTGTGGAGCGGCCCGGCTCTGGCCCAGCCGCCGGCACCGATGCTGAAGATCATTATTCCCAACGTCCCTTCGTGGATTTCCATGGAGCGGCTGCGCCTGGATGGCGGTGGGACAACAATCGTTGGCGTCGTCAACGTTGTTGCGGGGGGTTCCCGGGTTGTGGCGTGGGACGAGGCGGGCAATCCCGGGCTGACGGGATCGGTGATACCGGGGTATGTACTGTCGTTCAGTGACAACGGCGAGGTCGTGGCGTGGAGAGACATCCAAGTCGGCGGGTTGGAGCGCGTCAAGATTCGCAAGCCGGATGGAACCGATACCGACATCGGGGTGCTTTCAGGATACGAGGATACCCTAGCGCCCGTCGTCAGCGGCGATGGGCAGGTGGTATTTGCGTTCTGCCGCCGGGTGATAAGCCAGGGGCCACCGGTGGAGGTCGAGCTTTCTCCAGTGATGTGGACATCGCCGGACGGCCTCGTATTGCGACCGACGCCCGGAGATGGCCCCGTGCGGCTTTCCAGCCGAACGGGCAGGAGGGTGACGGGTGTTTCGACTATCAACCAGGCGGGCATGCAGTATGTGCTCATAACCAATCCGCTGGGTGGTACGAGTTCATTCTTCCTTTCGCAGGATGTCTTCTCTGTCACGTGCATGACTCCGTCTGGTCGATTCCTCGGCGGCTGGGAGAGAATCGCCATAGATCCTCCGCACTATGCACCCGCACTCTGGAATTCCATCGGCGCTATCGAGCTGCTGCCGCGCCCGACCAGTGCTGCATGGTTTGCAGCAGTGACCGCTGTCGCGGCCGAAGGCGACTTGGCGATCGTCACTCACCAATATCAGTCGTACATCTGGAAGCGAGGCGACGGGTACCTGGGTGAAACGACCGCCTACCTGCAGAGCCGCGGCGTGAACACCGCTGGCTGGAGCAACCTAGTCGCTCTCGACATCTCGGATGATGGCCAGACGATCCTCGGATCAGGCACAAGACAAGATCCGTTGGGCACGCTTTCGCTGCACTGGATCATCCGATTCGGTTCCGGGGGCTCTTCATCCTCCCCCGGCGATGGCGATAGTGACCTCGATGGGCTGATGGATGATTGGGAAATCAACGGAGTTCCGTACCATGACGGCGAGGGGCAGTTCTACAGGTACCCTCTGCCCGGAGCAAACCCGCTCCGCAAGGACATTTACGTGGAGATCGACGCGATGGAGGGGCAGGCTCCCATCGGCAATGCCCTTGCCCGGGTTGTCGCGGCGTTCGATCAGGCTCCCGTGCCGGCGGTGCCTGGGCTGGCCGGTGGGCTTCCAGGGGTCACCCTTCACTGCCAGCTTGATCAGACTTTGCTTGCCCTGGTCTCCTGGGAGAACGCCGATTTCAGCGGTCACTCTTCCTTTTATCCCACCAAGAACACCTATTTTGGGACGATCTCGGAGCGTTTCGATCTTCCCGCAGGCTGGCCTGCTGTCCGCGCGGCGAAGGCACAGGCGTACCGCTACGGCATCTTCGCGTGGAAACTTCCCCGCGGCATACTGGGATATGGAGAGAACGACGACAGCCAGACTCCGGCCCGCGGCGGGGACGACTTCTGGCTGGGTCTGAATGGCGATCAGGCCAATGAAGATTCGCACGCCGCGACGTTCATGCACGAACTCGGCCACAACCTCGGACTGCGGCACGGCGGCGGTGATGACCAGCACTGCAAACCGAACTATTACAGCGTTATGAACTACGCGTGGGCTTTGCCAGGTCAGCTTGGCCTTGCCGGGGGTGCGGCGCTCAACCTGGATTACTCCAGATCCACGCTTGACGCGCTGGATGAGCGCATGCTGAACGAGTCGGCGGGGGTCGGGCACACCAGTCCGACGCCGCGATTTCCCTTCATCGTCCGGACTTCCTCGGCGCCCGCGCTCATTTGCAACGTCGAGCCCCTCCCTTTCACTACCGGCGGCGAGTGCCAAGGAGACCACAGCGCGCATGTGCCTCACACCTGCATGAACTATGGGCCACTCTCCGGCGGGGTGGATTGGAACAACGACGGCATCATCTCTCCCGGAACGTCGCTGGTGTGCCCCGACATCAACCAGTTCAAGATGGAAGCCGAGACAGGGCTCACGATCCTCCCAGGCCACAACGACTGGCCGACCCTTCGGTACAATCATCGATTGTCAGACGCTTTCAACCCCAATGCGTTCTATCGCGGGGGGGAATGCATCACCTATGGCCAGGTGGCGTACTTCCGATCGCTCCCTGCACCCGTCGTTCCCTGCCCGGCGCCTCCCCCGGTGCTGGCCACACCGTCGATTGATCCGCCGTCACTATGCGTCGGTTCTGACCTCGTTCTGAGCGTGGAGCACCCCGGAACCGGGCCGCTCAAGGCTCAATGGGAGATTCAGCAAATCGGCGCCGATCCGGAATGGATCGAGCTCGATGACGGCACGATGGATTACGGGACGCAGATCAATGGGGCGTACGCCCTGACGCTCTCGATGACCAGCGTGAACACCTACGACTTCAACTCCCACTCCAGTCCGTTCGCCCGCTTCCGCCTGCGGGCCGAGGATCAGTGCGGGCAGGTGGCCTATAGCCCGGAGGTTTCGCTGCGGGTTCTGCCCAGCCTGACGAACACCACGCCGCTGGTGGCCGCGGCGTGCCCGGGCGGGAGCGTCGTGCTCTCGGTGATTGCCGAAGGGGTGGGGCCGTTCACCTATGAGTGGCGGTGGCACGCAGGGGAGTGCTCCGGGACGTTCGTTGATGAGACCATGAGTGCGGGAACGGTTGTTTCTGGCTCGGGCTCCCCGACACTCACGCTCTCGAGCCTTTCGCAGGCTGACTTCTGCGGGGACAACCCCTCCTCGGGCAGTTCGGGCAACCCATATCTCACCTGCACGGTCTACGACGCGTGCGGGGCGGGGTGGCAGTCGCAGATTCTCTTCGTGAACATCGGCGGGCCTGCGTTCGTGGTGTCGCCCGTGACGATCGATCTTCCGTGTGCGGGGGGCGGCGATGGGGTGTTCGCGGTGCAGGCGGTTGGCGATGCGCCGCTGACTTACCGCTGGCAGCGGAACGGTGTGGATGTGCAGGACGGCGGGCCGATCTCGGGCGCGGACACGGCGACGCTGACGATCGGCAATGTTTTCCCCACCGATGCGGCGCTCTTCACCTGCGCGGTGAGCAACGGGTGCGGGACGTCGGTGACCTATCCCGCGGCCTTGAACGTCGGCCCGCCGCAGGTGGCGGTGCAGCCGACGCCGATCGTCGCGTGCGCCGGCCCAGACGGGTACGGGGTGACGAGCGTGACAGCGGTGGGGACGCAGCCGCTGGCGTATCAGTGGATGCGCAACGGCGTGGACCTTGTGGATGGCCCCGCGATTGGCGGCGCGCAGTCGCCGGAACTCACGGTGGGGAATCAGCCCGGCGGCGGGCCGGGGGTGTATGCGTGCCGCATGACCAACTCGTGCGGGACGGCCGTAAGCCAAGGCGTCACCGCGGAGTTTGTGAATCTCACGGTTTCTGTCCCGGCATCGGTCTCGGTGTGCCGCGGCGGGACGGTGACGCTCGAGGTGGCACCCAACTACGCGGGCTCGGTCGGCGGGTTTATCTATAACTGGGAGGTGCGGAACCCGGACCTGACGTGGGAGCCGCTGCCGTACAACTTCTTCTTCCCGTACGGTGCGTGCGGCGGGATCTCGGGGATCGACAGCAGACAGCCGACGCTCGATGTGACGTGGATGGGAGGACCCGGGTGCCCCGCGTCGCTTCTGTTCCGCTGCATCGTGCGCGACAACTGCGAGTTCGTGACAACCGCGCCAATCCAACTCATCCCATGCCTTGGCGACTTCAACTGCTCGGCAACCGTAAGTGTGCAGGACATCTTCGACTTCCTCGCCGCGTACTTCGTCAACGACCCCCGCGCTGACATCAACACCTCCGGCTCGATCACTGTGCAGGACATCTTTGACTTTCTGAGCGTGTATTTCGGCGGGTGCAACTGACCGCCAACGACCCACGGACAAACCACCACGACCGCTCGCGCTTGCGCGGGCGGTCGCTTTTGCTTTGCTGAACACCCGAAGTGCCGATTCTCCAGTGCGACGGGCCGGAGAGCCGACGATGAACTCCTGCGCGTTCGGTGCGCGCCAATCACGCTCAGGCTCTCAGGCCGGGCATGGCTTCATCGCACAGGGGTTCAACAATGCCGCACCATCCGTTCGCCAGAAGTCGCCCGTCACGAGTGAACGGCATGGCCGGGCAACCCATCGCCGAGCACCTCGAATCGCGGGTGTTGTTCGACTCGGCACCGGTCGTCAAGATCTCGGTCGAGAATCCGCGTGCGGCCGAGTTTCCGCGCGAGATCGGTGAGTTCATCATCCGTCGGACCGGTTCGATCGATGCGCCGCTCACGGTGCGCTACTTGATCGGCGGGCGTGCCGAGAGCGGTACCGACTTCACCCCGCTTGATACTGAAGTGACGATCCCCGCAGGACGGCGATCAACCACGCTGCCGATCATCCCGATCGACGATCTCACGGTCGAGGGCGATGAGGAGGTGGTGATCACCCTGCTGAACGATCCGGCGTACGACCTTGATGCGACGGGCCAGAATCGCTCGGCCGCGCTCACGATCATTGATAACGACACGGTGCCGCGTGTGACCATTCTTACTCCGGATGCACTGGCCACCGAGGGCGGGCAGACGACGGCGAGGTTTGTGATCGAGCGCACAGGCGCGACCGATCTGCCGCTCACGGTCAGCCTGACGATTGCAGGCTCTGCCGCGCCGGGCGAGGATTATCTGACCCTGCCTACAACCGTCACGATCCGTGCGGGGCGCAGCCGCGCGTCGCTGTATGTGCGGCCGATCAACGATGCCTTGTTCGAGGGAAACGAGACCGTGCGTGTCACGCTTCAGCCGAACGCGCAGTTCACGCTCAGCCAGACGCGCCCGCGGCGCGTGAGCACGTGGGTGACGATCCGCGACAAGCCCGCGGTTTCGATCACCGTGACCGATCCCGTGGCGACCACGCACCCCTCGGACACCGCAACGTTTCTGATCACGCGCAGCGGGCCGGTCGATGGCGCGCTGCGAATCGCGTATTCGCTGGGCGGGACGGCCGCGCCGGGCATGGATTATGTTCGGCCCGCCAACCTGCTCACCATTCCCGCCGGGCAGACCTCGCTGGTGGTGACGATTCGCGGGCGTGACACGCAGTTTACCGATGCGCGGTTCAAGACCATCCGACTCACGCTGGAACCACTCGCCGGGTACAACCTGGACGACTCGAACCGCGAGAGCTATAGCCGCTATTTGAGGATCTGGGACGATACGCAGGGCGCACCGTACACCATCCCGACGGATTTCTAGCCCGTGCGGGAGGCTGTCACGCGAGAGTTCTCGGGAAGTGCTTTGCCTGTTCGGCATTCCTATCATTCTCTTCGCACCACCGGAGAGCCTGATTCATGCCGCACATCATCGCGGAGCCCTGCATCGGAACCAAAGACACCTCGTGCGTCGAGGTCTGTCCTGTTGACTGCATTCACCCGACCAAGAACGAGGCGGACTTCGGCAAGTTCGATCAGCTCTATATTGACCCGGACACCTGCATCGATTGCGGCCTGTGCGTGGACGAATGTCCGGTGAAGGCGATCTTCCCTGAAGAGGACCTACCGGCCGAATGGAACCGGTACGTTCAGGTCAATCTCGACTTCTTCAAAGCGAAGTGACGCGGCTTTGCGCCAGGTCGCCGGCGATTTTGCCGGGGCGGGTTCGGCCCGAGACATTGCGTTCATGCTCAGCCGTTTTCGTGTTGATTGGCCCTTTCCCGAGCAGCCGCGCGGGCGCCTATGCGTAAGGCATTGGGTCTCGCTCGCGCGTGTATCATTTCCTCGTAGCCCTCAAAGACGTGAGCGCCTCGACATCGGGGCGATCCGCCAGCATCGTTGGACTTTCGAGGATCCGTCCTATGAACGCTCCTTTGCTCAGCACCCGTGCGACCGTCGCGGCCATGATCCTGTGCGCCGGTTCGAGCGCGTCGGGAGACGAGTGCCCGAATGTGCATCCGCCGATCATGGTTGAGCCGGGCTTTGTCAGCACATCGAACGTACGGGTCGGTGGGTTCTCGATGGATAGCGATGGCACAACACTGGTGATTGGTGATCCATACGCCGAAGGAACTTTCGGCGTCTCCAGATCAGGCGCATTCTCCATTCATGAACACCAACTCGGTGGCGGTTGGTCACCGGTCGCTGCGTTCAGCGGCTCGTTATCACAACAAAGACTTGGCTTCAGCGTGGCGGTTCGCGGCGGGATCGTTGCGGTTGCGGGCGTAGGAGTGACCGGTAGGATTTATGAGCGCGTCGTTGCTCCGATTGGGGCGACCTGGAATCAGACCGCACTCATCAACATACCGGGAGGAACAAAGGCTGTTCGGATTGATGGCGAAACGGTCTACGCGGCAACCCGCAGCTCCGACAACTCGTCGAGGTCGAACATTTATGAGTACACGCGCACGGCCTCGGGCGCGTGGATCGGACGCGAGATCATTCACGAAGTTCGACTTGCCAGTGCGAACGGTCTTACGGGATGGGCCGTTTCAGGCGAAACCATGGTTTGCTCGTTTGCCGGCTCGAATGGATCGACCTCGCCGAGCGATGTGCGTGTCTTCCGCCGGGTCGGCGCGAACTGGGCACAAGAGGCGGTGCTCTCCGGACGCACAACCTCGGTGTTTGATGGGTTTGGAATCTTCGCAGCGATCGATGGCGACACGATCGCCATCGGCGCGAACTGGTGGCCCTATCCACTCAACAACACGGGCTATGCGCGTGTGTACAGGCGCGCGACCGATGGAACGTGGCCACTCGAGGCGGAGTTCACGCACCCCACCGCGCCTTCCGGATCGCCCAACAGTGGGTTTGGCATGAGTGTCGCCCTGCGCGGCGAGACGCTCGTCATCGGCTCCATGCTTGACGACCATGGGGGCATCGACTCTGGCACGCTGTACTCGTGGCAGCGCATCGCCGGTCAGTGGACAAGCCGCGCATCCTTTGCCGCGGCCAATACACCCGGAGCGTGGATCGGTTGGAACGTGGTCATCACGCCCGAGGAGGTTCTTTCATCGGCCCCCGGCCTCTTTGGTGTGGGTGGCGCGATCGCGTTCGATACCTGCTCGCTCAACAGCGGTGGCGGAGCCACGCCGCGCTGCTTGCCGGGCACTCTGGGGCTCATCACCTTTGCCAACGCCTTCTTTGCCCATGATCCCTTCGCGGATTACAACCTGAGCGGCGCGATCAGCGTGCAGGATTTCTTCGACTTCATGAACGACTGGTTTGCCGGCTGCCTGTGAAGTACGCGCCAAGACATTCTGCACTGTTGATGACCCTGGCCATGCTGCTGGTCCTTGGTGTCGCATCCGACGCCCATTCGCAATCGGCACGGCTCGAACTTCGTCTTGTGGCGCAGTCGGGCATCCCGGGTCTGGGCGGTGGTGTGCCGCAGGGGTGCGTGTTTGATGATGCGCAAACCACCGTGGTCATGGTGACTCCGGCAATCGCCAAGCGGTTCGAGGTGCAGGGCCGCGTGATGGATCTTGATGCGGGCGATGGGATCGACACGCTGGGTCTTGCGGGTGTGCGACTGACGGTGCGCGCCGATCGCGATGGCCTTTGGGGGCGCGCAAGGCTCTCGCAACTTGAAGCACAGGTTGAGCCGGGCGCACCCGTGACCGGCGCGGATTGCAGCGGCGCGCCCATCAGCGCACCCATGGTCTCAGCACCGCGCGGCCTGCATGGGGCCTTTCGCGCGTGGGAATCGTCGTTGGCTGTGGGAAACGATGATGCGCGGAACGGCACGTTCGGGCCGCGACATATCAGGATGATTGATGCCGAATCGAGGAGTGCGGGGCTTGATGCGGAGCGCGCGGCGTGGGTTGGGCTCTACTCGTTTGAGTACACCATCGCACAGGGAGGATCTGGGCTCATCACGCTTCGCGCGGATGTTGAACCCATCGCGGGCGTTGCGTTTGAATGGTGGGGGCGCGGTGTGGGCACGCAGAGATGGCCGGGTACGGATGTTCGTGGTGCATCGTTGACGCTTCAAGCACCGGCGGGGCCGGCGGCGTGTTGTACGGCTGACCACTGTTTCATCGCGCTCTCGCCCACCGCCTGCTTCGGCAACGGTGGGCGCCTGGCGATCAATCCCACTTCGGGGTGTGGCGCGGCTTCGTGCTGCGCGGCCGACTACAACGGCGACGGGGTTCGGGGCTTTCAGGATGTGCTCGACTACCTCGATGCGTACCTCGGCGGCGATCCGCGGGCGGATCAGGATGGCTCGGGGAGACTCACCGTGCAGGATCTTTTCGAGTTTATCGCGGACTATTTCACGCCATGCCCGTGAGCACGGCCATTGTTGTGCTTGAGGCCGCACTTTCTTTGCACAACACGCACGAACTTGTTCGAGATACGGCTCAGCGCATGGCGGGGCGGTGAAGTTGTGCCATGCTCTGTCGGTGGCACTCGGACCAGCGCGGGCCGAGTCAGGGAGAGGGCCAGTGTGGCGGTGGATTGACCAGGAGTTCCTGCATGCCCGTACGTTCGACCCTAGTTCATCTCGCGGCGACCATGATGATGTATGTCCTCGCGACTTCGGCCGCGGCCAACGTGCCACCCGGCACGCCGACCATCACCGAGCCCGCGACTGACAACCGCATCCTCAACTCTGAAGATGTACACATGGAGACCGGGCCGTTTGTCGATGCCGATATCGGCGACACGCACATCTGCACCGACTGGGAGATCTGGACCGTCACCCCCTTGGCGCGGGTGTGGGGCTCGCTCTGCAGCGGCGGCATCGAGCGGTTGCACACGCACCTGGGCGATGGAGTGTTTGAAGGCTCGCACGCGGGTCGCCTGTCGCTCCTGCCGCTCACGAGCTATCAGCTCCGCATCAGGCACAGAGATTCGAGCCCGGATCTTGCCACGCAGTGGAGCGCGTTCGCGGTGCGGCCCTTCAGCACCGCCGCGCTCTCGGCCGTGCTTCCCATGAACTTGCGCGATATCTCGACCACACCGACGCCCACCCTCGCCGATACCAGCGTCGCGGCGATCGTGCTTCCTGGTGGCGCGACGGCCGCTTCGATCCGTATCGAGACCGGTACGGGGCAGCTTCTGCTCGAGTTTCGCGGGCAGGACAACATGATGAACCTGGTGACCAACCCCGCCGCGCTCGCGGCCCATGGCGATGTGCGCGCCGTGATTGCCGCAGGTTCGGCACCCCTGGCCCTGCCCGATGCCAACATCACCTTCACCGATGAGAACGGAGCGATGCGGACGGTCTACCTGCCCGCCGTGAACCTCGGAATCAACACCTCGCGCATCTTCTGGGTGGCCGACAACGGCGCGACCTTTAACGGAGCAGCTGGGCAGACCACACCGACATTCGCGATTCTTGCCCGCGGCGCGGCCGCGCCGTGGACGACCCGCCAACCCGGCTTCAAGGTCGATGTCGTGGCGAGCGGGTTTCAACTTCCGGTCGCGATCGCGTTTGTGAACAACGCGGTCGCCGGTGGATCGTCGCCGCTCTGCTATGTTGCGGAGTTGTATGGCAGCATCAAGCTCGTGCGCGGTAACGGCGAGGTCTCGACGTACGCGAGCAACCTGCTCAACTTCAACCCCACCGGTTTCTTCCCCGGGACGGGCGAGCAGGGTCTGGGCGGCATCTGCATAGACCCGATCAGCGGCGATGTCTTTGCCACGATGCTTTATGACAGTGCGCCGCCCAACGGTGCGCACTACCCGAAGGTTGTACGCTTTCACTCGACCGATGGGGGACTTACGGCCGCGACGCAGACGATCATTCTTGACATGGTGGGCGCAACGCAAGGTCAGTCACACCAGATTTCCAACATCACCATCGGCCCTGATGGGAAGCTCTATGTTCATAATGGTGATGGCTTTGATGCCGCCAGCGCGCAGAACAACACCTCGTTCAAGGGCAAGATTCTGCGGATGAATCTCGATGGCACACCCGTTGTCGATAACCCGTTCACCGATGGCCCCCCCTTCACACCGATTGACTACATCTATGCCTCGGGTGTGCGCAACCCGTTCGGCGGGGCGTGGCGCTCGCTTGATGGTGCGCACTACATCGCCGAAAATGGTCCGAGCGTCGATCGTCTGAGCAAGCTCGTGCGGGCCCGCAACTATCTGTGGGATGGTTCGGATGCCAGCATGGCCAACTTTGCCATCTACAACTGGGCACCTTCGAGTGGCCCGGTTGCGATGACGTTTATTCAGTCCGCGACTTTCGGCGGGAGCGGCTTTCCGGCCACGCTCTATGGGCGTGGCTATGTCACCGAGTCGGGGGCAACATGGGCAACAGGCACCCAGACCATCGGCAAGCGCATCAGCGAGTTCAACATCGATGCCTCGGGCACGTTCCCCGGCGGCCCGCTCCCCTTTATCGAGTACAACGGTTCGGGCAAGGCGACCTGCGCCGGTCTGGCCGCGGGGCCTGATGGTCTGTACTTCACGGATCTGTATAAGGATCAGGTCTTCACCTCGCCCATCGATCCCGGGGCGAACCTGCTTCGCATCAAGTATGTGGGCTTCGCGGCGATCATCGCCTCGACCACCACCGCCGAGACGCCCCCGCTCACCGTGCAGTTTACCGATGCCTCCACGGTGCCCAGCGCGTTCAACTGGTTCTGGACCTTTGGCGATGGCGCGACCAGCACGCTGCGCAACCCTTCACACACCTACACCCAGAACGGCCAGTTCACGGTTCGTCTCACCGTGACCGGCGCGGGTGGCTCGGTCAGTGTGCAGCGCAATGCACTGATCCGTATCGGCCAGCCACCGGCCATCGCGGTCATCGGCGGCACCAATCCGCCATCAGCCACCGATCTCGCCGTTGCCAACCACCTCCGCTCGCTCGGCTACCTGGCCACCAGCTTCGATGACGAACCTGCCAATCGTCCGGGTGCCTCTCAGCTCGCCACCGATTTCGGGCTGGTGGTTGTCTCGTCGAGCATCAACAGCGGCAATGTTGCGGGCGAGTTTCGCGGCGTGAATGTGCCGATGATCTTCTGGGAGAGTGCCATGCTGCGCACCGGGCGCGAGAGCCTCAGCGATAACGGAATCACGCTCGGTACGCAGACGCAGATCACCATCACCAACAACACCCACCCTGTCACGCAGGGAGTATCGCTCGGGAACCTGACCGTCTACAACAACAACCAGACCCTCAGCATTGCCAGCGGCGCGATCGGCTCGGGCGCGATCACGCTGGCCACGCGCCTCAATACTCCGACGCAACCGTCCGTCCTTGTCGCGGAGACCGGCGCAAGCCTGGTCGGTGGATACATCGCACCGGCACGGCGCGTCTTCCTGTTCTTTGATGACACCAGCTTCAGCAACTCGAATGCGGCCGCGAAGACAATCCTCAACAACTCCGTCTGCTGGGCGATGAACCTGAGCCCGCGCATCACGACGCAGCCCGCAAGCGTCGCCGTTGGGCCCGGCCTCACCGCAACACTCACCGTCACCGCCGCGGGACTCAACCCGCGCAGCTATCAGTGGCGCAAGGCCGGTGTTCCGGTTGTCAACAGCGCCCGCATCACCGGAGCCATGACCACCTCGCTCCAGATCACCAACACCCAGGCTTCCGATAGCGGCAGCTACGATGTGCTGATCACCAACTCCTGCGGCAACATCACCACCACGGCCGCCACGCTCACGGTCTCGGTCGCATGCCCGGCGGATATCAACAACTCGGGCTCGACCACCGTGCAAGACATCTTTGACTTCCTGTCCGCCTACTTTGCCAATCTGCCTTCGGGCGATTTCAACAACTCTGGTGCCATTTCCGTCCAAGATATCTTCGACTTCCTTTCCGCCTACTTCGTCGGTTGCCCCTGATCTTTGCGAGACCCTCACATGCCCCAACACCCATCGCGCAGGCAGTTCATCGTCTCTGGCATCGGCGCACTCGCGGCTGGCATGGCTGCGCACCGCGCACACGGAACCTCGGGGCTGGCCCTTGGGTTGGGGCGAGCGATTGTGCTTCCACCTCCGAGTGGCTCGTGCGCCGATACAGGTGCGCTCTCACGCTTCAACGCCGGGCCGTTCGGCGAGGTCCCCTATTCACCCTCTTCCATCACCATCGGCGGCCTTCCCTTCGCCGACCGCTGGTTTGGTGATGACTTCAACCCCAGCGACATTCCATTTCACTCTTCCGAAACGCAGTACCCCGGCGGTGTGCTGCCCGAGCCGACCGAGTCTGTTGATATCGCGGTTGTCGGTGGTGGGCTTTCGGGTCTTGCCGCCGCGTATCTGCTCAGGCATAAGAAACCCGTGCTGCTTGAGCTTCACCCGCAGGTCGGCGGCACCTCCGTCGGCGCGCGCTGGCGCGGGATCGAATATTCGCAGGGTGGTGCCTACTTCATAACGCCCGATGAAGGCTCGGACCTTCAGTGGCTCTACCGCCAACTGGGGCTTCACCGCACCGCACGCGTGAGCCCCAGCTCCGACGATCTCAACGAACTTCGCGGCCAGATCGAGCCGGGATTCTGGTCCGCCGACGGTCTGGCCGGTGACGAGCGCCTGGCTTTCGAGCAGTACCGTGCGCTCGTGCAGGAATACGTTGACAACTATCCCGAGATCCCGCTCGACGACTCACTCGACAACACATGGATACGCGATCTTGATCGGCTCTCGCTCAAGCAGCACATCCTTCAACGCCTCACGGTGCCCGTGCCCGACGCACTGCAGGCCGCGATCCAGGGATATTGCTTCTCGTCATTCAACGCGGGTTGGGACGAGATCTCGGCCGCCGCGGGCTGGAACTTCATCGCCGCCGAAGAGTTTGGACGCTGGGTACTTCCCGGTGGCAACGCGGGCTTGATCGATGCGCTGTGGCGCGAGTTGCAGGGGCTCGAATCGCGGACACCACTCAACTGCCCGCCGCGATATCTGCGCGCGGGTTGTCGCGCGGTCGATGTTCGTGTGCTTGGTCCCAAGCGCGTGCAGGTGACATACAAATGCGCTGATGGCACATTCCGCTCGCTCATCGCCAAGCGCGTGGTGGTCTGCTGCCCCAAGCACATCTGTCGGCACATTCTGCATGGGATGCGCGAGCAGGACCCGCAGCGCTATCAGGATCTCTACGAAGTTCACACCAACGCCTACGTCGTGGCCAATGTTCTGCTCACGCGGCGCATCCCGCTCGATTTTTACGACATCTTCCTGCTCAAGGATGCGCGCTTTCCCAACGGCTCGGGCGTCGGACCTTCGCCCGAAAGTTTCAGCCGTGCCACCGATGTCGTCAAGGGCGACTTTACCCGCCGCACACCGGTCGGCAACGGCGTGCTGACGCTCTATTGGCCGCTGCCGTTTCCGCGTGGCCGCTTCGACATCCTCTTCGATCACGGCTTCAACGACTTTGCAACACGCATTGCACCCGAGCTTGATACGACGCTCAACATTCTCGGCCTGCGCCGGCGCGATGTGAAGCAGATCCGCCTCTCACGCTGGGGACATTCCATGCCCATCGCGCGTCCGGGGCTCATCGCCAGTGGTCTGCTTGAACGCATCCGCGCACCATACAAGAATGACATCTTCTTCGTCAATCAGGACAACTGGTGCCTGCCCGCTGTCGAGACCTGCCTGATCGAAGCCTTTGCGATGCGCGATCCGATCCTGGATGGCCTATAAACTCCCCGTTCTCAGCCCGCTCCCACCATCCTCAACGCACATGACGACATCCCACGCATGAACCCGATCCGCATCATCGCCACCGTACTTGGCCTCTGCACGCCCACACTCGCGCTCGCGGTTGATGGCGATCCGCTGCCGCGCTCCGCGACTCCCGCCGAGCTCCTGCTCGAGTCGCTGAATCCAGCCACGCGATTCCTGCCGCGCGGGCCGACAGCCTCACCACAGGGCTCGGTCATCTGCCCAGGCGAATACGCGCCGATGGATGGCATCGTGCTCTCCTATCACCCGAACTACAGCCCGAGCATTCTGAGCATTGTGCGCCAGATGGCGGCCCAGATCACCACCACCGGCCGCGCCAAGGCGTACGTCGTGTTCGACCCCGCGCCCTCCGCGGCGACCCTCTCGCTCTTTCAGACGGCCGGCGCGGACATGACCAAGATCATCCCCATCACACGCACGCTCGACAGCATCTGGATGCGCGACTACGGACCGCGATACATCTACGAGGGCGGCGATGCCGCGGGCAATGGCGCTTGCCGCGCGATCATCGACCATACCTACAACCGCTCGCTCAGAATGCTCGACAACACCTTCCCCATCTCGTTCGCAGGCAACCGTCGCCACGCCCTCTACACGATTCCGCTCGTCCATGGCGGCGGCAACCACCATCTCGATTCTCTCGGGCGCGCGTACGCCACGCGCCTGATCGCCAACGAGAACCCGCAACTCGGCGCGACCAGCGCCGCCCGCGAGGCCGCGGTCGTTGCGCTGTGGCACCAGTACCAGAACATCACCACGACCATCACCGACCCGTTTCCAACAAACATAGATGTCACGCAACACATCGACATGTGGGCCCAGGTCATCGGCGATGACAAGATCATGGTGAGCCAGTGGCCGACGGCTCTGCCCGGGGCACCGCTCTATGAGCCCTTTCGAATCACCGAGGCGTTCGCCGCATCATCCGCAGCGCCGGCAGGACCATACACCGTTTACCGCGTTCCCGCCCGCAGCATCGGCGGTGTGCATTACACCTATACCAACGTGGTGATGTGCAACGATCTGGTGCTCGTTCCTTCATACACCAACGCGACCATGGTGCCGCTCAACGCCGAGGCCGTCGCCGCGTATCAGGCGGCGTTGCCAGGCAAGACCGTCGTACCGATCAACTGCCAGTCGCTGGTCACGCTCGCGGGTGTCATGCACTGCATCGTGATGCACATGCCGCGGCACATGGGCAACGACAACGGCTCGGGCAACCTCGCACCCACCGCCTACCTGCGATCGCCCAACGGGGGCGAAACTTTCACACCCGATCAGACAATCAACGCCTGCTGGATTTCCGATGACGACACGCTGGTCTCCAATGTGGATCTTGAACTGAGCTTTGACTCCGGCACAACCTGGCCGCTGTCGATCGCCCTCATGACCGCCGATGACGGACAGCAGAGTTTCGTGCTCCCCAACTACTTCTCGCGGCACGCACGATTGCGTGTCACCGCCCGTGATTCCGGATCGCCGGCCCGCACCGGCGCGGATATCTCCGACGCGGATTTTTCGCTCGATGGCACTTGCCGGGCCGACGTCAACAACTCCCTGACGCTGACGGCGCAGGACATCTTCGACTTTCTCGCCGCCTACTTCGCCAGCGCAGTCACCAGCGACTTCAACGATTCAGGCGCGATCAGCGTGCAGGACATCTTCGACTTCCTTGATGCCTACTTTGCTGGCTGCTGAGCTTCCGCCGCGGCGATGCCAAACACCCACACCCACGTCGGCTGCTCCGCCTTCAGGTCATTGTCGCTCGTCACGATCAGCGCCCGCTTTCCGTCCTTCAACTTTGGCCCCCAGCAGAGCCCCTCGACCTTCTCCGGCATTGTTTCGCCCGTCAGTCCATACGCCGGGTTCATCAGATCAATCAGCAACTTCTTGCTCATCGCTTTCGCACCCACCGGCAACCCGTGCGCGGGCAGCCGGTCGATCTCCGACACATCCGTCGCTTCCGTGATGTCGCACACATACACCGCCCGCGCACGCGCCTTCGCTCCCGGCTTTCCATCACGCTCCAGCACCAACAATCGTCCATCCTCCGCGCCCAGAATCTCGCTCACCCCGTGGCTCGCATCTTCCAGCACATACACCAGTTCACGCGTGCCGCTGGTCTTCACATCCACCTCAAGCACGCGCACGTTCACGCCCGTGCGCTTCCCTTTCTCGTTCGATGCCCCATCCTGAATCAGCGGGCTTTGCAGGATCGCCCACAGCTTCGAGCCATCCGCGCTGCGCGCAAGCCCTTCAAACCCGCGGTTGGCCTGCCGCCCCTTGGTGTTGCGCGCCAGTTCGCCGATCGCATCCCCATCTGGCGCTTCCACCATGAACTTTGACGGGGGCACAACCCGCTGCGTGCGCTTTCCATCCGCGCCATACCGCTCGATCCACGGCCCATACTCCTCGCTGATCCAGAATGCGCCACCCGCACCATCCACCCGCACACCCTCCGGGTCAACACGCACACCGGCGACCTGATCGCTGGTGTCATACCCGCCCGTGTATCCCCACACCGCCTCGCCACGCTCATCGCTCAGCAGCGTCGTGCCCAACAGCTCAACCTTCACCACCTCGCCATCCGTGCCCGCCGCCTCATCAATCGTGATCGTCAGCCTCTGCACCCGCGGCCGAAACGCACTCGCCCCATCACCCGGCCCGCGATCATTGCACGCAAGGTACACATCGTCCTTCCCCGTCCAGTCGATCCCCGACCCAAAGCTCCCCAGCCGATTGTGCGGCACCTTGTCGCCGATCACGTTCTCAAGCCCCGAGCGATCCAGCAGATCGCCCGCGATCGACGCCTTGCCGATCAATCTCACACCGACCTCTTGCGCGCTCACCACGCCCGCACACAACAGGTACACAACCATCACGCTCAAGCTGCTGGTCTTCATGCTGAACCGTACAGACCCTCGCCCCTGGTCTCCGCACCTTCATCGTTTCTTTACATGATCTTGACATTCCAACGCCTCTGGCGCGTGTGCAGTTTGGCTAGCCTCTGCGCTTCACACCGCTGTCCAGACGTCGCATGTGTTGACCAATCCGCCTCACCCGCTCGACCCAAGGGCCGACCTTGCCACGCCATCACCCCCGAAACCTCAGCAAGGATCACCATCTACACGCCACTTTCCGCCGCGCCGCCTTCACGTTAATTGAGCTGCTGGTGGTGGTGGCGATCATCGCGCTCCTGATCTCGCTCCTGCTCCCCGCGCTCTCCGGGGCGCGCGAGGTTGCCCGGCTGGCGGTCTGCTCATCCAACGTCCACCAGCTCGCGCTCGCCGCCAACACCCACGCCAACGACTACAAAGGTCAGTACAGCACCGGCCCATTCGACGATCGCTCAAACCGCGGGTATGGCCCGCTGCACAAGTCCGGCTGGGTCGCCGATTATGTTCTTGGTGAATACGCCAAGGTCGGTCAGGTCCTCTGCCCATCGAGCCCCTCGCGCGCCAGCCAGTCGCTCTCGCTGGCACGCCTCGAAGCGATCGATCCCGATCGCCCCAACACCGCCGCGGGTGTCTCAAAGCTGCTCACCGATGGCTTCAACACCAACTATTGCCAATCGTGGTTCATGGCCTTCACCGCGCCAAAGAACTACGCCAACACCAGCGCGGATATGAAAAACCCCGCCAACGTCGTCGGCCCGCTCAATGAGCGTTTCATCGGTGCCCAGGCCCAGCCCGAGCGCGTCCCGCTCTTCGGCGATGGCACCACGCAGTTCAGCCAGAGCGACGACATCGTCTCCACCCTCGAAGGCCAGATTCGCGGCTCAAAGACCGTCACCGACGGACCCACCACCGCCTTCTTTCCCGGCCAGGGCGCTCGCTTCGGCCGGCAAAACTACACCGACCTCGGACCCGCCCACGGCAAGGGCGGATACATCGCCGGCCTCGCGGGCCACGACCGTGTGTATGGCACGATCTGCTTTGCCGATGGTCATGCCGAGACCTTCACCGAGCGCGTGCAGGACCGCGAGTGGGGCCACGAATCCGCCACGGTCAGCGGCATCAGCACCATCCGCTACCACGAGCTCGAAGGGCGCGTCTTCGGCGGCTGGCTCAACAAGCCCGGCCTGCCCTTCTGACTTCTCGGTGACGGAGTTGTTGGACGGCGATCACCATCAAGCCTCCCCATCTTCACACCTCCGAACCTTTGCGCAATCTTGACAGCGCGCACGCTGAGCCTCGACCCTCAACCGCTTAGCCTTCCCTCCGCCGCAACGCACGACGCGCCATGAACCACAGCACCGTTTTTTCAGGAGTGACCGATGACCCGACGCACCCTCTGGTCGCTGAGCGCGATCGCCGCCGCATGTTGCGGCCAGTTCGCCGCCGCACAATCCACCATCACCCGATGGAACTTCAACTCCAACCCCGGCGACGGCAACACCGCCACCGGCACATTCACCCCCGCCTTCGGCGCGGGCACCAGCCAGTGCTACAACAATCCGGGATTCGCGGCACTGACCGAATGCATCTTCGCCTCGGGCACAGGTTCAACCGACCCTGAGACCGCCGACGACTCGGGCTGGCAGACACGCGGCTACCCGATCACCGTTGCCGGTGCTGGTCAGGTCGGTGCCGAGTTCGCGGTCAACACCACCAACTACAGCAACATCATCGTCTCGTGGGATCAGCGCCACTCCAACTCTTCCAGCCGATATTCGGCCCTGTACTACTCCACCGACGGCCTGACCTTTACCCAGGTGCCCGGCCTGCCTTACGAGGGCAACCTCGGAGATGTGTGGTTCTCGCGCACCTTTGATTTCTCGGCCATTCCCGCCGTCGCCAACAATCCAAACTTCAAGTTCCGCATCTCAACAGCCCTCGACCCCGCCACCGGCAACTCCTACACCCCCAGCAACACCGGCTCCACCTTCGCTGGCACCGGCACCTACCGCTTTGATATGGTCACCGTCTCGGGCACGGCCCTCGTCTCCATCCCGCCGCAGGGTGTGGCCGTCGCCGCGCCCGCCGCGGTCTGCGCCGGTGGTGGTCAGGTGACTCTCCGCGTCACCGTGACCCCCGGCATCAACCCGGTCTCCACCGGTCTGGCCGTCGTGGCCGATCTGACAACCGTCGGCGGTCTGGCCAACACCCAGCTCTTTGACAACGCCACCAACGGCGACCTTGTCGCTGGTGACAACATCTTTACCCTCAGCTACACCGTTCCCGGCTCGGTCACCGTCGGCCTCAAGAACGCTCCCATCACCGTCTCCGATGCCGAGCCACGCTCAACCAACACCTCCCTCAGCTTCAGCGTCGCCGACTGCGCACAGAACGCCCCTTCGCAGGTCGTCATCAGCCAGGTCTATGGCGGCGGAGCCAACGCCGGTCCTCCGGTCGGCATTTACGATGCCGATTTCGTCGAGCTTTACAACCGCTCGCCCACCACCGTCGATCTGACCAACTGGTCTGTGCAATACGCCAGCGGCGGCAGCCTCTCCGGCTTCGATAACGCCCTCGACCGCGTCCAACTCTCCGGCCTCATTCGTCCCGGCCAATACCTCCTCGTTCGTATGTCAACGCCAGGCACTCTTGGCTCACCACTCCCCGCACCCGATTTCACAGGCTCGGGCGGCATGGGTAACAACGCCGGACGCGTCGCCCTTGTGCGCTCCACCACGCTCATCGGCACCAACTGTGCCGATCTCTCGGTCGAAGACCTCGCCTCATACGGTGGGGCCATCTGCTTCGAGGGCGCGGCCCCCGCGCTCGCCACCGCCAACGACTCCGGCATCACCCGCAAGCTCGGCGGCGCGCAAGACACCAACCAGAACTTCAACGACTTCTCCGTCGCCACGCCCAGCCCTCGCAATCGCGCCTCGGGCGGGTTCCTCGCCGGATACGGGTCAATAGACACCGCCGCGACCTGCGCCGGTTCGACCGTCAACTTCTCCGTCAACGTCTTCCCCGGCGCGGCCCCGCCCAGCACCATGATCCAGGTTCGCGCCGACCTCACCACCCTCGACGGCTCGGCCACCCAGTCCCTCATCGACGCTGGCGGCGGCCTGTTCACCCTCGGCTACCCAATCCCTGTCTCCGTCACCCAGGGCCTCAAGACCATTCCCCTCACCGTGACAGATGCCCAGGGTCGCACCGACTCCTCACGCCTCTTCCTCGATGTCGCCACCTGCACCAACTCGCCCGCCCGCGTGGTCATCAGCGGCTTCTTCGGCGGCGGCGGCAATACCGGCGCACCCTTCAATGCCGACCATGTTGAGATCTTCAACCGCTCGGCAGCGCCCGTTGATCTGACGGGCTGGAGCCTTCAGTACGCCAACACCAACAGCGCCGCCGGCTTCCTCATCTCACAGACCGTCCCCCTCTCCGGCACCATCAACCCCGGCACCTACCGCCTGATCCAGACCAGCGCGGTTGGTGTAAACGGCGCGGGCATCCCCACGCCCGATTTCACCGCCTTACCCTTCTTCGGGATGGATAACTCCAGCGGCCGCATCGCCCTTGTCCGTATCGCCACCCCGCTCGCGGGCGACTGTGCGAGCGTCGAGATCGAAGACCTCGTCGGCTACGGCCTCTCCGCCAGTTGCTTTGAAGGCATCGGCACAACGCCTGACATCTCCAACACCGTCGGCGGCTACCGCAAGCTCGATGGTTGCCAGGACAACAACCAGAACTCCATCGACTTCGTGATCCTCTCGCCCCTCAATCTTCCCCGCAACAGCGCGAGCCCCGCCAACCCCTGCGTCGTCATCCCGGTCAATGGTGCCTGCTGCTGCGGCTCCAACTGCTCCATCACCACCGCCGCCGCGTGCATCGGCACGAACAGGTCGTTCGCAGGTATCGGCACCGTCTGCACGCCCTTCAGCTACCAGGCCCCCTGCTGCCGCGGCGACTACAACAAGTCCGGCTCACCCGCCTCGGTGCAGGACATCTTCGACTTCCTCAGCGGATACTTCTCCGCCGACTCGTGCGCTGACACCAACGACACCGGCGGTGCCAACACCGTTCAGGACATCTTCGACTTCCTCTCCGCCTACTTCGGCGGCTGCTAATCCAATAGCACGGGCGGCCCGCCCGTGACACCTTCCTAAGTCTTCCCCAAGAGCGACCCCAGCAGGGTCGCTCTTTTCAGGGGCCATCGGCGCGCAATACCAAGCAAATATATAACTAACAACCGCCCGACCTGGTGCGATCAAAACACAAACTTCACACTTTCCGATAAGAAGCTGGACAAAGTGGCCTTGATCTGTCAGACTGTGGTCAAAGCTTGGCACCAGATATGACCACCATTCGATTATCCTTCGTCGCCGCAGTCTGTGTGTGCGCTTTCAACGCGCACGCTCAGCCTCGTGTACGGGTCATTGATATCAACCGCATCGGCGCGTCGGCACTGACCACCACCGCCGATTCACCGTTCTTCGTCGCGATCGGCGGTACCGCCTACTTCACCGCCCGCGCCAACAGCAGCGGAACCGAGCTCTGGCGAACCAATGGCACGCCCAGCGGCACCACGTTGGTGAAAGACGTCTTCCCCGGCGGGGGCTCGTCAAGCCCTTCACAACTCACGCAGCTTGGCCAACTTCTCATCTTTGTGGCGTACAACCCTTCAACGGGTGTCGAGCTCTGGCGCACCGATGGCACCGAGGCGGGCACCTCCCTCATCCGCGACATCGCCCCACTCAACACCCTCGCCAACCTCGGCATTCTCGCCGCCACACCCTCATTGGTCTATTTCATCGCCAAGGACGGATCGGGCAGCTCGCTCTGGCGCACCGATGGCACCTTTGATGGAACCTTTGCCATTCTTCCGCTGCCACTTGCTGGCAACGCGCTCCCCGCGCCCATCTTCTCGCCCACACCCGTCGGCGACAAGCTCTTCTTCGTCACCGATGATGGCCTGCATGGAAGCGAACTCTGGTCGACCGATGGTTCCATCGCCGGAACGCAGCTGGTGCGCGACATCGTGCCCGGCCCTGATGGGTCAAGCCCCGACGAACTCGCCGCCGCCGCCGGCAGGCTCTACTTCGCCGCCATGACACCCGAGAGCGGCATCGAACCCTGGACCAGCGACGGGACCACGCTCGGCACTGCACAAGTGGCCGATCTCGCCTCCGCCAATTCAGGCTCCGAGAGTTCCAAGCCGCAGGGCTTCATAGAAGTTAACAATCAGATTTTCTTCACCGCATCTGTCGATGGTTCCGGACGCGAACTCTGGGTCTTCGACACCAGCGCGACCGGAAGTCCGCCCCATCTTGTGCTCGATATTCTGCCCGGCTCCTCGGATGGTCTCGCCACCGCCTTTGCTCGGGGCGCCGTCGGTGGTCGCCTCTTCTTCGCCGCCACCGATAACGATCACGGAAACGAACTCTGGGTGACCGATGGTTCGACCGCCAGCACACACATGGTCATCGATCTCGCTTCTGGTGCCGATGATTCCAACCCCGTCGAACTGCTTGCCCACGGAAACGACCTGGTCTTTCAAGCCACCAACTCGACCGACGGCTATCGCCTGTGGCGCATCGATGCCGACCCGCTCTCCTCAAGCCCTCCGACGCTCGTCACCACACTCGGCATTGGCGAGCCGCGCCTGACGCGCCCAGTCCTGCCCCTCGCAAACCAGTTGCTCTTCCCCGCCTTCACGCCCGAAAACGGTCTCGAGCTCTTCATCTCCGACACCTCTGCACAAGGTGCATCCCTAGTCAAGGACATCCGCACCGGCACGGTCGGTTCATCACCCACGAGCTTCGCCAAAATGGGCCGGGGTGTTGTCTTCGCGGCACGCACCAACAATGGCCTCGAACCCTTTGTATCTGATGGCTCGCCCGCTGGCACCTTCCAGCTCGCCGATATCGCTCCCGGCACCGCAAGCTCTTCACCCAATCAGCTTCTCAGCAACGCAGCCCTCACGATCTTCGCCGCTTCTCAGTCATCCTTATCCGCCGCGTGGTACCGAACCGATGGCTCGGCCTCCGGCACCCAATCTCTCAATATCACGGCGAGCGGAAGTGCCTCGACCCGTGTCGCCGCCCTCGGCGCACGCTTCATCTTCGCCGGCAGCGATCCCGCGATCGGCGCTGAACCATTCGTCACCGACGGCACCATCAGCGGCACACGCCCCCTGCGCGATCTTGATCCCGGCATCCCCGGCTCAGACCCCTTCGGCTTCACCACCTGCGGCACAAACGTCCTCTTCTTCGCCAACAACGCCCCCGGCCTGACCGAGCTCTGGCGTACCGATGGAACACCGACCGGCACCGAGCTCGTCACCATCCTCACCGCACCCAGCGGCATCACCCCCATCTCGCCCACCGTGCGGCCCGTTGCCGATACCCCCACCACCGGCGGCACCACCCGCATCTACTTCGATGCCAACGATGCTGCCGGCAACGAACTCTGGGTCTCCGATGGTACCGATGAGGGCACGTACCGCATTGCGGATATTCATCCCGGCCCTTCCGGCTCGTTCGCATCCGGTGCCTGCGCCATGGGCGGATATGTCCTCTTCTCCGCCGCCGACGATACCTCCGGCCACGAACTTTGGAGAACCGACGGGGTCCGCAACGGGCCAGGCACGCACCGCGTTCGTGACATCTGGCCCGGTCCCGGCGCCTCGCGCCCGCTCTCCATGCTCGCCAACGGAGACCGTGTCTTCTTCGCCGCCGACGATGGCGCCACCGGCTCCGAGCTCTGGTCCACAGATGGCACCGCCCCGGGCACCGTACGCCTGACTGATGTCTACCCCGGAGCTTTCGATTCGGTCTTCCGCGTGCTCGCCGCCGCGGGCGAACACATCTACTTCGAGGTCAGCGACAGCTCCGCCTCCGGGCTTTACGGGCGCATGTGGCAGACCGATCGCTCACCACTCGCCCCGCAGATCGAGCCCGTCACGCCCTCGCGCGCTTCAGTCGCCCCCTTCTTCGCGGCCATCACCGTCAACAACCGCATCTTCTTCTCCGGCTCCGATTCGACCCTCGGCACCGGCAGCGAGCTGGCCATCCTCGACCTCTGCCCCACCGATTTCAACAACTCCGGCATGATCGATATCGGCGACATTTTCGCGTTCCTCGAAGCATACTTCGCCTTCGTCGGCACCAACGGCCCTTCCTTGCCCGCCGATATGAACGACGATTCAACCATCAACCTCACCGACATCTACTCGTTCCTTCAGCAATACTTCGTCGGTTGCTGATGCTCCCGGCCCTTCACTCGCCGATGCGCTCAAGCTCCTGCGCCACGCGCCTTTGAAGCCTGCTGAACTGCTGCCGCAGTGTGGCCTCGGCAGACCCGGTTCGATCCGCAATCTGCCCCCACGCCATTCCTCCAGCACGCAGCCTGAGCAACTCCTGCTCATCGTCGCTGAGCGCCGCGATCAGCCGCCCATACGCCTCACGCCCCTGTTCCACATAACTCGCCGAGGCCTCTCTTCCCGCCGCTTGCTCACCATCACCCAGCGCAACCGTCCCCGCGCCTCCCCCACGCTTTTCCGCGGCATCATGCCGCGCCAGCATCGCCAGTTTGGTTCGCACCACCTTCCCCAGATACCCCGCCAGCGAGGCCTCGTTCTCAAACTTCACACGCCCCAGCCGGACATTCTCCGCCAGCGAGGCCGCGACCGACTGGCAGACATCCACCGACTCGCGTGCGTCCCGCAGTTTGCGGCCCATCGAAGCCCGAACAAAGATCATCGTGAGCGAGAGCAACTCGGCAAAGGCCTCGTCGCGTTCGCGCTCATCCGCCGAACCGATGCCCGCCAACGCTCTTTGAAGATCCGTTCCCATGCTTCGTCTCTTCTTCCCGCTCTGCCACCCTGAAACCACCAGTCCAACCGTACCACATCCGCGCCCGGTCACAATCGCTGTTCGACCGCACTCATGCTTTATACTGCTCTGGACCCCAACGCCACCCCCACCCTCTCACCCATGACCCGACCTTCGCCCCACATGTCCGCCACTGTCCACGCCGCTGCCAACGCCGCCGCCAACGCCGCAGATCGCGTCCGAATGGCCTGGCGCGATCCAGCCCACCCCTCTCCTCCCGACCTGGCCAGCCTCTTCACCGAGTTCGATCTTGCCAACGATGGCATCGCGGCCGAGGCCGTCATCGCCGATGCCGAGGAACGATGGACCCGCGCCCTCCCCGCGACGCTCGAGCATTACTCCGCATCACTCCCTTCGCTCGTTGCACGCCCACGCATTCGCCGCGCCCTGCTGATGTGCGAGGCCGCACGCCGAATCCATGAGCCCGAAAGCACACTCCGCTCTGCGCTCTCTTCTCGCTTCCCCACACTCAACGACGACCTCGACTCGGTGCTCTCCATCCTTTCACTCATGCGCGCTTCGGCGGATGCCGCATCACCTTCCGACCCTGCTCCCCCGCTTGCTCCTGAAACCCGCCTCGGCAAATACACACTCATCACCCCGCTCGGGCGTGGCTCGTTTGGCGAAGTCTGGCGGGCGCGCGACGAGCTGCTCAATCGGCAAGTCGCCCTCAAGATTCTCGATCGCCCCGCCGAAAGCCCACGCGACGACGACCTGACCGACGACACCCGTCGCCTGCTCGCCGAAGCCCGCGCCGCCGCATCGCTCGACCATCCCCACATCATCCGTGTCCACGATGCCGGTGTCTTTCCCGAGATTGATCGTCTCTACATCGACTACCACCTGGCCACCGCCCATGATCCGCGCACACCCGCGCTCCCGCTCGACAGGCTCGTGACCGAAACCCGCAACGGTCGTCCATTCGATGCCCACACCGCCGCCCGCCTGATCGAACCCATCGCCCGTGCCATCGCCCACGCCCACGCACGCGGCATACTTCACCGCGATATCAAACCCTCCAACATCCTGCTCGCGCCCTCCGACGATTCAACCGCCGCGCTGCGCCCGCTCGTCACCGACTTCGGTCTCGCCACCGCGATCAATGCCCACACCCCCTCCTCCCGGCTTGCCGGTACGCCCGCCTACATGTCGCCCGCGCAGGCCCGCATCTCACCCGCCACCATCACCACCCCAACACCACTCGACGATGTCTTCAGCCTCGGCGCCACGCTCATCTTCCTGCTCACCGCACGCCATCCGCGCTCACCCGGCGGGCGCTACAGCCCCGACCCCGTTCAAGATGTTCTCGAACAGGCCCGCCGCGCCGAGCTCGACCGCCCCACCTCCGCTCCATCATCCTTCAACACGCGCCCACTCCCCCACACGCTTGTCGAAATCGCTAACCGCGCCACCGCCGCCAATCCGCTCGATCGTTACCAATCCGCCGATCTCTTCGCCGCCGATCTCCGCGCCTGGCTCGATCATCGCCCCACCACCGCCCGCGCCCTCTCGCCCGTCTCAACCCTCGCGCTCTGGGCGCGCCGAAACGCACCCGTCGTCATCGTCGGACTCATCGCCCTCACCACCCTCTCGCTCGGCACCACCCTGCACCTGCGCCGCATCACCACCGAGCGCGACCTCGCCATCGCCGCACGATTCGCGGCCAACACCGCACTCGCCGACGCGCTCGCCGCCCGAGACAACGCCGCCGGCGCAACCAAGTTTCTTCAGGACATGCTCGCCGTTCCTCAACCCGCCGGACAGGTCGCCACACGCGATCTTCGCATTTCCGACGTGCTCATCGCCGCCGCCCGCAACGCCTCGAAGCTCAACGACCAGCCTCTGGTCGAGGCTTCCATCCGCCACACCATCGGCACCACCTACCTCGCCCTCACCCGAGCCGCCGATGCCGAGCCTCACCTTGCACGAGCCGTCGAGCTTCGCACCGAACTTCTCGGCCCGGAAAATGTTGACACCATCCAGTCGCGCACCAAGCTGGCCTCCGCCCTCCACATCCGCGGCCGCACGCGCGAGGCCATTGCCGAACTGACCGCACTTCTCGATACCGCCACCACCGCGCTCGGCCCGGATCACCGCGAAACCTGCATCATCCACAACACGCTCGGCACCCTCCATCTCCTCCTCAACCAGGTCGATCTCGCCGAGTTTCACCAGCGCCGCGCGCTCGAAGGCCGCACGCGAACTCTCGGCGCCGACCATCTCGAAACCCTCGGCGCACGCCGTGCCCTCGCCTCCGTCCTCGTCGCCCGTCGCAAGTTCGCCGAAGCCTCGACCGAACTCCGCACACTGCTCGAGAATCTTGAAGCTCGCCCTTCCGATGAAGGCGGCGGACCAGACAGCTTCTTCTACGCCGTCACACTCCAGGATTTTGGTGTGACCTTGCGCCAACTCAAAGAAGTCGATGAAGCCGAGTCCATCTTCCGTCGCGCCATCGATCGCTTGCGCATCCTCGCCGGGCCTGACCAGCAAAACACCCTCACGGCCGAACACAACCTCGCGGTCCTTCTCCTTAGAGATCGCCAAGACCCCGCGTCCGCACTCCCCCTGGCACAACACTCCGCCGACTCCGCCGCCCGAGTGCTCAGCCCCGACAACACCGTCACCATCGCCTTTCGTCGAGTGCTCGGCGAGTGCTTCATCGCCCTCGGGCGCATCGAAGAGGCTCGCACCACCCTCACAGTCGCGGCCGACTCCGCCCGTCGCACCTTCGGTCCTGACCGAACCGAAACCCGCGAGCTGCAATCGCTTCTCAACAAGCTCCCCAAGAGCAAGTAGAGGCCGTTGCGCACACCACAAGTGTTTTTTAGCACACCCGTCACATCGTGCCCAATCCTGCACTTCTTTCCGTGAACCCCATTAACGGAGATGAATCATGCTTACCACCTGCATCGTTCTGGCCGCCGCATCACTCACCAGTCTTGGCGATCCCTGCAACCCCGCAATCCCCTACACCATGCCCGACCTTGACCAGTCGCGCACCGCCGCGCCCGGCATCCAGGGCCTTCCCTCCGGCGGATCAAACTACTGCGTCCCCACCGCCACCATGAACGTGATGAAGTATTTCGCCAACCACGGTTACCCCAGCCTTGCCCCCGGTCCCGGCCCGTGGTCCGGCACACCCGCAACTTACCAGAGCATGACCACCGCCCTCGCCCTCATGGGCATCTACATGAACACCCACCCCGACGACGGCACCAGCGGCACCAACGCCTTCAATGGTGTCAACCAATGGTTCAGCGATTCCGGCATCGCCGGCGATATCGTCGTCACCGCCAAGTACGTCTCCAACAACGATGCCCCCGAACTCGGTGACATCGCCTTCTGCCTCCTCGCCGGTTACCCCGTCACCATCAGCGTCGGTTGGTATCTCCAAGACCCGCAAATCATCGGTCAGCTCGACCGCAGCGGCGGCCACAGCGTCACCGTCAAGAGCCTCCCCGATTTCTGCACCAACTTCCGTAAGATTGCCATCCGCGACCCCGGCAACGGCGGCGACTCCACCACGCAGCAACCCGGCACCACCGAGACCTACGCCGTTCAGTCGCCCCTGCGAGTGCTCGTTGATAATGATGGCAACGAGTACTACTCCGGCCCACTCGAGCGCATGATCGGCTTCGGCTCCGGCTCCAAAAATGGCTATATCGATGGGTACCGCGCCTACTTGCCCACGTTCGGCATCGCGGCCTGCAACAACCCCGTCAACGGCAGTTGCGTGACGCAATACATTCCCAACCCCTCCGTCACCACCCTGCCTCAGCAGACGCACTTCGATCTGCCGCAGAACCCCGCCGTGCTCGATCTCGACATCCGCGCCGACAACATGGGCGCGTGG
>JBBSBC010000014.1:0-33359 GCA_038251595.1 Phycisphaerales bacterium | reverse complement strand
GCCATCGCCAACAAGTCGATCACGCCCGTCAGCACCGTCAAGGTCTTTGAGACCGCGGGTGCGTACAAGAGCAACCCAGCCAAGTGGCCATCCGAACCTCCGATGCGCATCAATGAGTCGATGCCCTTCAACATCGTGATGCAGAAGGATGACACTGGCGGCCTGCAGATCGAAGAAGGCAACCGCATCACCAGCGGCGAGGGCAAGTTCAGGAACGAGCGACTCGGCAACCGGGGCATCGATGCCAAGCTGCAGGTCCGCAAGTTCGCCGTGCCCGAAGACATCGCGTTGATCCAGCTCACCGTCGATGGCAACAACCGCGAGTTCGGGTTCCTCTCCGAGCCAGCGGGCAACATCGACCGTTCGGCCGCGCCCGTGCTGGTCGATGAATCGGGCCAGCAATACGCCTGCTACGGCTACATCTACAAAAACCCCGCTGAGACGTGGATCACCTACACCCCCGAGTCGCCCGTTGCCTCGGTCAGCTCCATGCCCCCTATCACCCGCAGCCAACCCAAAGACCAGCTCGTGCTGCTCTTCCGTGTGGGCAAAACGGCCAAGATCAAGTACTTCGTCGTCGGCGATAAGGCCGTGGCGGAGTTTGACAAGGTGTGGGACCTGGGGAAAAAATAGCACGCTCGCCCCCCGCAACGCACATGCATTCCAAAAAAGAAGGTCGCCCAACATGGGCGGCCTGTTCGTTTTTATCGATCAGTCGATTTGCAACATATGGCATCACCCATGCCTCTGAATCCTCAAGACTTTCTCGCGGCACTTCGGGCTCGTCTTTGAAGGCTTGCCACTTGGATGCGCGGGATCGAACTCGGAGTTATTGCAGAACTGGAAAGCCAAGACCCCTGAGCTTGCGCTCTGGGCTCTCTTGAACCGCTGCTCACGTATAAATCGGCCGAAGTTTGCCTTCGAGGTGCCGCATCAGGGGATCGGCGCTCAAGGGTTTGCCGGTGAGGTTCTGGCAGAGCTCGCCCGCGTGGTAGCGGCGGCCGTGGGTGTGGATGTTGGTGTTGAGCCACGTCTTGAGCGGGAGGAAGTCGCCGCGTTGCATCTGGGCTTTGAGGTCGGGGATCTGCTGGTTGATCGTCTCCCAGAACTGCGCGGCGTAAAGGTTGCCGAGCGTGTAGGTCGGGAAGTAACCGATGAGGCCGAAGGACCAGTGAACATCCTGCAGCACGCCGCGGCGATCGTCGGGGACTTCCAGCCCCAGGTAACTCTTGACGCGCGCGTTCCACTCGCCGGGAAGATCCTTGACAGGCAGATCGCCGGAGATCAGGCCGCGCTCAAGCTCGAAGCGGAGCATGACGTGCAGGTTGTAGGTTGCTTCATCGGCCTCGACACGAATGAGGCTGGGCCGCGCGGTGTTGACCGCGTGGTAGAGGTCATCAACCGAGCGTGAGGTGAGCGAGCCGCCGAGCGTGCGCTGCGCGATGGGCAAGCACCACTCCCAGAACTCGCGCGATCGACCGACAAAGTTCTCCCACATGCGCGACTGGCTTTCGTGGATGCCCAGCGAGATGGAGCTGGCGAGCGGGCGCCCGAAGGCTGGAAGGCCCGCGATCAGCTGCTGCTTGGGAAGCCCCTGCTCGTAGAGCCCGTGCCCGGCCTCGTGCATCGAGCCATAGAGCGCATCGGTAAAGGTTTCATCGCGGTAGCGTGTGGTCAGGCGCGTATCGCCCGGGGCCATGCCCGAGCAGAAGGGGTGCGTCGTCGTATCAAGCCGACCCGCGTTGAAATCAAAGCCCATGGCCCGTAGGACCTGCTGGCCAAACTCGTGCTGGCGCGCAGGGTCGATTCGTTCGCGCAGGACCGATTCATCGGGCTTGCGGTGCGATGATGAGAGGCTCTTGACCAACCCGCTGAGCCGATCGCGCAGGGGTGTGAAGGTCTGCTCGATCATGCGCGCGGTGGCACCGGGTTCGTACTCATCGATCAGCGCATCGTACAACTCACCACCCGAGGCAAAGCCATAACACTCGGCTTTGCGGCGTGTGAGCTCCATGACTCTTTCGAGCGACGGAAGAAACATCGCGAAGTCGCCGCTCTTGCCCAAACCTGCGCTGCCCATAGGCCGTGATCTCGCTTCCTTCCAGACTTCCTGCGCCTGGCTCGTGACCTTGGCCAGCTCGGCCACGAGGTCGGAGGAGAGCTTGGTGGCGCGGGTGTAATCACGGCGCATCTCGCGGAGATCGGCGGCGATGATCGGATCGGCGGTAAGCTCGCGATCAGCCTCGCACGCCGCGAGCAGATCGCCGAGGCGCGGGCTGGTGATGGCCTCGTGGTGAAGTCGCGCGATCAGCTCCTGCTGATCCGACCGGTGCGCGGCCGCGTTGTGCGGCATGTAGGTTTCCTGATCCCAGTTCAGCAGGGCGCTGATGGAGCCGATAGTGCCCGCCTGCCGGTGAAGCTCGCAAAGGCTGCGATATGTCTCAAATCCCCCGGCGCGGCTGGCTGGGTGTGAAAGTGCAGCGGTCATCGCGGGGCTCGTCATCTGGTCGGTCCTCACTGTTCGTACGTCGATCGGACTTGCGGAAGCTAAGGATCAGTTTAGATTCATCATCGCCGCTGGCCCACCCGATCGGCGGGACTTTGGCCTTAAATACGGCGAGATTGAGCGGATGGCCGTTTCAACAGACCATGACTTGTGGTACGCTCGACAGACCCTGTACGGAGCGTCTCGTCAAACCCCCCCACACATACGGCGCATCGCTGGATCGCGACCGTCGTGGTGTCAGGTGTCGCGGGGCCTTCACGCTGATCGAGCTGCTGGTCGTGATCGCGATCGTTACCCTGCTTGTCGGGCTTCTGCTGCCCGCGCTCGCCAAGAGCCGCGAGGCGGCACGCACGGTGATCTGCACATCCAACGTGCGGCAACTGATTCTCGCCATGCACAACTACGCGGCCGACTACAAGGTCATTCCCGGTGCCTATTGGCAGGGCGCGACCAACCTCGACTGGTGCGGCAAGAACAACGTGATTTACACCGCCAACCCCGCTGCGTATCGCCACCCGCTGCAGGCCTCGGTGCTCAATGAGTTTCTTGAGAAGACCGACCGCATCATGGAGTGCCCATCGGCACAGCGTGTGGCCAACAACTTGTATGACTACACGATGATCATCCGCATGCCCGGTGCGCGGGTCGATCTTCCATGGCGCATGACCTATCCCGTGCAACCTGAGAATGCCGGCTCGGTGCGGCGCAACTTTCAGGCCATCCCGATCCTGATGGAAGAGCACGATGAGTGGTACAACCGGCGCGACAACGACGGAAGCTGGGCGGGCAACGACCAGATCAGCAAGCGCCACGGTGCCAAGGAGACCGGCTCGGCCGCGGGCGGGCGCAGCGGCGGCGGGACCATCGGCTATCTCGATGGAAGCGTCGGGTTGTTCAAAGCACCAGCCGGCCCGAACGACCGGCTCGAAGAGAACGGCGACCTGAAAGCGGTTCAGTTGCGACTCATCAAAGCGGGTGGATCGCAGCACATGATCAACTCATCGGCGGCCAACGAGTGGGGTTGGGCCAACCGGCCGCGATGATGGGCGACGGAGTTCGCACGCGGCGATCAGCTTTCTATCAATGATGTTGCGGGTGACTCATCCGCGCCACAGTTTGGCACATAGTGTCACACATTCGCTGCAAACTTGCTGTTTTACAAAAATGTAAGCGACTTTCGTTGCAGGGGGGGGAGGGGAGTGGGGTATTCTCGCATCATTGCTTATGCGGCGTTGTCGCCGCGTACACACGATTGGTTTGTTGGTTTCCTACTTGGCGTATCAGCATGAAGCCGATCATCCTGCTGGTCATGTGTCTCATCCCATCGGCACTGGTCAGCGATTACTGCCGTCGGCACTACTGCGACGGCATTCGTGAGTTGCGCGCGCAGATTGCAGGAGGTTACGAAGTTTGTTGCCAACGCGCCGATCCCGCGGCAAGAGAGTCATGCCTCACCGACCTTGGAAACAACATCTAGCAAGCGCAATCGCTCGCCAGCGCGGCCCGCGAAGCCTGTGAATCGGGCAATGACAATCTGGCCCGCGAACTGGTCAAGCAGCTCCGCGAGCTTTTCACACCCAAGATCAAGATTACCACGACCGAGGGTACAACCGCACGCGCCGAGAACACGTGGGTGGTCTTCGGCAAGCGTGATTGGATCGAGGGAACAGTGCTTTCGGCTCTGGCACCAGGGATAACCTGCAAGCCGATCACCGTGGCCGAGGTCGGCGGCAAGAAGTACAACCCCGAGGCTACCGGAAACGCGGTCGCAAATGCCTCGCAGACCGGCGCCTCACAGACCGTGACCGTCGTGCCCTCGACCTCTTCAGGGGCTACACAGGCCTGCACCTACACCATCGCACCATCATCGGCGGTGAACGTGCGCTTCGGCAGCCCCGAGACGTCGGTTGCCCTGTCGGGGAGCTTTGATCTGGCCGACCTGCAGGTTGCACCCAATGGCAAGTCCGCGCTCCCGACAAACTTCAAGATGAAACTCTCGATCTCAGGTGTTGATGCCTCACTGGCACTCGACAAATCCTCACCTTACAACCAACTGCTCACCGGTCCGGATGGAACTGGAACATTGTCTGTCGCCCTTACGCTTGATAGCAAGTCCTCGGCCCTCTCGTCGTGCGTCTTCATGGGCGGCACGTATTATCTCATCTTCCCAGTACAGGTTTCTGAGAACTTCAACTCCGTGACTCTGAACTTCAATCGCGCGACACCCGGCTCCACTTACACACCGGTTGACCCATTGCTGCTTGTGGCAGCTGATGAGCCACTCCCGCCCAGAATCACCAACACACCCTGCAACGAAGACGATGGTAACGGGCTTCGTGATGGTGCCGAAGAGGTGATCGGGGCGATGATGTCGCAACTCGAAGACTATGGCACACAGTCCACCCACCGATACACCAAACACCCAAGTGCGCTGAACAGACTTCTGAACCCAACGAACATACTGCTTCAGAACTCGAAGCACACGGGCTGGAAGCCCGTGCCACGGTGGCTTGTCCCGAGGCCTTCAAAGTTCCGGTTCCAAGAGCCTGCGTGCATCGGCGATCGCTTCACCCGCGATCGCCGAAGGGTGCAACTGCCGGCGCAGCATCTCCCAGTACCGACCTTCCTTGCGGGCAAGCTGCTCGTGCGTGCCGACTTCGACGATGCGTCCGTTCTCCATCACCACAATCTGATCGGCATGACGAATCGTGCTCAGCCGGTGGGCGATGACGAAGCATGTGCGCCCCTTCATCAGCCCCTTCAGCGATTCCTGGATCATCGCCTCGCTCTCGCTGTCGAGGTTGCTGGTCGCTTCATCGAGGATGAGTATGCGCGGATCAGCGAGCAGCGCACGGGCGATGGCGATGCGCTGCTTCTGCCCACCCGAGAGCCGCACACCACGCTCGCCGATGAGAGTTTCATACCCGCGCTCGAGCTTGCTGATGAACCCATCGGCGTTGGCCGCCCGCGCAGCGCTGACCAACTGCTGATCGGTTGCGCCACGGCGCGCATAGCAAATGTTCTCGCGGATTGTGCCATCAAAGAGAAATACATCCTGCTCAACAATCCCAAGCAGTCGCCGGTACGAGTTCACATCGATGGTGCGAAGGTCAACACCATCAAGCTCGATTCCGCCCTGTGTCCCGCTCGGGTCGTGAAAGCGGGCGATCAGGTTGCACAGGGTGGTCTTGCCCGCTCCACTCGGGCCGACAAGGGCGACGGTTTGCCCCGCCACGACTTCAATGTTGATGTCGCGGAGCACATACTCCTCGTGCCCCGGATATCGGAAATCAACATGCCGAAGACTGATCCGACCATCAACACGAGTCGGATCAAGCTGCACACCACCCTGCCCCCGCGCTCGTTCGAGGGCTGAAGAGGTGATGAGCAAACGGCTCTTTGTCGGCGAACTGTCACCCGAGCGCGCGGGTTCAAACTCCGTCGGCTCCTCAAGCAGATCGAGCACACGGTCAAGCCCGGCAAGCTCGGCCTGGATGCTCGTCGCGCTCACCGTGAGAGCCTCAAGCGGGCCGAGAAGCATGAGCAGGTACGCCGAGAACATCATCACATCGCCGATGGTCAGCGTGCCGTCGATCACCCGATAGCCGCCATACAACAGCACACCGACCGAGCCCGCCGGCAGCAGCACCGTCCACACAACCTCGATGATGCGAGACCAGATCCACGCGAGCAGTTCCTGGCGCGCCAAAAGGTGGTTGTTGCGCAGAAATCTTGCCGACTCTCCACGCTCGCGCGCAAACCCGCGAACCACCCTCATGCCCCCGAAGCTCTCGGTCGTGTGACCATCAATCATCTGCCGTGTGTTGCGAACCTCTCTGAACACGGGACGAATGCGCCCGATCCAGGTCTTCTGGCTGAACCACGCCGCGGGAATGATGCAGAGCGCGCCGACCAGCAACAGCCAATCAACGCTTGCGAGAATGATCAGCGTGCCGGTCAACTGCACGATCGCACGCCACGGGTTGTAGAGCAGGCTGAACAGAAGCTCAGCGGCCTGCCCCGCATCCTCACGCAGAATGCTCGCCGCGCCGCCCGACTTGATCTGATAGACCCTGTGCAGCGGCAGACGCACGGCATGGTTGAACACGCGCCGACGAATGTGCATCTGCATCCGCTTGGTCATGCGCGTCATCTGCCACCGTCCCCAAACACCAAGGATGATGGAGAAGATGTTGATCGACATGAGCGTACCGCCCACAAGCAGCAGCAACTGCTTGGGGTCGCGCGTCGGCACCCAATCCGGAAGTCCCGACGGCCCCGGGTGGTTGGTCAACACATAGTCAAGCACAATCTTCGTGCTCGCGGGCATCATCAGCCCCGTGAGCGCGGCCACAGTGACCGTGCCGATGCACGCGATCACCATGGCGTGGTGTCCGGTGAGCATCGCCCAGAACTCTCGGAAGAGCGTGCCGAACGAACGTGTTCTCTTCGTGCGTGATGGATGATTCGGGTCGATCTCACGACCCGCCTTCGGCTTCTCGGTGCCTTCGGCGCCCTGTCCCTTCACACGCCGAAGATACTCACGGAATCGCGCCTTGCTTGATCGAGCACTCAGCCCTCCACCCTCTGCGCTCTCCAAGCTCTGTGACTTCGGGGTGGAGCCGTGGTGATTTGCGGGAAGACCGTTATCCGGAGCACTCATCGTGCGATGATAGACGGTCGGATGCAAAGATCGGTCGTTGAGTTCGCTCGAAGCATCCGTTCAACCCGCGAAGGGGTGGAGTGAATGCACACCCTCTGCATCGTCGGTTTCCGCCCCGATCGCGGAAGAACCCTCGACTCGCACGGTGAATCCCCAACCACTTCCCCCACTCACACATTTCACCAGCAGCAGGTTTCGACCGGGCTTGAGACTGATTTTTCCGCCCTCATCGATCGCGGCCTGCGTGTCAAATCCATCCTGCGAATAGACCTTCTCGCCGTTGAGCCACGCTTCGAGCTTGTCGCTCGACTCGACCACGAGTCGTGCGGTCTGAGCGCGCGTGCAGACCAGGTGCGTAACCGCGTAACCGAGACCCGACTCATTGCCCGCGTTCAGCGAGAGTCGGAAGTCGGTCGCCCACCTGTTGCTGCTCTGACCGTTGCGCCACGCCAGCCACGCACCACCAACGCCGTGGTGGCGATCATCAGATCCCCACCCGCCTCGTTCGGCCGAACCGGATTGAGTCGTGATCGACCCCGCCCAATGCCAATCAAACGGGCCAATCACACGCCAGGATGCGATCGGCAACAGCCTGCTCTCGGCACGCTCGGCAATGGCCACCGCCCGACCGCCGATCGAGCACTCCGCCCTGATCCATCGTGTCGCGCGAACACCCAGCGGCGGATCTCTCAGCAGCAAGGATGGAATCGCGATCTCCGCGCCACGCGAACGCCCCGTACCTGCAAGTTTCAATGTGTGGCGTGCAACCGTCCGCGCCTGGGTTCCAACTTGATCGACAACTTCAACTTCTGCGGACTCGTTATCAATACTCCCGCGCGAATCGCAGAGTCGATACGTCTCGGGCGTGCTTGCCGACTCTACGAAGTTTGCAGAATGTCTTACGATTCCCACACCAAGACCGATGGCCAAGGCCGCGTTCGCGTCTTCACCACCCGATGTTGCCAGATCGATCGACGACTTCTCGACCATCCCGCTGATCGTGGCTTGCTGGTCGTCTGGCTGCCAATCAAAGGCCGCGCTCAGCCGCCGCGCCGCATGTCGCTGGCACGCGCTGGTTCCATCCATGACTTCGACTTCTGCATCAATGACCATCGGCGTGAGCAGGTTCCGAGCAGCCAGTTCAACCACCACCAAACCGCCGCAGAGTTGGCTCTCGTCGGTGGCGTGCGCAGGCCGTCCATCAACAACAAGTTCACAAAGAGCCGATGTCGCGGCGAACTCGATCCGAAGCGCGCGCGCATCGACCTGACCATCAAACTCGCCGATCGTCGGACCAATCGTGAGCCGCATCAGGACTCGTCCCGGCTTGTTCGCCAGCCGCCACTCGGCAATCATCGCCGTTCGACCGCACCGGCCATGCTCATATCCCCGACTTTCGCCATCATCCTCATACAGTTCAGCACGCCCCACAAAGCCCGGCTCTCCGGGCCACAGCCGAACAACCGTCCTACTCGCACCGCCAGAGGTCATCCTCATCGTCACTGGCTGGAGCGGAATCGGTACGCCCCCCGGCGCGAACAACGGAACCTCGTCGATCGTCGCTCCCACAATGGCTTCATCACCCGCGGCGTACCTCTCCCCGGTTGACCAACGAAACCACGACCGCGGCGCACCTTCATTCACCGCTCGCGGGAACCAAACCGCTTGTGTCGCCACACATGCCGCGCCTATCCCAGGCGTGACAACCGGTGCCACAAGCAGGTGATCGCCCAGCATGTACTGGGCCGCGGATCGATACGACTCAACCGCAAGCGGATCGCCGATAAACATCGGCCTCAGCAGTGGCAACGACTCATCAAAGCACGTTCTTGCCTGGGTATAGATATACGGCATCAACTCGCTGCGCAGCCTGAACGCCTCACGCATCGAACCGAAGAACTGCGCTTCATACGTCCATGGCCGCCGGTCCAGCGCGGCCGTCCGCGCCGAGTGCAACCTGAGTGCCGCGCCCAACGCACCAAACTGCACCCATCGCGTCGTCGTCTCTTCAGAGCGCGGCCCAAAGTGCCCGCCGATATCGTGCGACCAGTAGAAACACCCCACGTTCCCCGCGAGCACGCTGAACGGCACTTGAAACGCCAGCATCTCCCAGCCGGTGTGGGCATCGCCCGAGAAGTGAATCGGGTGACGATGATCGCACCATCCACCTTCACCTCCGTCGCCTGTCTCGGGCCATCTTGAGAACGACAGCCCGCGCTTTCCCGTTGCGCCAGCGCCGCGCGTGTGTTCAAAGTACAAATGGTTCAGCCACGCAAGGTTGGTCAACCCGGGCACGGATCGAACAAACTTTTCCTGCTGCCAGTCAAGCCACCAGAAGTCAACACCCTCGCGTTCCAGAGGCCTGTGCATATGCTCAAACAGCGCATCCATGTACTTCTTGTCGCCCGCATCAAACTGAACCGTTTCACCGCTAGCGGGATTGTGCCCGATCGCTCGCATGAACTCCGCGTAGCGATCTTCGTGCGGACCAACACCATCCGACGGATGCAGGTTCAGCGTCACCGCAACGCCGCGTTCGTGCAGCCATGACAGCATGCCCTCCGCATCCGGCAGCAGTTCCCTGTTCCATGACCAGCCCGTCCAACCCGGCCTGTGCCAGTCCATATCAAGCACCATCACGTCAAGCGGCACGCCGTTGTCGTCGTATTCCGAAACAATCTTGCGATACTCCGCCGAATCGTGCGGCCAATATCGCGAGTACCACGACCCCATCGCGCACCGACGCGGCATCGGCACACGCCCGGCCAATCGTGTGAACGCCCTCAATCCCGCGCGATAGTCCGCGCCATAGGCCAGCAGATACCAATCGGTGTTCTCTTCAACCCCAAGTTGGGCGCGCGTCCTCACCCACCCATCAACCATCACATGCCCGCGTGAATCGTCGATCAGAAACCACCCATCACGCGACAGCAGGCCATCCGGCAGCGGCTCAGCACCCTGAAGCCCATCCAGCGTCGAAAGTGTGCCCCCGAGATTTCCACGCTGCAATGCGCCCGGCACCCAAACCGACTTCGTGCCCGTTGGCCCACCCGGTGCAAACGGACCTGCAACCTCCACCTTCAGCGTCGTTGCACTCAACCCCACGCCCCGCGGCGTAAACCTCAAAACACACCGACGCGTCGAGAGCACAAACGGTGCTTCACACTCAACATCCTCAACAACGATCGGCGACAGAGCATCGTCGCCGCGCTCGACATCTCCACCCGATGACATCATCGAGGGCGCAGCGCAGAAAATCCCCGTTGGGCTGTACTCAATCCGGATGCACTCCGGACACAAAATGGAGAAGCGAGCTGCACCCATAGAGACAGAGCGTACCCGTGTGAAGGTGTCCGACCACCGCGAGCGCACCCTCCTGGGCCAATCGCATGTTCTGAGCATGGCCTATAGGAACTGGCGAAGTGGTCAAGTGGCAATCGGCAATGTCCGTTCTGGGAAGTCGGAACTTTGCGGCGAAACCCGTAGATCAGCTTTCGTGTGCCTACAGCGTTGCCGCTCGTCATTCTTCACGACGTTCACCCGCTGCAAGGCCGCAAGAGCTTTCAGTTCACGCAATGACGATGAGGACGCGCTCGCCGCCGCACCGCCCGCATCGGTGGTGCTTAACCATGCACCCCGCGCTTCTGGCGGCACAATCACCGGCATTCGGTCGTGCAGATCGGCGATGGATCCTGTAGCTTGCGCACCAGCATCATGGCCGGAAGTGCCTTTCTCCCAGATCGCACCAAACGCCATCATCGGCAACTCTTCCCCGTGCCCCGCCAGCAACTTCGGCACTTTGCGGCCCCGCTCCGCTCCCACACCCGTCTCGCGCGCCGCCCACTCAGAGAACCCGTTCGCGGGTACCAAACACCTTCGGCGTGCGATGGCTTGACGAAAGTATGGTGAACTTTCCGCCGTTTCAACCCGAGCGATGAGCGGTGGCGCGAATGCCCGTCGAGCACCCGATGACCTCCGTTCCCGGCTAGACACAAAGCCCCAAGTCACCCATACCAGTTTGCGAGCTCCGCCTTTCCCCGCACGCGCGATCAAAATCCGCTGCGATCGAGCAATATTGTGATGTGGCTACATCCCACCAAGCTGCCCGTCTGCCATGTGTTCGGCATCAACCCCCTGGGCAATCTGCCTAGCCACCATCAAGTGGATCCATGGCCCGCACATTGCCCGAATCGTATCCGTTCCCAATCGCCCGATTGAAATTGCCCGATAAAAGGCTGTTTGGCCCCCTCCACCTGCCAATTCCTTGTAAATCCATTATTGTGAGGCATTCTTTCGGGTGCTCGTGGTTGTCTCGAACCGATCCGCCGAAATTGATGCCTGTCTGGTCCGCTCTTGTGCTGATACGATCGACTTGACGGGTCGAAGCATCCCTTCGTTGTTGTTCAAGGCTCGCGCTTTACGCGATCCCCTAAATCGGAGTATCGAATGAAGTTCCGCCCATTCTCCTCACGCTCACTCGCGGCCGCCACACTTCTTGCCGCGGCTGGCTCGGCATTCGGTCAGGACAGTGTACCGACAACACCCGGCGGCAACGACGCACTCTCGGCATACGACACATCCGTGCAGCGCGTGCGCTATGTGGTTGATCTTTCGACCATCACGACTTCGTGGAACAACCCGCTCCTCGTTGGTCCGCTGATGAAGTCGTCACGCGATGTTGACCCGAGTTTCAAGACCCAGATCCTCGGTGCCAGCGCCGTCAGCCCAGGCCTCGCGCTCAACACCAGCTTTGCGAGCACCAACTACGCGCTCTGGACAACAGCCGGGCAGGGCATCAACCCCTCGTTCAACGCTCTCCCCGCGTCCGTGCTCCCGGTCGCGGGCTTTGCCACGCAGTTCAGCGTGATCGCCTCCGACTTCGCGCTCAACCCGACCAACATTGTGGGTGCCGTGGTGGGCCGCGATGCCTCGAACCTCTCGCGCCTCTTTGTCGATCGCTCCATCGCCGCCGTCAGCCGCACCAGCACCTCTGGGACAGACTCAGCCACACTCTCCGTGGGCGCGGTTGATCCGCTCGGCAACGCCTTCATTCGTGCCGACAACTACAACACCGACCCATTGAACACCAGCCGCGTTCTTGGCGACAACATCGCGAGGATCAACCTCGGCTCACGGGCCGCGACGCTCAACAGGCTCATCGCCAGCGGTGCTGTCAACACCTCAAACGATCTCCCCGCCACCACCTACATCGTCAGCAACGAGTCAACACCCACCAACGTCCCCTCCGGTCTTCTCCAACCCGGTGTCGGCCCCTTCGCATTGGTCTTTGACTTCACCAACCGCCTCCGCACCGGCTCAACCACCGCCAATCTCTCCAACCTCGCCGCCGCGCACCTGAACACCGGCATCGCCAGCCATCGCGGCAACCCCTCGTACTCTCCGCTTCTCCCCACCGGCGGGAGCGCGGGCACAATCGCCACGCTCGCGGTTCCCACAAGCAGCCCGCTCGTCAACGCGCTCGATGCCGCAGCCCTCAGTTTCGGCACCGCTGGCGCACCACCCTTCATCGCGGGCGGTTCAACGCGTTCCGCCGTTCTGCCCGCACCAATCACCGCTCCTGATGGATTCTCGGCCAATAGCGGCGGAACCGCTGCCTTCAAACAATACCTCTCGCAGATCCCCTTTCGCGGCGGAAACGGGCTTGTCGGCGTTGGTACCAACGCAGCCAACCAGCTCATCCTCGCCGCGACCGCAAACGAAACGGCGCAGGGCGATTTCATCGCGGTGGCAACCTTCACATCCCCCACGACTCCAGCCTGGACCATCGCGGCCCGCCAGAATCAAGCCGTGCTCGATGGCCCCAGCGGCATCCCGATCGGCACGCTCAACACACCATCGACCACGATCTCAGCACCCGCGGTTGACCGGCTTGGCAACGTCTACTTCGTTGCCACTTGGAAGCCCAACATCAACCCCGTGGCCACCGGCCTCTTTAGGGCGGTCAACACCGGCTCCGGATATAAGCTCGAACTGCTGCTCACCACAGGCCAGGCGATCGTCGGTGCCAACTCGACCCGCCCCTACACCATCAGTTCACTGACACTCCTCGATTCTGACTCGCTCGCCTCCGGTGCATTCCACCATCAGAGCATTCTTCAGGATCAGGCACCCTCCGCCCAGACCACCGACCCGCTCAACATCCGCGCCATGGGTGGTCTGATTGTCAACGCCGTCATCACCTACAACAACAACGGCTTCAACGAGCCATACGACGCGGTCCTCTTCCTAAGCCCCACCGCTGGAAACTCCTGCCCCGCCGATTTCAACAACAGCGGCGCGGTCAGCGTGCAGGATATCTTCGACTTCCTCTCGGCCTACTTCAGCAACTTGCCCGGAGCCGACTTCAACAACAGCGGCGGGGTGAGTGTGCAGGACATCTTCGACTTCCTCGCCGCCTACTTCTCCGCTTGTCCCTGATGTCGTGCTGCAACGATCAATGAAGCTGCGGTGAATGAAGCTGCTCAAAGAAAAGCCCCCTCCGCAAGCGAGGGGGCACATCAAGCATCACGACTCTCTGGGCTTGGATAACCAACCCCGCCATCGCATCACTTAGGCTTCGCGCTCTCCGCCGCGACCTTATCGACAATGCGCCCAAGCACATCGTCGCCTTCGCGCATCCACGTCTTCACAAACTTGCCTTGAATGTAGATCGAAGGAATCTGCTTGATGGCGATCGCCTCCGCCGCGTCGATGTCGTTCTGAATCGCCCGCGCGATCTCTGGCTTGTTGAGTGAGCTCGCCACCTCATCCGGATCAAGCCCGATGGCCTTGGCCCCACGCTTCACCGCGTCGTAGCCCATGCCCTCCTGGTGGGTCATCAGCCAATCATGCATCTTCCAGAAGGCCGCATTTCCCGCGGCTGGTCCGCCCGAGCTGCCCGCAATCAACGCCGCCGCCTCGGCCGTCTTCGAGGTCAGGCACCCGTGCTCAAAGAAAGTCCTGGGCAGCTTGGTGTTGCAGGTCTTGTCGCCCGGGTAGTGCTTGAAAATGTATTCCACACGCTTCGCACTCGCCGCATCCTTGGCCGTTCCGCCCGGCCCAAAGATCCAGCTCCGAACGATCGCATCCGCCTTGGCCGTGTTGATCTCCTGATAATCACCAAAGATGATCACCTTCACCGGCGCATCCGCATCACCAAGCTTTCGCGGCGTGGTATCCACCATGAACACCATGTCGCTCTCGGCTTCCCAATCCTTTATCGCTTTGTCGCGACCGAGGTCGGGCTTGTCATTCTTCGAGTCCATCGCCGGCACCGGCGGGTTCGCGCTCAAGAGCGAAGCCACCGTCGCCTGCAGCGCGCCCGGGTTCTGCCAACCCTTGAGCTCGATCCCGTTGATGAAGATCATCGGCGTCTGAAAGAGCCCCAACGCTCGCCCTTCGGCAACATCCGAGGTGACCGGCTTGTCCGCCGCGGGCTTGTCCATGATCGATTTCACCTTCTCCGCATCCATCCCGAGGTTCTTCAAACCTGCCATCAACGACGCATCATCAAACACGCCATCGATGTTGTACAGCCACTTGTGCGCTTTCCAATACGCCTCGTTCGAGGCCGCCCAACGGTCCTTTCCCTCAAGCTCGGCATTTGCGCCCGCGACAATCGCGGACGCCTCGGCGCACCGCGAAGCCCAGCACGCATTCTTATGTACCGGCTCGGTGTCCGATTCCTTCATCGTGCTGTTGCACATCCAGCACATGGGAAAGTGCTTGAATGAGAGCGAGACCCGCGTTGGGTTCTGCGCCTGCAGGTCCAAGGCTTCCTGCTCCATCCGCTTGCAGAAGCGGCACGTAAACGCGCCGAACATCACGATCCGCACCACCGCCTTCTCCGGCCCGATCCGCCACCGACCCGTAAAGCCGTTCGGTCCGAAGTCGTACGCATCATCAATACCCGGGCTCGCCGCCATCGCCGCCGCCCGCGCGGCATCGGCACGAGTCTTCTCGAGCATCTTCTCTGTGCTCGATGCCCGCTCTCGCTCCGCCGCCATCGCCAGCCCGTGCTCCTTCATCCCAAGCGCACCTGTCGCGCCCGCAAAGGCCAGCACGAACGCCGCGAGCGATGCGACTCCCGCACGCCTCGACCCCGCCGTTACCGAACGCGGGGCCTTGACCATCATTCCCGATCGATTCCACATCATCAGACCAACCTCCATGCACAAGAGCACTGAAAAGTTCGCCCCATGGCTCACCAGGCAATACAAACAAAGCTCACCCATCCACACGATCACCCCGACATACATCAACGATACTCCCGCCCCCAGCCTCACCATCCACTTCAACCCGGGCGCGATCCGCCGCATCCCCGCCGCCCATGCCGCCGCGATCCCGATAAAGAACGCGCACCCCAACGATGAAACCGGCCACTTGTCGAACCCCAGCGCCGCCGTCAACCCCTTCGGAAACATGATCCGCCCGAAAACCGACTGATCAAGCTTGTCGCACGCACTCCCCGCATGACACCCCGGCAGCGCCACACCCGTAAAGTGTTTATACACCAGCGAGCCCGACGCAAAGATCGCCACCATCAGAAAGACCAGCCCCGCCGTCCACAGTCCCCACGCCAGACGTGGCAGCGGCCTCTCATATCCGCCATCCACTCCTGATCTGTCCTCAGCCACCTCAAGCTCCTTGCCGCATCGCGGCCATTTCCTCTGAGACCCTCCGATTCTACCGGCCAACATCCTTCCGGATGATGCAAAACCCCGCCCAACTCCTTCCCGCCTCGCTATCCTTCACGGCGGGGAGCGACTCCTCCCCCTACCCACGGGCGGGTAGCTCAATTGGCCAGAGCATTCGCTTTACATGCGAAGGGTTCCGGGTTCGAGTCCCGGCCTGCCCACTTTCTCCCTCACTTCCCCATACCCCCGCGTTCGCCGCAGACCTGCCGCACACGACTGATGAACGCCCTCGACCTCTTTTACCTCCCCGCCGCCGTCCTTTCGGCCCCCTGGTGGGCCAGCAAGACCCGCGGCGGCTGGCGCGAGCGTTTCGGACACACGCCCTCCTTGCCTCCCCCGCTGCCGGGCTCGCCCCGGCTCCTCCTGCACGCCGTCTCGGTCGGCGAAGTCAACACCCTCCGCCAGCTCGTCCCGCTTCTCCGCAGAGAAGGTATCGACGTCGTCATCTCCAGCACCACCGACACCGGCCTCGCCCGCGCTCAGGCCCTTTACTCGGATGCCGATCCCACCCGCATCGTCCGCTACCCGCTTGATCTCTCCTCTTCAGTCGAGCGTTTCCTCGACGCCATCCGCCCCACCGCCGTCGCGCTGGTCGAACTTGAGATCTGGCCCAACTTCGTGCGTGAGTGCAAAGATCGCGCCATCCCGACCGCCATCATCAACGGTCGCTTGAGCGCGCGGTCATTCAAAGGCTACTCGCGTTTCGCTCGCTTCCTCTCACCCTCGTTCCGCAGGCTGAGTTTCGCCGCGGTGCAAGATCAGAGCTACGCCGACCGCTTCATGGCGATGGGCCTGCCGCGCGAGCGTTGCCACATCACCGGCTCTATGAAGTGGGATGCCGTCACCTCCCCCACTTCAGCCACTCTTCCTCCTGATGCCCTGCGCCTTGCCGCCGAACTTGGCATCGATCGCGCACGCCCGCTGATCGTCGCCGGCTCGACCGCCCCCACCGGCACCTCGTGCGAAGAGGCCCTGCTGCACGCCGCCTGCCCGCCGGGTGTCCAGCTCCTCTGCGCGCCGCGCAAGCCCGAGCACTTTGAGCGGGCCTTCGCCGCGCTCGGCGGGGCCGACCGCTGCATCCGCCGCTCATTCAAGCGGCCCGCCGCGCTTGGGGCGGGGGCGGACCGCTTCCTTCTCGACACCCTCGGCGAGCTTCGCGCGGCCTATTCCCTCGCCGATCTCGCCGTGGTCGGCCGCTCCTTCGGAAACCTCCGCGGCTCAGACCCCATCGAGCCCATCGCGCTCGGCAAGCCCACCATCATCGGACCCGCCTACGCCAACTTCGAGTACATCGTCTCACGCTTCCTCGCGCAGCACGCCATCAAGGTCGCCCCCGAACGAACGCTCGCCACCACACTCGCCGACCTGCTCAACGCGCCCACGGAACAAGCCCGCATGATCGCCGCTGGTCACAACTGCATCCACACCGAACGCGGAGCTTCAGCTCGCCACGCCAGGATGCTCACCGACCTGCTCACCAAACTCGCCTGAAAACCCACCGCAGTGGCGCCGGCTTAGGTGGCACCGGCTTAGGTGGCACCGGCTTAGGTGGCACCGGCTTCCAAGCCGGTGATCCTCAAGCTATCAGACACCATCACCTCCCCATAAGCTCCGTCACCGCCGCCTCAAGCTGCCGGTCTCGCCCCGCCGCTTCATCCGCCGGCGTCTGCGCGACTTCGACATCAGGCTGCGCGCCATTGTTCTCCATGTCGCGCCCATCGGGCAAATACCACCCACGCCCGGGCAGGCGGATGGTCGTGCCGTCGATGAGCGCCTTGGCCCCGGTCGAGATCACACCCCCGAAGGTCGCCGTGCCGATGAGCTTGCCGCGTCCCGTGGTCTTGATGGCGTGCGCGAAGATCTCGGCGTTCGAGAAGGAGTTCTGATTGATCAGCACGTTCACGGGCCGGTTCCACGAATAAATCAGGCGCCGATCGCGCGGGTAGGCATCACGAGGAATGTCCTTGAGCTCAACGCCGCGCGGCTGGGTGTAGGCGTGGTTCGGCGCGGTCAGGGCCGCCAGCAGAATGTCCGCCGTCGAGCCGCCCCCGTTGTCACGCACATCAATGATCAGACCCTGCTTCCCGTGCGCCGCGGCGTAAAGATCACGCTCGAAGTCGCGCACCGCCGCCGCGCCCATCGCGCGGATGTGCAGGTAGCCGAGCTTGCCGCCCGAGAGCTCATCAACGCGCTTGCGGCGCAGCCCGACCTCATCCCAATACTGCGCCTCATCCCACGCCGAGTAGCCAAGCGGGACCATCAGCAGCAATCGCGTGGGCTTGGCGTCAGACGCAACAACCACTTCGGCTGGCGCAACCGGCGGAATAGCTGGCGCAGCCGGCGGCACCTCGGGCGCAGCGCTCTTTCGCGCCTCCACTCGCCGTACTTCAACAAGTGTCTCCTTCCCCGCCCGCCCAGCCAACGCAGCATCCAGATCCACCGTCGGCATCGCACCCTCATCGGCCGCCAGTTTGCGCCCATCGATCGCGGTGATGATGTCGCCGACGACCAGCCGCGAGAGCTTGGCATCAGCGGGTGTGCCCATCGCGATGTGCATCACGCGGAAGCCGCCCGGCGCGGGCACCGTCACGACGCCGAGGTACCCCGTCGCCACCGGTGGGCCGCCCGATGAGCCAGCCCCACCACCAATGCCCAGGTGCGAACCGTCGAGCTCTCCAAAGAGCAGCGTGACGACGCGGTTGAACTCCTCGTTGGTGCGTGTGCGTTGGGCGAGCGCAAGGTACCGCGCGCTGAGCGCATCCCAATCAAGCCCCTTGAGCGTCGGGTGATAAAACGTCGTGCCAATGACCCGGGCCGCCTCACCAAACTTCTGCATTTGCTGCCGCGCGATGTCGATCGTGATCGGCGCATCGATGGGAAGCGCATCAACCTTGCCGCCCGTCTTGGGATTGGTCGTGAAGACCTGCCCCGTCTTGATGAACGCTACCTTGTCGCCGGTAAGCGTGAGGGTCACGTTGCCGACCGCGCCCGCCTGAAGCACCTTGCGGTCGCCACCCTTGAAGTCGATCGAAACCAGCGATCGCTCGGTCTCACCAGAGGCGACAAAGAGCACGCGGTCGCCACCGGGTGTAAGCGCGAGTGATGACTCCGCGCCCGGTGTACTCGTGAGCCGCCGCACACGCAAATAGGCATCCTCAGCATCGAACTCGAAGGGGAGCGCGGGCGCAGGCGGGGTCTTGTCCTTCTCTTTTTCCTTTTCACCCTCGGCCTTACCATCGTCGGGCTTCTTATCGTCAGCTTTCTTCTCGTCCGCCTTCTCGTCTTTCGGGCCCGGCGCAGAAACGGGCGCATCAAGCGGCTTGCGTTTCCCCGCCGCTTCTGCGGCCTTCTTGTAATACTCATCACGCTCATAGGCCGTCATCGCGTCGATGGCGCGATCGAGGTTGATGGTCCACACATCAAACTCACCGTTCTCGCCCGCACGCTCTGAGATGAAGGCCAGCACCTTTCCATCGGCGCTCAAGCGCGGCGAGGCATCCGTATCCGGATGCTGCGTCAGATTCACCGGGTTTGTCCACCGCCGCGCGCTGGTATCGCCCGCTTCCGACGCGGGCGAGGTATCCATCAGCCAGATGTCGCTGTTATAATCCAGATCGCTCACGGCATAGATGATGTGCCGCGAATCGCCCGCCCAGATCGCCTCGGGTTCATCCCAGCTCTTGAGCAGCACGCGCTCGCTCTTATCGGCGAGGGTCATCAGCACGAGGTCTCCGCGGCCCCGCGTGAACAGCAGTTTCTTGCCATCGGGCGAAGGGACCGGGCGGTAGAGGTCTTCAACGCTCAACGCCCGCGCGCTGCCGGTCGCGATGAGCGGTTCAACCTTGTACCGCAGCGAATCGGCCCACCTCTTGCCATGGTCAGGCTTCTTCTCAACCTTCTTGTCAGACTTCTTGTCGGTCTTGCTCTCGGCAGGCTTCTCGGCCTTGGCGTCAGGTTGCTCACCTTCGGGCTTGGCCTCCACCTTTTCATCCGTGCTCTTCTTCTCTTCCGGCGAAGTGATCGGCTTGGCGGGCACGGGCGGCGCGATATCCTCGCGTGCCAGCTCAACCGTTGCCATGAACAGCCCATATGCCCCGCTCTCGGTATTGTCGGAGGCGAAGTAGAGCACGCGCCCGTCGGGCGACCACGCCAGGTCAAGCTCACGCCCCGCCGTCTCAGTAACTCGACGCGTGGGGTAGCCCTCCTGCGTGCTGCGCACGAAGACCTCGCCCCGCGCAATGACCGCGAGCGTCTTCCCGTCCGGTGAGATCGCCTGATCGCTGATCTCCCGCTCGAGGTTCATGCGCTGAAAATCGAGCGCGGCCGAATCGCCCGCGGCTTCCGCCACGATCGCCTTCGGCTTCGCGCTGCCGGATGTAAGATCCAATGAATACATAGTATCCCATACGACAAATACCGCTCGCTTTCCATTCGCGCTCACCGCCAGATCACGCACCCCATGCCCGATCGTCGCCTCGCCCGGCGCAGGCGCAAACTTCGTGAGCTGCACCGCATCCGCATCGGCCGCGCCCTTCGCGAGTCGCCACACATTGTTCTGCCCATCACGCGACGAGATGAACACAACCGACCCATCCGGCATCGGCCACCCATCCGAATCGTTCGCCATGTTGCTCGTGAGCGCGGTGAACATCCCATCACCAAAGTTCACCCGTGCCAGATCCTGGTTCCCCGACCCCCGATACTTCGGCCGCTCCATCCCCGCATAGCCGCGCACAAACACCAACGTCGCACCATCCGCCGCGACACGCGGCATCATCCCGAACGCATCCGTCAAGCGCGACACCGCCCCGCCACCAACAACTCCCCCGGCCTGATCAAACATCAACTCAACCTTGTACATCCGCGCAGACCGATAGACCGCTGGCTCGCGCGTTGAGGCAAACACCAACCCCTTTCCATCCGCCGTGAACCCGCCAAGCGACTGCGCCTGATCCGAGTTCGTCACTCGAACCGCCGCTCCCACGACCATGCTTATCCCCAAGTTATCCACAGGAGCCACATACAGGTTTCTCGCACCTTCTCGTCCGGATTCAAAGGCCAACCAACGGCCATCGGGCGAAAAGATCGGGCGACGCTCTTCGGCCGGATGGGCCGTCACTCTTGATGAAATCCCCCCATTCAGGGGAACGCTCCAGAGGTCTCCGCTCCAGACGAAGACCACCGTTTCGCCTTCCGGGCTTAGACTCGGATACTGCGGAAAGCCCATGACAAAGGGTGAACGGCCCTCCCTTGGGGGTGCGGTGCGTGCGGCCGGGGCGGCCAGGTCTGTGTCTTGAACAGGTTGCCCGGCTGGTGCGGCAGGATCAGGAACTAAACTCAATCCTGTGGCCAGAGCAAGACAGGCGATTTGGTTGTTGAAACGTGTGATACGGGGCATATGACCTCACTGGATGCGCGAGCGATCGGATATCTTGGTCGAAACTCAGGGGACGCGAGTGTATCGATGTAGGCACGTTCGTAGGGGAACCCCGACTTGCGTACAAACGAATCGGCTAAACTCAGGAGCCATCTGGGTTTTATGCCCAGTTGGGAATTCGTTGCGGATCGGCTATTCTGCCACTGACCGTTTTGTGCATGGGCGTGAAACGACCAGGGCAGACCTGATCCGCACCGATGGCACGGTCGTCGGTGGTGGTGTGGGTCTGGTACGAACAGGAACGAAGCAAGGGAGCTCGCGCCATGCGCAACTGGCTGAAGTGTGTCGGTACCGCTCGGGGACGTTCGGATTGGATGAACCCCGTTGATCAGTTGGAGCCGCGGGTGCTGCTGACCGGCGCGAGCGAGGCGAGCGAGTTTTACTCCGGCAACTGGCGGGGGATGTCGTACCAGATGGTGCGCGACTCGTGGGTGCTGACGTTCGATCATGCCTTGGGGCGTGATGCGGCCCGCGCCAGTGCGCAGCAGGTTGCGCAGTCGATGGGCCTGCAAGTCGAGTCGATCGACGTCACGGTTCGCGGGCGGTTCGCCAACATCAAGACGCGCACCGCCGTTACCGAGAACGCGGTCGATGGTGCCAAGGCGCGGTTTGGCTTCCTTAAGCAGGTCGAGCCCGAGTACGTGCGTTTGACGGCGATTGCGCCGAACGATGCCCGCTATCCCGAGCAGTGGGCTCTCAACAACACCGGGCAGCCCGAGATTGATTCGGGCACGGGGCAGAACACCCCCGGTCTTCCCGGTGCGGATCTTGATCTCGAACGTGCATGGAATATCAGCACCGGTTCAGATCGTGTGGTCATCGTGGTGATTGATTCAGGTGTTGATATCCGCCATCCCGACCTCGCGGCCAATATCTGGACAAACCCCGGCGAGATCCCCGGCAACAATGTCGATGACGATGGCAACGGCCTGGTCGATGACATCAACGGGTACGACTTTGCCGGCAACGGGGCCGGTCAACCCGCCGATGCCGACCCGAGCGACGATGTGGACCCTGGACACGGTACGGCCGTGGCGGGCACCATCGGCGCGGTGGGTGGCAATGGCATCGGCGTTTCAGGCACGGCGTGGAACATCTCGATCATGGCGATCAAGATCGGCGCGGGCGGTCCCGCGTTCGGCGGCTTCGCCATTCTTCAGGCCTACGACTACATCACGCAGTTGAAGACCGAGTACGGAATCAACATCGTCGCGAGCAACAACAGCTACGGCGCGCTGGCCCCGGACGACTTCGACAACTTCGACTCGGCCGAAGAGACCGGCATTCTCGATACCACCGCTGCGGGCATTCTGTTTGTGGCCGCGGCGGGCAACGATTCGCTTGACAATGACAGTCAGCTCGCGGCCTTCCCCGCGTCCTACCCCAACCCCGACATCATCTCGGTGGCCGCGACGAACAACCGCGATCAGATCGCGTCGTTCTCCAACTTTGGCGCAATCCGTGTGGATGTGGGTGCGCCCGGCGAGCAGGTGCTGACCACGCAGGTTGGCGGCGGGTATCAACTCATCGATGGCACTTCGTTTGCCTCACCCTACACCGCAGGTGTGATCGGGCTGATCGCATCGGTCAATCAGTTCCTGACTCCGGCTGAGTTGAAGGCCGCGCTTTATTCGAGCGTGGATGTGGTTCCCGGCCTGGTCGGGCGTGTGGCGACCAACGGGCGCGTGAACGCGTATCGCGCGCTCCTCTCGGCCCAGTTTGCCGGACCGATTGTTACGGCGATCACACCCGGCTCGCAGACCGCGCCGGTGACTCAGATCCGCGTCTCTTTCAGCAAGGATATTGATCCTTCGTTCTTCAATGTGAGCGGAATCACGCTCCGTCGCACCAACTCGGACGGTCGGTTTGACTCGAACGATATCTTCATCACGATCGATCCGAGCAACATCACGCTTTCCGCGCGAGAGTTGACGATCAATCTTGCCGCGCCGCTCGCTCGCGATCAGCACCGGCTCTTGCTCACGGCCTCCAACTTCCGAGATACCACGCTTCCCACGGGGCGCTTCCTCAACGGTGATATCGGCACGGGCAACGACGAGATTTACGACTTCAACGTCGTCGCGTTCCGCGGCCCGCTCGAGCCGAACGATTCGATCACTCAGTCCTCACCACTTTTGCTGAACCCGCAGGGTCTGGTTGAGGTGCAGGATCTGGTGATCGGTGATGGTCTGAACGGCGATCGCGATGTTGACATCTTCCGCGTGTTCAGCAGCGGACCGGGGCTCATTACGGCCGAGATTGTTGCCCGTGGCCTTGCGGTCCCGAGCGACCTCGACAGCTATGTGCGGCTCTTTGATGCTAGCGGTGTGGAGTTGGCGGCAAACGACAACTTCACAGGGCTCGACTCGAAAATTCAGTTCTTTGTCGCCGCGGCGGGGCAGTATTACATCGGCGTCTCGGCCTTCCCCAATGCGGGCTACAACGCGAACACGGAGAACACCGGCGCGTCGAGCAATCAGGGCGGCATCTACAACATCCTCGTTCAGGTGCAGACAACCGTCAGTGAGCAGACCACGCGGAGCAACAACACCACGGTGACCATCCCGCCCACCGGTTCGATCACGAGCACGATAGAGGTCACGGATGGCCGGTCGATCCTTGATGTCAATGCACGCATCAACATCTCTCACTCGTTTGTGGGCGATTTGCAGATCACGCTGACCGGCCCCGGTGGGCAGGTGGTGACACTGGTGAATCGTCGTGGAGGCTCGGGCGACAACTTTACTCTCACGACCTTTGACGACGAGGCCGGAACCTCGATTGTTGCGGGAATCGCACCCTACAGCGCCAGCTTCCGCCCCGAAGTTGCGCTCGCCGCCTTTGACAGCACCGACGCGGCGGGCACATGGACATTGACGATCAACGACCTCAAGGCCGGTGATGCGGGCACACTGCTCGGATGGACACTCGACCTCACGGTCGCGAACGATATCTTCGGGCCATTTGAGGTCAACGACACGAACATCGTCTCGACGGATCTGGGCATCATCGGTGCAGGATCACGCACGATCGATGCGCGGATTGGCGATGGCGCGTTCGGCCTGCGAGATGTGGATCTCTTCCGCGTCAATGCCGGTTCGGGCACGACCATCACGACACTTGCCAACCCCACCTCCGGCTCGCTCGACACGATCCTGCGGCTGTTTGATAGCGAGGGCAACGAGATCGCGATCGACAAGCGCCGCGGCTCGGTGGCCAGCGCCATCACGTACGTGGTGGCCGACGCCGGAATCTATTACATCGGCGTCTCGGGTGGCAACACCACCAGCACGACCGACTTCGGCAACGACAGTTACATCATCACCACCGGTGGCTCGGGCACCGTGACCGATGCGACCGGAAACTACCGGCTCACGATCACCGTCGCGGGCGGGATCAGCGAAGGCCCGATCGTGCTGCAGGGCGGCTCGCTCGGCGTGGGCATCAATGGCAACGGTGCCATCGGCATCGTGACCGGCGAGAATCCGACAGGCCTCACCCTCGACGGGCGTGACTTCCTGCTCAAGGGCGGCGGGATCGATTCTTACTTCGGCGCATCGCTCGACGGGTTCAGCCTGTTGAACGCGGCGGATGGCTCACAATCGGATGTTTCGATCGCGATCGCCAACGAGTCGGACTTTGCCAACCAGCGCGTGGTGGCGACCGGCACGTACCGCAACCTCGGCCTGCGCCGCGTGCTTGCATTTGGTGCCAACGACAAGTATCTCTCGATCGACATCACGCTGACCAACCGCTCGCTCGCCCCGATGAACAACATCGCGTGGATGGAAGGTTTCAACCCTGACCAGGGCTTCAACGGCGCGCTCCCCCTCACCCGCGCGACGAGCAACAATGTCTTGAACTCCACCCAGCGGCTGGCCACGGCGAGCTTCACAAGCGGTATGTTCCCCGGGGGCCTAACCCTCGGACTTGGCGCGCCGACCACGGGCTCGGGCGTATTCATGAGCTTCGAGACGCGCGGCACGGTGCGCGATCCCTTCCAGATCATCAACTCGGCGGTCGATCCCGATCCCGCGGGCGATGTCGGCGTCTCGTCCGACAGCGATATGACGGTGGCCTTCAACGTCGGCTCGCTCGGGCCGAACCAGTCGGCGACCTTCCGCTACTTCCTCTTCCTCGATACGACCGTTGGCGGCGTGCTCGACGCATACTCCAGCCTCGTCGATGGAACCGGCGGCGGGCACCTCGCGGGCGATCCCAAGTCACCAGCACTCGACACCGAGGGCGTTGCCGATCTGCCCTATCGCGTGTATTACCCCGAGGGATACGCGAACAGCCGCGCCAGCACCTTCCTGCCGCTGGTCAATGGAAACAGCGAGGCCATCCGCGTGGTGGTGATCGCTCGGTATGAAGGCACCGCCAGCTTTGACGTGCTGTTTGACAGCACGACCGACACGGCCGGTGGCACGATCGCCGCGAACAAGCGTGATGGCATCACGCTCACCACACCCGCAAACTTCGCCGACGGCACCAGCGACCGCGTGAAGAGCGAAGTGGTCAACGCAACAACCATGGTCGCGCGCAACGGCGTTCGCAAAGACACGCCCTACTCGATCGAAGTGCGCTCGAGCGCTCCGGTTGGCGCGATCCTCAGCCACTACGACTTCGGCATCTCGACGGGTGATTCATTCACCTCAACGCTCAGCAACACCTGGTTGCTCGGCGAGGGCCAGAAGGGCGCGGGCATCAGCGACTTTGTGGTCTTCTACAACCCTTCCGCACTTGAGGTCAAGGTTACCCTCACCGCGTATTCTTCAACCGGTGGCACGCCGTTCAGCACGTTCCAGTATGTACAATCGCACCGTCGCGGCGGATGGGCGGTCAGCGACCTGGCCTCACTCGCGAATGGCAACTATTCGTTTAAGGTTGAGGCGGAAGCACCGATCTCGGTCGCCCTTACACACTTCAACACCAACACCAACTCGGGCTACGGCACCATCGCGGCGGCGGGCAGTGGCTCAACCACCGGTGGCAGTGGCGATGGTGAGTTTGGTGTCAGCTCCAGCGCGGAACAGATCGCGATCGTGAACGCCAACACAACACCAGCGGAAGTGAACTTCACGTTCAGCTTTGCAAATGGCAGCTCATTCCGCAAACAGGTGACTCTTGCGGGTCAGCGGCGCGGAACGCTCGAGCTTGCCACGCTCGTTGGCTTCCCCACCGGACAGCCCTACACCGTAAGTTACACCTCGAATGTCCCCGTGGGCATGAACATCGCCAGCTCGACACTGGGCGAAGAAACCGGCTCGGTCTTTACCAGCCAGGCCAGCACGCAGTGGCTCTTCGCCGAAGGTTTCAGGCCCATTGCGGGCGATGCGGTGACCGAATATCTGCGGCTCTACAACCCTTCTCCGCTTCCCACCACGATCGAGATCACCGTCAACTTCAACAACGGCGAATCTGAAGTCTTCCGGCGCGCGCTGCCCTCACGCTCGGCAACCCACATCAACATCTTCGAGCTGATCACCGGCACGCGTGCGACGGTTGGCACCGTTCCGGGCGTCGGTTCGTTCTATGGCCTCAAGGTGCAATCGGCGGTGCCCATCGTGGCGTTTGCCGGACACTTTGACGACTTCTTGGGCGGCGGCTTTGGCACACTGGGCACGCCGCTCGGTACTACCGGCCTGGTGGCCTGATCGATCATTTGAACTGAAACGGGCGGAGCATCGCGGCCCACGCATGCTTTGCCCGTTGTCGGAGTGCGGCGACTCGCCAGTCGGCGTTGGCGTGTGTGATTGGCGTCTGCTTCAGAAGGCGGCCCTTTGAGTGAACCTGAACGGGCTTGCCGACGAATCGCGGGGTGTTGGGGAGAGGTGTTGGGGTCGTTTCCAGGGTGAGAAGTTCGTGCCATGCCTCAAAGCGGCGTGATACGCGGCGTGCGCCGCCTACCATCCGAACTGGTCACGACTCGGCGGGGTGGCCCGGCCAAACCGTACCCGAGTCTGTGAGGGCGTAGCTCAGTTGGTAGAGCAGCGGACTTTTAATCCGTCGGTCCCGAGTTCGAGTCTCGGCGCCCTCATTCCTCGTTGATTTCCGCCCAGCATGGAGGCGCCGTGTGGTCTCTGAGTCTGTTGTGACACCGTCCTTGTTCGTCGTACATGCGCAGTGGACCGATCAAAGCGCGGTCGGTCGGGCTACGGGTACGGTCAAAGTCGCGGCGGCCAACACGGGTGGTCCCGGGCACGCGCCGGGAATGCTGCACATCTGGGCTGAAGATGCCGGGCGGGTGGGTCGCGGGAGTGACTCCTTCACACCCGATCAGCCCGAAGGAACGCAGATTCACCCGTTTGCCGCGTCGAGTGAGGATCTGATTGAAAGCCTGATGCACCTTCTCATCGATCAGCCGCGCAGTGTGGATCTGGTCGCTTCATCGATCGAACTTATGCTTCCGGCTACGCAGTCCGGGAGCGGAGAGGGTGTTCGTTTCTCGCCGCAACCAAGCCCCGGGGTTTCGCATGTGGTGATGAGCGATGCTGAGGTTGTGGGTGAAGAGGACGAGTCGTCCGAACCGATCACCATCGAAGAGCCAAAACCCATCGTGGTTGTCAAGTTTCGCGTGCCGACGGTCATGGTGAAACCGGCCGATGTGCCGCGGCTGCTCGATCTGCTGGAAGACAGCGGGAGCGCCGATGCGGAACTCGATCTTGGTGCGGATGGAACCGACGAGTCTGGACTGTCCGACGATGCTGGCCCGAGTGCTGATGCAACGGTTCATCGTCGCGTCGTGCTCTCGGAGTCGGCAAAGTTCTTTGGTGCCGCGTCGCGATTCGTGCGCCACTTGCTGGCGCAGCAGCGGTTTGTGCCCATGCTGGCTCAAGACCCGACCGGCTCGCTGCGCGGCGTGTGGCAGCCGTGGCTGGGGGACAAGGCGACGGCCGAGCGCGCCGACCGGCTCTCGGCGGGAATGCCGCCCGCGGCACGGTGTGTGGTGGATGGCTTTGTGCACGACGGACACGCCACGCTGGATGACTTCGTGCTGCGTGTTGGCGATGCGCTCTGCCGACAGACATTGCTCACCGAGACGATGGCCGATGCGCTCGACGGTCGCGATGCCCGCGCTGACGCACATGTTGCGTGGCTGTCGGGATTGTTGGGCGCGGGAGATGCGATCGAGTCGTCGCAATCCGGGCCTGTTCGCAGCGAGCTGGTCAAGCAGGTTCGTCGCTGGGTGGGCGGGTTGGAAGAGCGCGGTTCGGGAGCCTCATGGCGGCTTTTGATCCGGCTTCAGGAGCCGCTTGATCTGACGGGCCTTGGCGAGTTTTCCGCGCCGGGCGAGCGGGTGCGCTGGCCGCTCTCGTTCCTCTTGCAATCAACCCTCGATGAGCGCGTGAAAGTTGAGGCCGCGGAACTCTGGATGCTTCCCGCCGGCGCGGCGAGCGTCGAGGGGATGCGCATTGAAGCTCCACAGGAGCTGTTGCTGGCCGAGCTCGGTCGTGCGGCGCGGCTCTTCCGCAAGCTCGAAAAAGCGCTTGAGCAATCCGAACCAACGGATCTCGACCTCACGACCTCGGAAGCGTACCAGTTTTTGCGGGAGATTCGGCCGCTGTTGATCGAGCAGGGGTTCGGGGTCGATGCGCCCGAGTGGTGGGATTCGCCGACTGTGCGGCTTGGGGCCAGGTTGCAGGTCGAGAGCGAGGATGTGGACTTTGCCGGGCCGAAGGCCAGCGCAGGCGCACCGGGCACGGCGGTCACGCACCTTGGGCTGTCATCGCTGGTGAGCTATCGGTGGCAGATCGCGGTGGGCGAGACAAACCTGACGCTCGAGCAGTTCGAGCGGCTGGCCTCGCAGCACTCGCCGCTGGTGCGGGTGAATGGCCGCTGGGTTGAGATCCGGCCTGAAGATGTGAAGGCCGCGATGCGGTTCATTCGTGAGAACCCGGGCGGGCAGATGGAAGTCGGGCGTGCGCTGCGGCTGGCGTATTCATCGGATGCGGGCGAGACAGGCATTCCTGTGCTGGGGATGGATTCGACCGGATGGGTGGCGACGGTCTTTGGCGATGCGAAGAGCAACGAGAAGCTGCCGCTGCTCGAATCGCCGCTCGGGTTCATCGGAACGCTGCGTCCGTACCAGGTGAAGGGCTTGTCATGGTTGGCGTTTCTCGATCGGTTCGGGCTTGGCTCGTGTCTGGCCGACGACATGGGCCTGGGCAAGACGATTCAGTTGCTTGCGCTGCTGGCGCACGAGCGGGCCACACTGCCGCCCGGCTCTGAGCGCCTCGCGCCCACGCTGCTGATCGTGCCAATGTCGGTTGTTTCAAACTGGGTTCACGAGGCCAAGCGTTTCACGCCCGATCTGAAGGTGCTGGTTCAGCACGGGGCCGAGCGGAAGATCGGCGAGGCCTTGTTCGAGGCTTCGCTGCGCGCCGATATGGTCATCACCACGTACGCGCTGGCCCACCGCGACCGCGAACACCTCTCCAAGATCGCCTGGACGCGCGTCGTGCTCGATGAAGCACAGAACATCAAGAACCCCGGTGCCAAGCAGACGCGCGCGATTCACGCGATCAACGCCCCGCGCCGGATCGCCCTCACCGGCACGCCTCTCGAAAATCGCCTGACCGAACTCTGGTCGATCATGGACTTTCTCAACCCGTCCTATCTCGGGTCGGGCGGCGAGTTCAGGCGCAAGTTTGCGCTGCCGATCGAGCGTTACCACGACAAGCAGAAGGGCGCACAGCTTCGCGGCCTGGTGCAGCCCTTCGTGCTGCGAAGGCTGAAGTCTGATCCGAGCGTGATCACCGATCTGCCCGAGAAGGTGGAAAGCCGCGAGTATTGCTACCTCACGCCCGAGCAGGCCACGCTCTATCAGACCGTGGTGAGCGACATGCTCTCCGCCGCCGAAAGGGCCGAGGGCATACAGCGTCGGGGGCTGGTACTCGCCGGTTTGATCAAGCTCAAACAGGTCTGCAACCACCCCGCGCACTTCCTCAAGGAAATGGCCGATGGGGTAAACAGCCCGGCCGCCGCAAACGCGCTCGTACCATCACGTTCGGGCAAGACGCAGCGGCTGGTCGAGATGTTGCAGGAAGTTGTGGCCGCGGGCGACAAGGCGCTCGTCTTCACACAGTTCCGGCAGATGGGTCACCTGCTGCAAGCCATGCTCAGGCATCATCTTGATCGCGACATCCTCTTCCTGCACGGCGGCACGCCCGCGGCCCAGCGGCCCCAGATAGTCAACGAGTTTCAGGGCACGGCGGGCCCGATCGGCCGCGCTGGCCGCGCGCGCGAGCGTTCATCCGCCGGCGCGCCGCCGATCCTTCTGCTAAGCCTAAAGGCCGGCGGTGTGGGTCTCAACTTGACAGCCGCGAACCACGTCTTTCACTTCGACCGCTGGTGGAACCCCGCGGTCGAAGCGCAGGCGACCGACCGTGCATACCGAATCGGGCAGACACGCACGGTGCAGGTCCACAAGTTCGTGGTGAGCGGCACGCTCGAAGAGCGCATCGACCAGATGATTGAGGAAAAGACCGCGCTCGCCAGCGAGATCATCGGCTCGGGCGAAGAGTGGTTGACCGAGCTCTCCACCGGACAGCTCCGCGATCTGCTCATGTTGCGGGCCGATGCTGTTGGTGATGACGATGAGGAGGGCGCGTGATGAATCAATCGCGGTTCGAGCGACGTCCGGCCAAACCCACTGTCCATCCACGCCGCGTGGTCGGTGGTGTGCGACTTCAGGCCCGCGCCGCAGCCGCGGCGGGTTCTCACCTCACCGCGACCGAGCCCGTGGTCGGTGGCGCACCCGGGGCGCCCGTCGCAAGCACCCTGCCAGATCAATCCGCGCCCGCGGCGGCCACTGGATGGAACTGGGGCAGCGCACGTTGGATCAGGCTCGCCGAGACGCACGCACCCGGCGATCAGCTCGCCGAAGGTCTTGAATACGCACGCGCCGGCCAGACCCGCTCGCTCGAGATCGCGCCCGGTGTCATCACCGGTCGAGTACAGGGCCGCAACATCGCGGCCTATCACACCTCGCTGCGCCTGCCGACCTTCGCCCACGAACAGTGGGAAGCGGTCATCAACGCAATGAACGCCCAGGCGCGATACTCCGCCTCGGTGCTTGCCGGCGAGCTGCCCGCGAATATCGAAGATCTGTTCGCGCCGCAATCGCTCAAGCTCTTTCCGACCGAGGCGCACGAACTTTCGCTCTCGTGCAACTGCTCGGTCTTCACCGGTCGCGTGCAGGAGTCCATGTCCGCCCCCGCACGAGGGCCAGATGATGTCGGCATCGCTTTTCAACAGCAGACGCCCTGGTGCAAGCACATCTGCTGCCTCATGTACCTCGTCGCCGAACGCCTCGGGCAGCAACCGCTGGTCATCCTCTCAGTCCGCGGCATGGCCGAGGCCGATCTGGTTGAGCGGCTTCGCCAACACCGTGCCCTCGCCGGCCTTCAACGCTCCAGCGGCGGACCCGTCGGACCAACACCCGTGTATGTGCCCCACGTGCCGCGAACATCCGGCAGTCCCGCGGCCATTCCCCTCGCCGAACTCGCCGACGAGTTCTGGCTTCCCGCCGACCCCGATGCGCTCGCCACGCTCGATATGCCGATCGGCAAGCCCGAGGTCACGCACCCACTGCTCAGGCGGCTCGGCCCGAGCCCCTTCGCGGGTGCCAAGTTCCCGCTCGTGGGCCTGCTGGCAACGTGTTATGATGTGATCAGCGAAGCGGCGATCAAGAGTGCGGCCGCACCGGCGGTGGATGAGATATCGCGTTTGCTCGGACCCGATGCGGCAGTCAATAGTGGTGATGGTGAGCCGCTGATTGATGATGACGAGCACTAAAGCCCCTTGATTCACGGAGCATCGATAACAGTTCACGCTGATGTTGAACGACGAAGCTTGTCGTACGCGTGATTTCTGTTTCTCCGACCTCAACCAGTTTCCAACGGCGATTGATAGAAAGCAAGAATGCTGAGCCAACTCTCTGAGTCGGTTGTGCGAGCGATTGCCTTATCGCTCTTTGTCGCCGTACCCGCATTCGCACACGCAGTTACTACTCCACAACCAGTTGTTGCTGAGCCTACAGACTGGGCCTCCTTTCCTCAAGCGATATCGAGCGGCGAGAATTGCGACGGTATGCTTACGTTTGTCAATAGCTCTGATCAGGCTCGGAGCTTCACTTGGTTGGTCGGCGTATTTGCGGCATCGTTTCTCGGCGGTACTCCTCAAGAGCACGTTGTGCCGGAAATGGTCGGCACCGTTGAAGTTGTCGCAGGCCAAACATTAAACTTGCCCATATTTGTTTCTACTGAAGCTATTGCTTTAAGCGGTGCTTCGATGCTTGTGATCAACGCCTCCGCCACATTTGGTGAAGGCGACGACGACATCTTTCTTAAATCTGCTCGTGTGGCCATGACTGAACCTCAACTGACGGTAGAAGTTACACGAAGAGCAACGCACATCAGCGGTTCAGCAACGATCCGCATTCGGAGCGTTGAGCCTCTGGCCGCACCGATCACCAACGCCTCACTTGAAATCACCATGACCGAAGAAAAGGGGTGGCTCGCGCCCAATCAAACATCCATCACCTATCCGCTCGGCACACTCGCAGCCGGTTATGTGATCGACACTTCCGTCTTTCTGCGCAGCCCCTTCCCCGGGTCCGACGTTGTCAGGGCGGAACTTAAGGGAATGGGCATCTTCTGGGTTGAATTTTCAGAGGAAGTGCTGATCAGCGGGTGTGCGGGCGACTTCGACGACGGCGGCGATGTCACCACAGGCGACATCTTCGCATTCCTCTCGGCTTTCTTTGTCGAGTCGGCACTCCCCTGTCAATGGGGGCGCATCGCGGATGTCAACGCCGACGGCTGCGTAACTGTTGGCGACCTTTTCGACTTCCTCGCCAACTACTTTGCAATGTGCCAGCCTGAATGAGGACGACTTGAACGACCTGATGAGTGATGGATCAGGCCTCATTCTCGTGCGCGAGTCAGGGCACGCACGCACAAACGGATGCGCTCGGGCGTGAGTCTTTGCCACGCCTCGGCACCGGCGTCCAGCAGGTGTTGATAGTCGTCGAACACGCGGTTGGCCAGGTAG
>JBBSBC010000013.1:0-33815 GCA_038251595.1 Phycisphaerales bacterium | reverse complement strand
GGGCTCATGGCGCCGATGCCGTGCTGTTGATTGCCGAGTGCCTGACGATCTCCGAGCTTCTTGACATGCTCATCCTCTCGCAGCAGCTTGGCATGACGACCCTGCTCGAAACCCACAGCATGGATAACCTGCTTCGGGTCCGTCCCCACGTCGGGTTCCCGCACCCTGCGTATCACCTGCTCGGTATCAACAACCGTGACCTCGCCACGCAGACGGTGGACCTGAACCACACGCTTCGGCTGATGGATCTGGTTGAAGATCCATCGATCCTCGTGAGCGAATCAGGGATCAAGACGGCCAACGACCTGGCGAACCTGCGTCATCAAGGTGTTCGGATTGTGCTCGTTGGTGAGCACCTGATGCGGGCCGATGATCCGGGCCATGCACTGGCCAAACTTCTCAACCGCCCTTGCCGGGATTGAGGTCCTATAATCGGTATTCGTTCGTATCGCCGCAGTCGTTGCGAACGTTGTCCCCCGGTTATGCCGATGAGACCTACACGGGACCCGGCAAGCTGGATTTGCAGCGTCCGGCCACCTGGCGGGTACTATAACCGACCGTTTCATCGGAACTTCCGGTGGTTTTGACCGGTTGACAGGTTCACAACAAAGTTCAAAAGCACACTTTACTTTCAGGCAGGAGCAACAGCAAATGATGACTCGTTGGATAATGGCCGCAGCAGTTACGTGTACCGCGATCGTGACCCCGGCACTGGCTCAGCAGTCCGATGATGCCAAGGTTTCGCTGGCCGAATCGGCCAAGGCAATGCAGACCGTCTCAGGTCTGACCTTTGATGGCAAGAAGTATGGCACCGGCATGCTCAAAGAGATCATCGACTGCGAAGGCAAGGTCAAGATCTGGCGGCCCGAGGCTGGCAAGCCTGCCAAGCTCGTGGTCACCGGCAAGATCAAGCAGCCAGCCGCGGCCGACAAGATGCTGACCTATATGCAGGATGGAACCATCGCCCAGTGGCTCGAGCAGAAGGATAACTCGATGTACGAGCGCGGCATGATGGACTCCCTGGCCCTCCAGGAGTTCAACCTCGCCAAGCAGATCGTTCCCGAGGACTACTTCGCCGGCCAGCCCTTCGGCTAGGTGCTGAAGATGGAAAAGCTGTCCAAGCTCCCCAACGACAACATCAAGGGCGAAGTCTGTGAGATCATCGAAGGTTCGACCGCCGATGGCAGCCGCACGATCACGTGGGCCATCTCGGTGGCTGACAAGCTTCCTCGCCGGATGGAAATGGCCACAGGCAAGGACGACAAGAAGATCGCCATGATCCTCGAAATCACCAACGTCAACGCCTCGGCCAAGCTCAGCGCCGACGACTTCAAGATCGCCATGCCCACCGGCTTTGTTCTGAACAAGATGCAGGACATGCCCAAGGCTGCAAACCCCAACAACCCCAATCAGCCCGCCCAGCCCGAGATCGAGCTCGGCCTCAAGTCCGGCGTCCCCGCCCCCGCCTTCTCCTTTAAGGATGTCGATGGCAAGGACTGCTCGCTCGGCGCCATGAAGGGCAACGTCGTTGTCCTTGAGTTCTTCGGCAGCATGTTCAAGGCCTCGGCCGTCGGTTCAGCAACCATTCAGTCGATGACCGACGACTTCAAGGGCAAGAACGTCAAGTTCGTTGGCCTGGCTTGCCGCGAACCGTCGGATGCGGTCGCGAAGGAGTACTTCAAGACCAACGCCCTCACCTACACCCTCGTCACCAAGGGCGACGCGGCCGTGGCCGACTACAACGTCAAGGGCTTCCCCTCGTACTACGTCATCACCCCCGATGGCAAGATCGCGGCCTTCTTCCAGAACTTCCCGGGCAAGGATGTGCTGGCCAGCGCGATCAATCAGGCCATGCAGTCGAACTGATCTTGGTTGAACCGACCACTGGTGTAATCCACCAGTGAGTTGATCCGCCAGTGTCTTGAACTACCAGTGACCTGAACCACCAGTGACCTGATCCACCAGTGACCTGATCCACGAACCCCCGCGAACATCGCGGGGGTTTTTCGTGCGCTCGATGCACTCGCAGTTCACCCGATGGTCTTGCTGTCGTTGAAGCCCGGCGGAAAGTCTCGGGGCTGAATGTACGGCTGCGATGGCCGCGGATAGGGCGAAGGTCCGGGTGTCTGGCGGACGAGCGGGGCACCCTGCGAGAGGGCCGGTGTATGGGCATGGCCGGATCGTGTCGCGAGTGTCGGTGTGGGCAGAGGCGACCGTCGGCGCAGCTCGTCAAACCAGTTGAGCACGATGTTGAACTGGTTGATTTTCGAGGCATCCTCTTCAGCGCGAACAAGCACGAGCTGCTGCCCGCTCGGAAAGGCATCGTAGTTTCGCGTCAGACGTGTCGAACCAAGAAGGCCAGCACCCTGAGCGATCGTGCGCGGTCGGCCGATCATGAACGCGGGCTCCATCGCAACGCGCACCGCGATGAACGACTCGCTTGTCCGATAGACCAGCTCGCCCGTGGCCCGAAGCCAGAGCGGCGCGTGCCCGCCTTGCGCGGTTGCCCCCTCACCGGTGACCGGTCGCCGCCCACCAAAGGTCGCCGCACCGGCCGCGATGGCCGTCGGCATGGGCTGAACATATACCTCATCACGACCCGAATCATCACTCGCAAACGCGATCGTGCGGCCATCTGGCGAGACCCCCGCGCCCCACGCGCTGCGCGGGCCTTGCACAACCGGGCGTGCCGAGGCAGGGGTATCGACACCGACCATCCAGATCTCTGTCCCGGAGACCGCGGTCATCGCCGCCGAACCCGAGCCCTTCTGCCGCGTGTAGAGCAGAAAGCGTCCGTCCGGGGTGATGGCCTCAGGCACGGGCGAACACTCGCCGCCGATCAGCGGCATGGGTGTGCCCGCGCCGTCGGTGGTCATCCAATACAGCTCATGCTGACCCGACAAGTTTGAGCGGAAATAGATTCTTCCGCCATCGGGCGACCACACCGGTGAGGCATTGTCGCCATGAAAGGTAAGCCTCGTCGCCGCGTGCCGCGACAGATCAACCAGCCAGAGTTGATCGGTCGCCCCCTCGACTTGCACAATGAGGCGCGATCCATCCGGAGAGAGCGCGGGGGACACATACGCCCGCACCTCGGCGATCAGCGGTTGCGGCGGAGCCTGTTGAAGGCGGTCGGCAGAGAGAAGCGTTCGCTTCGGCTCCCAAAGCCCACCGGTGACGGTCACGAGTGTTCCACCTGTGCCCGCGCCCGTCCCGCCCCAGCCTTCGCCACCCAGGGCAAACTGTGCCGCGCCCGTGAGCGCGTTGCCGAGCACACGGTCTTCGATGGCGATCGGCTGCCCGGTGACGGTGAGCCGATCGGTATCAAGCGGCACGGCCATGAGTGAGCCAGCGCGTGTAAAGAGCAGGTGCCCGCTCGCCGCGTATCGTGGGTTTGAGCCACCCGCGACCAATGGGCGCTTCTGCCCGGTGCGCGTATCGATGGCGATGATGAGCGATTGGTCGTGCCCCCCACCCCCACCCCCACCTCCACCTCCGCTGCCGACCGCGCCGCCCCCACCGGTCCAGACCGAAAGCATTAACGTGCTACCACCGGGCAGCGGTTCGGGTGAGAGGAACGCCAACTCGCCCGCCGCGAGGTCGGGGCTCGCTATTGGCTCGGGCATCCCGCCCGAGGCGTTGATGCGGTACAACCCGCGCTGCCAGTCGGGAATGAAGTAGATCCAGTCATCACCACCATCTGATCCGGTCCAGCACGCCCCTTGCGGGCGCGGCGCGCTCGTCAGCGGCAGCGGCACCCCGCCCGCGAGCGATACAACCTTCAATCGGCCATCGGCAAAGAAGCCCAGCCGCGACCCGTCGTACGAAAAGAAGGGAGCCTCGGCACCTTCGGTTCCGTTGATGACCCGCGCATCGGGCTGATCGAGCCGTCGAACGTGGATCTTGGTTCGCGGCGATTCGCCGACAACAAACGCCACGGCCGCCCCGTCGGGTGAGACCGCCAGCGAGGTGCGAGGACCGATGAACAGCCCCTCACCCTCGGGCACCGGCAAGGTGAGCCGCGCGACGATGCGAGGCCGATCAGGACCTGTCGGCGCACCGGGCGGATGGTGCCATCCGCTTGGCGGTTGAGTCAGCACTTCCTCAAGCTCGATGCGTGCATCACCGATATCGCGCAGGCGGCGGCGCGAATCCTTGACCAGGCACTTGCGCAGCAACTCACGCACACGCGCCGGTGTGCGTGCGGGCAGGCAGTTCCAATCCGGTTCACGCTCGATCACGGCCACAAGCATGTCGCTGGGTGTCGGGCCCGAGAAGCAGCGCAGGCCGCTGAGGCACTCGAAAAGCACGCAGCCAAAGGCCCAGATGTCGGTGCGTTTGTCGATCGGGAAGCCGCGGGCCTGCTCGGGGCTCATGTAGCCCGGAGTTCCCATGATCATTCCCTGCTGCGTCAAGGTCGAGGGAAAAGGTGTGCGCCCACCCCCCATACCCCCCATGCCCATTCCAGCCGGCATGACAGTTGTCGCATCCTCCGAAGAGACCGTGGTGTTCGGCGATGATGTGGCCAGACCAAAGTCGAGGATCTTCACCGCGCCATCGGGTGTGACCTTGATGTTGTCGGGCTTCAGGTCGCGATGCACCACCTCGCGCTCGTGCGCTGCCTCAAGCCCTTCAGCAATCTGCGAGCAGATCTTCACCGCCTCGTCGAGGGGCATCGGTCCGCGTGTGAGCCGTTGCGTGAGCGTGGCACCCGGCACAAACTCCAGCACCAGCAAACGGCGGCCTTCGGATTCCTCAAGTCCGTATATCAACCCCACATTTCGATGGTTGAGCGCGGCCAGCGTCCTTGCTTCGCGCTCAAAGCGCGAGAGCCGCATCGGGTCGCGCGCAACTTCCTCGGGCAAAACCTTGATCGCCACCGGACGGTTCAGCCGCGTGTCTCGCCCAAGATAGACCACGCCCATGCCGCCGCGACCCAGCTCGCGCTCGATGGGGTAGGGTCCGATGGATGTGGGGTGTTGGTGCGGTGAAGGGGTCATCGTGTGGCGACTGTCCGACGATCGGTGCTCCCGGGCCATCGTGGCAAGTTGATCGTCATGCGGACTGCCCCCATGGTTGCCCGGCTTTGTCTGTGTCTGCGATACCTTTGAAAATGGCGACCGACCTTCGTCGCCTCAATCCTACATCAATCCGTCGAACCCGGCGAGCCCGTATCGTGCGCTGTGCAGGATAGTTCAATCAGCATCGCGTGCTTCATCAGTGCGCCCGAAGCCGTTGATGCCGCGGCGAGCCAGCCCGGATATCCATCAAGGAACCCGCGCTTCACCACCAGTTGCTTGACAAATGCGCCCGTGGGCGAGGTCAACAACCGGAGATACGAACCCCGGCGGCCCGCAGCGTGCAGACTCGCGGCCATGGTCGAAGCATGATGCCACTGTTTACGAAGGTGCTCGGCAAAGGTTGGGAATGAATCGTGCCGCAGATGCCCGAGGAGGCGCGTGGGCACACCATCGGTGAGTGCGAGCACATCATGCGGATCATGCCCGCCCCATGCCGCGTGTCCGCGACGCACCAGCCGCACTCGCCACTCCGGTTGCCAGGCATATCGAAGTGGCCGACCCCGGTAGTACGTCCTTCGATTCATCGCAAAGCCCGAGGGCGACAGATCGCCCGACCCATCGTCAACCACCGCCCGAATCGCCGCGGCCAGCTCGGGCTCGAGCGACTCGTCCGAATCCAGGCACAGCACCCAGTCTCCGCTGCACGCTTCAAGCGCCTTCTGCTTGGTCCTGATGTGCCCGAGCCATTCCGAACAAATCACCCGTGCCCCGTGCCGCTCCAGCAGTTCAATCGTTCCATCGGTCGATCCCGAATCGACCGCGACAACCTCAGTGACAAGCCCGCGAACCGAATCGAGCGTGCGCCCGATGGTCGCGATGCTGTTTTTGCAGACGATCGACAGAGAAAGGTTCATGCAATGGGCAGGAGGGCCGGCACAGACACGCATACGTATCGCTTGAAGAATCGGGAATGATCGCAAGATCTGCCGGAAGATCATGCCGGTGGCTTCGGATCGTCCTTAGGTTTTTTGGGTTTCTTAGGTTTGGCTGGCGGATTTTCTGGCGCGGGTGTGACCGGAGTCGGTGCCGGCGTGGCGGGCGGGCTCGCTGCGGGGGGTTTCGGCTTCGGTGGTGTTGCGCTCGGTGGTGCTGGCGCTGGTGTTGGTGCCGCCGGTGTCTCTTTCGGTTTGAACAGGTCTTCGAGAATCTTGCCCGGCTCCTTGAGCAGATTCTCAGGGTTGAAGAGCTTCTCGCCAAGCTCCTGAAAGAAGAGTCCGAGATCGAGCTCCGTTCTCGGATTGTCGAGCGAACCCTTCGTCGTGATCGGCACCAGCGTGTTGCGGTCGATGATGTCGAACTTTCCGGGAATGCCGATCCTGATCTTGCCCAAAGCCTCTTCGCTCAACGCAAAGAACGGCGCGTAGGTGACCACGTTCACCTGCTTCTGCACCAGATCTACCTGCCCGCGCGTCTCAAGATTGAACTCGCCAAACGGCAGTTTGAACCGCTCATAGGTCGCAACGCCCCTGCTGATGTTCACCACAAACGGCTCGATCTTGCGTCCGATCGCGCCCCCATCCTTGCCGCCGATCGACTTGATGATCTTACCGATCAGGTCGTTGGTCGTGAACTTTGCCACACCCACATCGACCGTGAGCCGGCCGTTGAGCTTGCGTAGATCGGCATTGGGCTCGATCGGCACCGTAAGCCCCTCGGCGATGATGGTGGCGGGCTCATCTGTGCCCGACTTCTCAAGATTCTCGACAAGCGGCAGGCTTCCTGCCAGCAACTGCACCAGTTGAGAGCGAATCTCTCGCACTTCCACCGATGTGGCACCGCTCTGCACAAACTGACCAGTCTTCACATCGCCCTTGAGCTTGGCCGTGGCGCGCTGGCTTGAGCAGAGCACATCAAGCGAGCCACCCGCGCTCGTCGCCGCGGGCGAGACGTTCCGCGCCGTGGCCACCAGCGAGACGGTCGGGCCGAGCAACTCGGTGAGCAGCCCGTTCTGGTTGGCCAGTTTGTCCACGATCGGTGTGGGGAACGCTTCGATGTCAACATCGGCATTGACCAGCGCGGTCGCCTGCGAGATGTTCCCCATCGCATCGGCAAGGTTGGCGATCTTGATCGTGGCCGTCGATGCCTTGCCGGTGGCCGCCGCGTTTCCCGAGACTTTGCCGATGTTCAGCCTGGCTTCGATGGGCGATGACCCGTTGCCCTCGGGCGCGAGCGACCTCATCCCCACGGTCAGATTCTCAATGGTCATGGTTGTGAATGCCGGGCCTGCCGCGCCCTTTCCGCTCTCCGAAGTCGGCACGTTCACGCTCATCGAAGGAGCCGAAATGTTCAGCCCAAGGTCAAAAACGCCGGGCTTCAGAGGGCCCACCGCCGCGACTCCCTCGCTTGCCGCACGTGGCTTGGAAAGCGAGAGTTTCTCGAGCTGAATCGTGATCGGCTTGGCGTTCTGCAGCGAGAGCGAGCCACCAGAGCCCGACTCGCCAGCACCACGCGGCCGATTCGCATCCTGCGGCACCGGCGGCGTCTTTGTCCCACCGGATAGAAACTCGTTGATCATCGCCTCGTTGGGTGTCCAGGTGATGGTCGATGGTTTGGTGAGAAAGATCCGGGTCTCATCGATCGCAAGCCCCACCGATGCACCGCTCACACGCGGCGAAGTCATCCGCACCTCGATCGTCGTGATGTCGCCCGTGGTGTTGGGCATTGAGCCCTTCGCCATCGGCTTCACCTTCATCTGAACCTCACCAGTCTCGCCCAGCGCGCCGACAATCATGCCCTTCTGACCCAACAGGCTCTCGGCCTGCGTAAAGCTCAGCCCGCTGATGGTGGCATCAACCTCCGGCTGCGCGCCCGCCATCGTCGCGCTGGCATCAACCGCAAACGTACCGATCGGCGCATCTCCGTTGGTTCGGTTGATCAGGCTGGCGTTGAGCTTCACGTTTGCACGGCGTGTTGAGGCCAGCGCGGGGTCGAGCCCCGCCAGCGGAGCCTTGATATTGCCGGTAAAGCCACGAATCGACGCGGCCGCAAAGCGCTTCGAGCCACCCTTGCTGGTTGTGTCTTCGACAAGAATGTTCTCAATCAGCGCATCGCCCTCGAGGGCGAGCTTGATGTTGGCCTCGCCGGCTTTCGCCCAGTCGGGCTTTATCGCTCCGGTCTGATCCTCAATCAGCGGCACCTTCGCGGGCTGCTCCATCGTGATGTAGAGTTTGCAAGGTGCGCCAAGCCGCATCGGCGAATCCGCTGCGCCAAGGGTTGCCAGCACCGGGTTGATCGTGCGTGGATCGCCAGCAATCGTAACGACCGCGCTCGAAAGCTCCGCTTCCTTCTCGGTAAGGCGTGTCCAGATATCGATCGCAACGCCCTTGCTCGCCGTATCGACTTTCAAGTTGGCGAACTGTCCACCACCCGTGGCCGCCTCGGCGGGCAACAGCCTCAACGTCGTTGTCAGGTTCGCACCGATCGCCTCGCGCACCGCGGCAGCGAGTGCGCGGCTCAGCTCATCCTTGACCGCCTTCACACCATTCTCGCTGTAGCTGTCGCGGAGTCCACCCACAACCCACAGCATCGATCGCGGCAGATTCTTCAACGCAATCGTTCCCACCGGGTTGAGTTCCGCCAGCGCGCCGGGTCCCTTGCTCGCGGGCATCCCCTTGCGCAGTCCTTCCAGCGACAACTCGCCATCCAGCCCGAACGTGCCTCCCTCATGGGCCATGCCTGAGTTGACAACGATCCTGGGCGCTGCACCCGGCGCGAGTGTCGCCGTTGTGTTGAACAGGTCGATGCGTATCGGAGTGGTGTCGCCACCCAGGTTGGGCGACACGGTGAGATCACTCAGCGTGATCGCCACAACTCCGCGCCCCGCCGCGATGAGTTTGTCAAACGCCTTCTCGGAAAGTGGAATCGAAACATCGCGGGCAATCACTTCAACCGCGCCGCGCCCGCCCACCGTCGCGGGCGCAGGCTTCTCAACCGTCGCACCGGCAGCAAGAATGCGCTGCGCCAATGGCGATGCGGATGCGACCGAGAGCTTCATCCCTTTGCCCGTCGTGGTGAGCGTGCCGCGATCGATTTTGGCCTCGATATCAGCGTTCAGGTTCGCGCTCGTCACCTTCACAACCAAGTCGCTTGGTGGAATGGCCATCACGCCGGTGCCAGCGGGCGCACCGGTGAGTCCCTTGACATCCGACCGCGCCTGCAGGCTCAGATCAAGCCGCGGCCCGATATCCATTGAAAGATCAACGGGCAGGCCTGTTCCCGCCGCGATGGGCTGAAGCAGTGCGGTTGAGATGCCCTTGCCATCAAAGCGAATATCGGTCTTGTCAGCAAAGCCCGCGTTGGCCTGCATCGCGCGTAAATGACCGTTGGCATCCAGCAATCCTTCAGCATTCAGCGCGATCGTCAAGTCGCCCGCGGGCTGGCCGTCGAGCGTCGCCTTCGTGCCCGTAGCGATGTTCAACGGTTTCGAGAGATCATCGATCTTCAGGGCCAGCGTGATCGGCTCAACCGAAAACGCCTTCCAGTTCGCTGGCGGTGTTGCGCCGCCTGCGGGTGCGCTTCGTCCGCTCTCGGGAATGGCCACCTGCCCGCTCAGTCCCGAGACCTTGACCGTCAAACCGAGGTTCGCACCGCGCATGTCGATCGTCTCGAACTTGCCCGCGCCGCCCGACAGGCCCTGCTTGGGCAATGGAATGCTCAGGCTGTCCAGCGTGATCTCCACGCTCGGTGCCTGGGTCAGTTTGATCTGCTCCCTCGCCTTCGCGACCGAAGCCTGCGTCTGCGGCAGGCGTTCAAGAAACGCTGTTGACCGCAGCATTGCGCTCGCGGGTTTCCCCGTTGTGCCCGCAGAACTTCCGCTGAGCACACCATCTTTGATCGTGAGGTTGGCATCGGTCGTCAGACCGGCCGAAGTCAGCTTGAACGCGGCCGTCATCGCGTTGATGTTGCCGCCAAACTCCGCCGCGAGGTCAGCGGTGTCACCAACACCTTCGACCAGCGCACCTCCAAGGTGAGCAAGGGCATCGGCAACCGCGATCGGCGCATTGGTGAGGTTGAGCTTCAGCTTTGCGTTGTCGATCCCTTCGACGGACATCTTCCCGCTTGCGTTCTGCTTGATGTCCGCATCAAGCTTCAGCATCATCGGCTGGCCTGCGCCCTGTGCGTTGGGCAGCAGGGCCGTCCCGGCGAAATCCGCCAGAGCCTTGATGACCCCACCACCCGGCGCACCGAAGTCGGCATCGATGCTCGCCTCGCCCTTGAGGTCTTTGAGTCCGAGTTCCGATTTGAAGTTGTCCTTCTCGTCACGAACACTGATGTCAAAGTCACTGACCTTGAGCCCGGCCTTCACCGATGGCAATGTTGACTGAGAGGTCGTATCCGTTTCAGCAGGCGACTTCGCTTTCGAGGCCGTGCCCGTCTTTGGTGCCAACGCGCGCTGCAGGTTGGTCGTGCCATCGTTGTATTGCTTGAGATCGAGCAAACCCGAGACTTCAACGGTCCCGATGTTCAGGCTCTTTGCACTCCACCAACGCCCGCTCAGCGCTTTCCAGATCGTTACCGGCGCATCAAGCTCCACCCGGCCAACCAGGGCGCCGGTCGAGTCCTGCACCTCGATCGGGCCAGCTTCTAGGGTCTTGAACCAGCCGATCTTCGCCTTCGCAACCTTGATTCGCCCTTGAATGCCACCGTTCACGGCCTTCTCGATCTGCCCGGGAGCCATCGAACTCGCGATCGTTGGGGCAAGCCCGACCACCACCGCCACGACCACGATCGCCGCCCCCGCAACAATCAGCATCAACCGCCCACGTCGGCTCTTTCGCACCCGTCCACTCCTATTTTCCGCCCCAGTTCCAGTTTCAATTGCCATTGGTGTGTACCCCTTGCGGCCAAGCATCACGCTCGGCGGCATCCCCTACTGTATTGTCCCGATCTGCCCAGGCTTGAACTGTCCGATTGACCAGCGTTTCTCAGGCTCTATCATCCTCGCTCGGTAGATCTTCGGATCCGCCGCTGTAGCTCAGTGGTAGAGCGCACCCTTGGTAAGGGTGAGGTCAAGGGTTCAAATCCCTTCAGCGGCTTTGATTAAGGACTTGGTACGCAATGGCATGTTCCCCCTCGAACAGGGGTTCTTCGGTCGAAAGAGGGTTCGATCCCCCGGAACAAGGGTAGTTTTCAGGTTATGGTCACCACGGAAGGCGACTTGCGCTTTCCTTTTGATTCCGGCGTGTCAATGATCGTGACCCTGTGATTGGGCAGGCCCGCCGGGGTGAGGGTTTGGTCTTTGCGGCCGAGCCTTCGATCTCAGCCTTTCGGTTTCTTGTTCTGGTTCGTTTGGTTCTGCAAGTTTGTGGCCGCGAATCATGCGGCCGAGTCTGTTCGGGATATCCAGTTACAGTTTTCGAGCGACGTCTCCGACCCATCAATAGTGATTGGGCTTGAATCGACGGACGCTCAGGAGGTTTGGCGCGATGGCGAATGGTGTATTCGAGCGAAATAAGCCGCACGTGAATGTCGGCACGATTGGGCACATTGACCACGGCAAGAGCACGCTTACCGCGGCGCTCTCGGCCCGTTCGGCGGCCCGCTTCGGCGGCATCATCAAGTCATACGCTGAAATCACCAAGGGTGGTACGGTGCGTGATGCGAACAAGACCGTGACCATCGCCTCGTCTCATACCGAGTATGAGACACCGAACCGGCACTACGCCCACGTCGATTGCCCGGGCCACGCCGACTTCGTGAAGAACATGATCACCGGCGCCGCCCAGATGGACGGCGCGATTCTGGTCGTCTCGGCCGCCGACGGCCCCATGCCCCAGACCCGCGAGCACGTTCTCCTCGCTCGTCAGGTCGGCGTGCCCCACATCGTCGTCTTCCTGAACAAGGTTGACCTCGTTGACGATCCCGAACTGCTCGAACTCGTCGAGGAAGAAATCCGCGACTTGCTCAAAAAGTACGGTTTTCCGGGAGATAAGACCCCGATCATCCGCGGCCAGTCCAAGCTCGCCCTTGAGAATCCCAAGGATGACAAGGCCTGCAAGCCCATCGACGACCTCTTCGAGGCTATCGATACCTTCATCCCCGAGCCCACCCGCGAGACCGATAAGCCCTTCCTTATGAGCGTTGAAGACGTCTTCTCGATCAAGGGTCGTGGTACCGTCGCTACCGGTCGTATCGAGCGTGGTGTTATGAAGGTCGGCGATCCCTGCGAGATCGTCGGCCTCTTCAAGGACAACAAGACCTCGACCATCACGGGCGTTGAGATGTTCCAGAAGACCCTCGATCAGGGCCAGGCTGGCGACAACGTCGGTGTTCTCCTCCGCGGCATCGAAAAGGCCGACATCGAGCGTGGCCAGGTCATCTGCAAGCCCAACTCGATCAAGCCCCACACCAAGTTCAAGGGTCAGGTCTACGTTCTGACCAAGGATGAAGGTGGTCGTCACACGCCGTTCTTCAACAACTACCGCCCCCAGTTCTACTTCCGCACCACCGACGTGACCGGCTCGGTCAAACTGCTCGGTGGGGCTGAAATGTGCATGCCCGGCGACAACGTTCAGATCGAGGTCGATCTTGGCGATAAGCCGGTCGCGATGGAGCCCGGTCTCCGCTTCGCCGTCCGTGAAGGCGGCCGTACAATCGGTTCTGGTACCGTTACAGAAATCATTGCCTGACGTTCTCCCGCCTCTCCGAGGTGGACGTTTTTGTTCCACCGCTTTCATAAGCGGATGCACGCTGGTTCTTCGAACTCGGCTTTTCCAAGCCGGTTCTTCCAAACTGGTTTCCCAGTGAGTCGAGGCTCGTGCCGCGGCACTGGTAAAGAGTCTTCCCTAACGGCCCATCGGCTACCCGCCGGTGGGCCGCTTTGACGAATAGCGTGGCAGGGTCTTTCAGGCCGTCTGTCCGAAGTTTTTTGCGATTTGATGATCCCAGCGAGTACGGGCCAGCGGCCCGTGCTACGCGAAAGCACCGTGAAAGAGGATTCTGACAATGGCTAAGAAAGGTAAAGCCGCCGCCCGCGAGTACGTGTGGCTGCAGTGTACGGAAACCGGCGACCTGAACTATCGAACCGAGATCGCCGTCAAGGGCGGTATCGCAGAGAAGGTGAAGGCGGGTTTCAAAAAGTTCAGCCCACGCTTGCGCAAGCACACCTTGCACAAGATCAAGCGAAAGTAAGGGTCGGAAAGGCAATGGGTCTCAGGCACTGGGCGATAACCAAGTGCTGATCCCTGGAGCCCACCGCCTGTTGCCTGTTGCCTGCCTTTACGCCGGTAGCTCAATTGGTAGAGCAGCGGATTCCAAATCCGCAGGTTGCGGGTTCAAGTCCCTCCCGGCGTGTTCATGGGTTCATTCCAACTCTCGCGACGTTCCGGGTTGTTCACCCTGAACTTTCGCCATCAGGAACTTGCAAATGTCTTCATGGGGCTTCCACAAGCCGGGCCAGGGCTACTGGGTGCGGGTACTGACCGCCGCGGCAATCGCGATCATCACCTTCGCGACCGCCGGTTGGCTCATGGGCCAGATGAATGTGCTTTCGACCAAGCTGCCGGTGCGCAGTTGGAACGTTGAAGTCGGCACACTCACCGGCACCGCGCCCAAGGTTGGTGAAAGGGTTACCCTCGTCCGAAACTCTACATCCGGCTCTGGGCAGCCAGAGACAATGGGAACCGCCGAAGTTTCGGAGTACAGCCCAACATCCTCAGCGCTCAAGATCAAGAAGTTCGAGCCCGCCAATCCTGAAGCCAAGGCCGAAGATGCCTCGGTCTTGAAATCGGCCGCCGAAGGTGGCTTTAGCGCTCCCATCAAGAACGGCGTTCGCGGCATCCCGCTGGTTCAGAGCACCATTCTGCAAGGAATCGCGGCGGCGGTCGTGCTGCTTTCCGGCGCGCTTATCGCCTTCCTTTTCTGCGGCAACAAGCCGGGGACCGTCGAGTTCCTGGTCGCCACCGACATGGAGATGAAGAAAGTCGCCTGGTCAACGCGTAAGGATATCTGGAACTCGACGCTGGTCGTGGTCGGCGCCTCGTTCCTGCTCTCGACCGCGCTTTTCGGGATCGACCTTGCGCTGCAGTTCTTCTTCAAAGCGATCAATGTTCTGCAGTGAGTGGAGGATGATGTCGCTGAGCGATCGGATGTGATCGCTCAATGCCGGTCGTCCACCCACGGTTCACATACACCGATCTCTGCACCCAGCAGGAGCGTCGCATGCCTCACGAAGATACCCACACCGACGAGCAAACACCAGAAGTCAAGGTCCTCAGCACGGAGAAGGCCGGACTTCTGACGGCTGATGAGCCGATGCGCCGCGCGGGCATGGATTGGTTCGTGCTGCGCGTGGCCAGCAATAAGGAGGGCAGCGTGCGTGAGACGCTGCTCCGTAAAGTTCAGATCGAGAACATGATCCACCTCGTCGGGCGCATTCTGGTGCCGACCGAGAAAACCAAGACCATCAAGGCCGGCAAGCAGCGGGTCGTCGAGACCAAGCTCTATCCCGGCTACGTCTTCGTCGAGATGCAGCTCGAACCCGACGGGCGCATCCCGCAGGATGTCTTCTTCCTCATCAAGGAGACAACCGGAGTGGGCGATTTCGTCGGCACCGCCGGCCGCCCCACGCCGATGAAGGAGCACGAGATCGAGAAGATGCTTCTCGACAGCCGCAAGCCCGATGATGAGCCGACGATCAAGCTCGTCTTCAGCAAAGGCGAGCACGTCACGATCAAGGAAGGCCCATTCCAGGGCTACGAAGGCACGGTCGATGAGCTTGTGCCCGAGAAGGGCCTGGTCCGCGTGCTGGTCACCATCTTCGGTCGTCAAGCCCCGATCGAGCTCGAAGAGTGGCAGCTCGGCAAGACCGAAGGCGCGTAACAACGCGCGCCTTCGCGTCTGACGGTTAGCGTCTGGTTGCACGTTGACGACTTGGTTGACGAAGAGCAAACGTCCGAGTCTGCAAGGCAGCGACTCACGCCGATGAGTTCATCGACGGCCATCTTTAGTCGGGCCTTTTTGCGTTCTCGCGATTTCTACGTTGTCCGAACTCGAAGCCAACCCGCGGTTCTTCAGCACCCCGCAAACCAGCACTCCAGGAAGTCGAAGAGATCCTGCAGTGAGGTTGTGCCGTTGCTGTCGAAGTCGCCATTCCCGGCGAAGAACGAGGCGAGGAAGTCGAACAGATCCTGCAATCCGATCGTGCCCGAGACGTTCCAGTCGCAGAAGCACCCAGGCGTGTAGCCGTGCAGCTTCAGTTGCCATGAGGTGAACGTGCCCATTGCGAGGGGTGTGAGGTCCGCCACGCGGATGGTCCAGTTGCCGGCCGCACGCTCTTCCCAGAACCGCACGCTGGTGAACGTGTACGCGTTGTATCCGCCGAAGGTTGTGTCGTTGCGGGTGGATGCGAGCACCGACTGCGTGCCGCTGGGCGAGGTGAGCACGATGCGGAGGTTGCCGATATTGGTGTGCGCGGCGACAAGTGTGACCTGTGCCCGCTCGACGAGCATCGGCCCGGTCACCTGAACGCTCGAGGCGATACCCTCCGGGTTGTTGTCCGGGATCGGCAGTCCGATCGGGATGACCGCGAGCACATTCGAGGATTCAACGGGACGATTGGTCCAAGTTGAAGCGAGCGCGACGGCCGCGCCCGCGTCGATCGCGCCGAAACCAAAGAGCTCACTGCCGAGCCGAAGGTCACCCGCGCCCGAGCCGTTGAATGCCCATGAAGCATCCGCGGGGGTGCACCGGCGCGCCGAGCGGATGAGCACGTGCTGCACATCGCGCCAGGTCAGGTTCGGGTTGGCCTGAAGCACGAGCGCGGCCACGCCCGCCGCGATTGGTGAGCTGCTCGACGTGCCGCCAAAGGTTGCGGTGTACCCGTTGTTGCCGCTGGTCGTGAAAATGCCCACATCGCTGCTGCTGAAGAGATCATAATCCGAAGTGGTGACGAGCATGAGTGCCGAGCCCGGCTCGGAATAGATCGACCTGCGGTCAAAGAAGTCGATCGCACCAACGGCGATTGAGAATCGGTTTGATGCGTACGGATCGTAATCGACGCGGTCGTTGTTGCTGGCCCCACCGTTGCCACCCGCCCACACAATGATCTCACCCTTGCCAGCACGCCCGTTGATCGCGGCATCCTCAATCCCTGCAAGCTCCAGCGGGTCGATGACCGAGATGCGACCGTTGTCGAACGGACCCCATGAGTTGGTCTTGATGTCGTTGAGATTGTTGGCGAACGCGAACGCGGCGTTGATCTGTGATGGCGAACCGTAATACAGGCGTGAGACCTTCGCGCCCCAGGCAACGCCCGCGCCACCAATGCCGTTGTTGGCGACGGCCGCGACAAGCCCGGCGGTGGATGTCCCGTGATCGGCCTGCCCCGCGGCCGGTTGGCTGGCATCGGCATCGAAGTTGGCGGCAATGTCCTGATGCGTGATATCCCATCCACCTTCAAGCACACCAACGGTAATGCCGGTTCCGGTGTAGCCCGCCTTCCAAGCACCATCGGCGTTGATATCGGCGGCGACATTGGTCGTATTGATCAGATGCCACTGCTGCGGGATGCTCGGGTCGGTCGGCACGGTGTTGCGCAAGGTCTTGGGCCACTCGATATCGAGGTAGGCCAGTTCGAGATCGCCAAGCGCGCTGAGCCGCGTGGCGAGTGCGATGGCAGCGCGAACACTGGCGGTATCGGCATAGAAGAAGCGGCGCATGGGGCTGCCGGGTGCCGCATCAGGGCGCGCGGGCGAGACCTTGGCCTCGCGTCCGACCGCGCGGGCGGCGGTCTGTAAATCGTTGGCACGGATGATGACCCGCGAGTTGAATGTGTACCCGGCGGTTGTCGGTGGCTTGAGCGTGGGTTCTTCGCGTGATGCCGCGCTGGTGGGCGCATCGAGCGTGGCGATGAGGAACGCGACCGGGCCCTGGTGCGTTGGGACCACCACCCGCGTCGCGGCCACTTTGGCCGAAGCCTTGAGGGGCGTGCTTGGCTGGTCGGCGGCATCGGCGGCGAGCGCGGAACCACAGAGGGCTGAACCACAGAGGAACACCAACCCGGCAACGGCGAGCTTGGGTGCGAACATGGGTGCGAACGAGGGGATGTACATCCGTGGAGATCCTTGTCACAGACGATCCGATGTCCGGGCCGGTTCGGATGCAGTTTGTTTGTGGCCGCGAACGGAGTTTAAGCCTCCCACAGGATCGGGTGGTTGTGGGTCGTCCTACCGGATACCGAGCGGATCGTCCGTCGGGGGAACGGCACGCGCGGAATCACCGCCAGATTCGGGCGTTGGTGCGCGTGCTTATCGGATGCGTGTCGCCTGCCATGGAGACCGCTCCATCGTGCCCACAGGGACCGAGCGATCGCGCGACTCAGCAACCGGCTGGGCGCGCGAAGTAACAGGTGAAGAAGTCGAAGATGTCTTGAACGGAGGTCGCACCATCGGTATTGAAATCGCCCGTGTTGGTGAAGAAGCTGTTGAGGTAGTCGAAAAGGTCTTGCAGGGTGAGGCCGCCGACACCGTTCCAATCGCACGGGCAGAGGATGCGTGTGCCCGATGAGGTGAGGTTGGCCGTCGTTCCGATCGCAATGGTCGATGACGAGATGGTGAGTGCGAGCAACAGGTTTGGCCCGCCGCAGACCAGCGGAATGCCGGTCGGGATGCTGAAGGGAGTGGGGGGGAGATCGACGGGCGTGGTGGTGGCGGGTGGGGCCAGATCAACCGTCAGGGTGTTCGTCACGGTCGCGGCATCACCGTTGAGGACGATGGTGCCGGAGAAGACGATCGGCACTTGCTGCGGGGCGGTGGGGAGCGGCGCGCCGGTGAGCGATGCGGTTGCGTTGACATCGACCAGCATGGGAATGGCGAATGTGAAGGTGTTTGCGCCCGCGGGAGTAAGCGTGCCCAGCGCGGCGCCTTCGGGTTGAATGGCCGTGAGCTGCGAGACGGTCACGTTGCCGACGGGGAGTGAGATGGCCGTGAGGAAGGGCTGTGAGCACGTCGGGTTGACGGTGCAGAAGGTCTCGTAGCGGAAGTTGCTGAGGCTGGCCGTGATGGTTGCCGACGAAGTGCCGAGGAGGTTGAGCGACAGTCCGCGCACGCTTGAAGAGCTGGTGGCGGGATTGATGCTGAGCGTGAACGCGCCGGTGGGGCGGATATTCATTCCGTTACCCGAGGCGGCAATGGCCCCGGAGATGATGATGGGTTCGTTGGTGGTCGGCGTGAAGTTGCCGCAGGTGACGAAGAAGGGGAAGCTGAATGTGCCGCGCTTGGTGCGCGTGGGGGGAGTGGCGGTGGTATCGCCGGTCATGTTGCCGGCGAAGGGCGCACTTGCGCTGGCGGTGTAGCCGACTGAGCTCGAGGCCGAGGTGATCGTGAAGGTGTAGGTATCCGCAGCGCGGGCGGCGTGCTGGCTGAAGAGCGTGGCCGCGACGAGTGCGATGAATGGTGTAGATGCATGGGATCTCATGGACCAGGTTTCCTTATTCGTGGCAAGGGCGAGCGTGCAGAACGACCATCAACAACCGGAGCGTAAACCTATCACCGAATCGAAGGTCCGGCCACAGCCAGTGAGGGTTATCCGACCCTATTTTTTCGGGGCTTTCTTTTCTTTGCCGATGACGACATCGACCGCATCGCGGACTTTGCGGGCATCGATGACTTTGCCGGCCCGCTCAAGCAGATCGGCGTACTTTCGACCGACGGCGACGTACATGCTGCCCGCCGCGAACTCGTTGGACATTCTGTCGGGCTTGGTTATGCGGCTAAACCCATTCTGGTAGAGCGCGAGTGCTTGTTCGGGCTTGCCCTGCCGCTCGAGCAGACGCTCGGCGTTACGGAGTGCATCGAGGATGATCGTTCCATCGTTGGCGTAACGCTCGATGCACTCGGTGTACAAATCCCAGGCGCGGGTTGGTTTTTTGGCATCCTCCCACATCTGGCCCTGTGCGAAGCGCACGGCGGCGGCAAGATCCTTTCGCTGGTTGAACTTGCCGTGCAGCCATTCCCACATCTTCTCCTGCTGCTCGATGGGCGTGATGACCTGTATCATGGGTGAGAGCATGGCGAAGGCGAAGTCGGGATAGTCGTCGCCGCAGAGTTCGATCACGCGCTTTGACCAGAGATCGAGCTGCTCACCGGAGAGCTTGCGAGCGGTGGCAAGTCGGGCGACCATCTCCCATCCTCTGCGCGAGGCGGTGGAGAATCGGAGGCCTGACTCGATGAGTTGAAGCTGCGTGGCCACGCCGAGCGGTCGCGGAACGGTCGGTGGCTTGGGCACATCGCTGGCCAACTCGGGCGGATAGTGGGTGTTTGCGAGCTGGATGGCCGCGAGACGCTCGGCGGCATCGAAGCAGGCGACGGCCTTGGCTCGATTCTGATTCCGGCTGTTGTTGAGGTATCCTGCGGTGAGTGCGATGTATCCATCAGGCACGGTCTTGCCGGATTGTGGGTCGAGCACATCGCCGCGAAGACTCTGGTATTCCTCGTAGCGGCCCTCATCAAAGTCCCACTCGAACTTGCTGCCGATCTGCTTGAGGTACCCGACCCATGCGTGGGCGACATCGGACCCGCGCGCCCCGACGATGACGGTAGGAATGCCGATGGCGCACCCGACATTTGCGGCGAAGTAGGCCTGCTCGACACAGACGCCCCCGACCTTCTTGATGTTCATCAGCGTGTAGCCGCCTGCCTGGCTGAGAATCTTCTTCGGCCGGCCAAACTCGAACGCGCCGCTGTCATACACGATCGATCCGTAGAGCCTGCCGACCTGTCGATTGCCGCTGTAGCCTTTCTGGGCCCAGTTGAGTTCTTCGATCGAGACCGGCGTGCTGACCACAAAGGCGAGCAGTTCGGGCGCGTGGCCCAGACTGCCGGTCATTCTGTCGAAGTTGGTGCTGAAGTACTCGAAGAGTTGGACCACGCGTTCTTCGTCGAGGGGAGCGGCGCTCCGAAGCTCGCCATCAAAGACGATGCAGAACGCAGCGACGAGGTCGTCGAGACGTTGAGGCTTCTTGCCGGACTGCTTGGCGCGTGGGTCGGTGGCCGGAGGATCCTTCACGCGGTCGGGGAACTTATCGGCAAGAAGTTTGAGCACGCGGAGCGCCCCGGCCGTGTTGTCGTCTGGCCCGATCGCATCGAACACGGTGGCCGAGAGGTAGGGGTTGGCGGCGAAGAGCGCCTTGAACGGCGCAACCTGTTCGGGCTTGAAGTGCCCGAGCGCGCGGATCTGACGGCGGAGCAGGTCGATGTCGTGCAGCACATCCATGTCGCGAGCGGGATCGAAGTAGGCGATCGCGACATCAAAGAGGCGATCGATCTCGGGGCCGAAGCTGCTTACGCTCGCGCTCGAACGGAATCGCGTTTCAAGCTCGAACAGTTGTGCGCGGAGGTAGGCGCTGAAGGCGTCGCTCGGGGCATTGGCCATGCTCGGCGCGGGGGGCTGACCTTGCGCGATGGCGGGAAGGCCCTGCATGGCCAGCGAGATGGCCGCGGCGAGAAGGGTTGTGAGCGGGAATGATGGTCCTCGGATCATGGTGTAGTTGTACCGCAAGTGTGTCGGGGGAGTCGAAAGTGGCTGGATAACTTTTCGGAATGGTGGCCAAATCCGAGAAGTGGAGTCTAGTTCTCATCGGTTCACGTATCGTAAGTCTCGTGTTATCAGACGTATGTGAGGCTCGGTTCACATTTTCCCCGGATTTTGGGGTTGGATTACTTCCCAGAACTCCCTAAAATGGATGCTGTGCGACTCGGCGATTGAAACCTGTGCGTACGCGGCTGGAGCTCGACCATGTTGATGTGTTCTTGGCAACGCCGGATACGCGGCGGAGCGGTGGTGGGTCTGCTGCTGGCAGCGCAGGGCGTTTTAGCCCAGGAGACGTGCCAGACCGCGACTCCTGTCACGATCGGTACGGCGCTGATCGGCTCGAACGCCGGTGCGGTTACCGACGTTCAGGCCGAACTCTGCGCGCCGACCTCGCGCGATGTCTGGCACACGTTCACACCGAGCGTGACGGGCCTGCACACCATCGCGCTCTGCGGGTCGAGTTTCGACACCGTGCTGGCGATGTACGACCTTTGCGGCAACCTGCCCATCGCGTGCAACGACGATGCGTGCGGGCAGCAGTCGCAGTTGGTGCTGCCGCTGACGGCTGGCCAACCGTATTGGGTGCGCATCGGGGCAAGCGGGGCCGACTCATCAGGCGGTACCTACCGACTGACGATCAACGGGCCGGGCCCTTCGCCGAGCAACAACGCCTGTGGCACGCCGATCGCGCTGCAGCCGAATCAGACGATCTTTGCCACCTCGGTGGGCGCAACGGGGACCGACCAATCCAACGGGTGCGGAACGGGCGACCGTGGGGATGTGTGGTTCAACTACGCACCGCAGGCGAACGGGCCGCACATCATCGAGGTGTGCTCGACCTCGTTCGACACGGTGCTGAGCGTTCATAACAGTTGCGTCTTCGTGCAGACGCTGGCGTGCAGTGATGATGACAGCGTCGCGGGTTGCGGGGGCGTTGGCTCGCGCGTGGTCTATAACGCGACGGTCGGACAGCCGTTTCTTGTCCGCGTGAGCGGGGCGGGCGATGGCTTCGGCCCTTTCGCGATCACCCTCTATACCGCACGAACGAACGATGTGTGCAGCAATGCGATCTCCATACAAACCGGTGTTGCGCTGGCGGGGGTCATCACCCCGGCGGTAGGGACAGAGACGACCACCTCGTGCGCACCTTCGGCGGGCGATGTCTGGTACGTCTATCGCGCGACGGTCAGCACTCCGCACACCTTCAGTGTCTGTTCAGCAACCTTTGATACCGTCGTTTCAGTCTTCACAGGCTGCCCGGGCACACCGGGCGCGGTTGAGATCGGGTGCGATGACAACGGGTGCGGCGTGGGTGGTGTTGGTGCATCGCGGCTCACGGTGGATCTGAACGTGGGTGATTTTTACTATGTGCGTGTGGCCGGGCGTGTGCAGGGTGGCGCGGCGGGGTTCGGCAACTTCATGATTCTTGCTCAAGTTACGGCGCCGGAGAACGATCAGTGCGCCAGCGCTTTGCCGCTGCTGGCGGGTGTTCCGGTGGTGGCGACGACCTCGGGCGCGAGCGGGAACGATGTGACGAGTTGCGGCGTGAATGATGCCCGCGATGTCTGGTACGCCTTCACCCCGGCGACGGGCGGGTTTTACGAGTTCAACACCTGCGGTTCGATCATCGATACCACCATGGCCTTGTTCAGCGATTGCTCGATGCAGATGGCTTGTTCGGACGACGAGCCGGGGTATTGCGGGGCAAGCTCGCGGGGCTCACAGTTGCTGCGCTCGCTCATCGGCGGCACAACCTACCTTGTGCGCATCGCGGGTGTGAACGGGATTGCGGGAAGGTTTCAGCTTGTCGTGAACCGCGTGCCTCCGAGCAACGATACGTGTGGTTCGGCTCTGGCGGTCTCTGCCGGTGTGCCGGTCAGCACATCGCTGAATGGGGCAACACCATCGGCACTCACGGCGTGTGTTGAGGCCGAGACTGCGGATGTCTTTTACACGTTTACGCCCTCGCAGACCCGCGCGTATCGGCTTGATACGTGCGGGTCAGTCGTGAAGGTCGGACTGAGCGTCCTTGATGCCTGCGGATCGTTCCAGCAACTGGCCTGCGCTCTCGACGATGGCGGCCAGTGCGGAGGTCTCAATGGCAGCGCGGTGTCGCCCGTGCTGAGTGCGGGTGTTGCCTACATCATCCGCGTCGCGGCCATGGCCGACGAGGTTCCCGCGTCGTTCCAGTTGCTCATCACGCCGATCGATGCGCCGAACGATATCTGCGATCGCGCCACGGTCCTATCGGTTGATCAGGCCCTGGTGGCGACCAACCGCGGAGCTTCCGGGACAGACATCACACCCTGCGGCATGAACGACACGCGCGATGTCTGGTTCAAGTTTGTCGCGCCATTGAGCGGCAGCTACGAGGTTTCAACGTGTGCCGAGGGCGCTGTGCTCGATACTTCGCTGGCGATTTTCCTGGGCTGCCCGGGGACCGGGGGCAACTCCATCGTCCCCATCATGTGCAACGATGACGATGCAGGTTCTTGCCCTTCGTCGATACGACTCTCGCGCATCGTCGCGAGGTTGGAGGCTGGGCAGGAATACCTTATCCGTGTCGCGGGCTTTAACGCGACCGAGGGTGGGTTTGTGCTGTTGGCCCGATACTCCAAGCCTGCCAACGACACCTGTGCCGCGGCGCAGAACATCGGCATGGGGACATTTGTCTACGACACGCTGGGCGCTGAGAGTGACCCCATCGTGCCTGATGGTGGGTGCGGGCTGCCGATTAACCAGGTGCTTTACGATGTCTGGTTCAGGTTTACGGCCAACAGCACCGAGCCATTTATCGCGAGCGTCTGCAACAGCACGTTTGACACAACAATGACGGTGGCGATGGCCTCGATCGGGTGTGGCGGGGGCCAGATGCCGCTGATCGCGTGTAATGATGATTACAACTGCGACGACAACGCCGCGACGGCGGATATTCAATCGCGAGTGACGTTTTTGGGCGCGGCGGGCCAGTCGTACCTGATCCGGGTTGGTTCGCGATCGGGTGCTCGTGGCGCGGGCGAGTTGACGGTGGTCTCGGCGGGCGCAAGCTGCCCGTGCGATTGGAATGGCGCTGGCGGTTTGACGATGCAGGACCTGTTCGATTTCCTCGACTCGTGGTTCCAGGGCCAAGGCGATTTCAACGGATCGGGTCAATCCAACGTTGGCGATATCTTTGACTTTGTCGGGTGCTTTCTTGCGCCCCCGCCAGCATGCGGGGCTTGATCGTGATGTTGGCCTGTGATGTTGGCCGTGATGTCGGCCGTGATGTCGGCCGGAGATTCAAGTCCTGATAATGTTGGGCGTACGGGCACATTGCGCAGAAATTGGTGAAACCGGACAGGCTCGGGAAGCGCAAACCTTGCAGGAAAGTCTCGATGGTCAACTTCGACCAGCTCAAGACCGGAATTCTTGTCAGGTCTGGGCGCAAATGGACGAAACCTTTGGGTGTTGAGGTCCTGATGGTGTCGGTCGGGCGGTGGGCGTTCTGAACATGGTTTGGCGACAGGCCGCGGGAAGGGTTCGCGGCTTGGAGCAAACCCGAAAGAGGAGGTCTCTGTGAAGAATTGTTCGCCGTGTACAGGTCGATCCAACCTGTTTTTTGGCCGGGGTATTTGGAGCGGAGTTGCCGCCACGCTCGCCGCGGGGCTCTTGACCGCTGGCGCGATGGCGCAGTCGGTCAGACCAACGCGCGATGGCGCGGCGGTTGACGCTTCAATCGCCAAAGGGGTTGTTGCGGGTTCGATGGATGCGAAGTCCGGGTCCGAACTGACCTCCACATTCGCGGCCCAGCAGAAGCTGCTGTTTGAAACGCCGCAGCGCGGCTTTACGCAGCGCGGCTCGCCGCCGCTTGGCGGAGGATGCCAGACGGCGGACAATGCCCAGGCGTTTAACTACACGGCGTTTCAGGTTGCCGACAACTTCAACGCCGCTTCGACCGGCCAGGTCACTTCGATCTCATGGACGGCGGCCTATCGCAACGGTGCGGGCACGGCGCCATCACCCTTTGTCAACGGCACACCGCCCGCGACCGAGACGTTTCAACTTCGGTTCCTCAACGATGCCGGTGGCAGGCCGGGCACGGTGATCGGTGCACCGATCACGCTCACCAATCCGATCCGCATCAACTCCGGCGCGCCGCTCGGCGCACTGACGGTCTGGGATTACACGGCGACGTTTGCGGGTGGACCGAACGTCACGGCGGGCAACTGCTACTGGGTTGAACTCCGCAACACCAGCACGCTGAGTGCAGGATCAAACGTCTCGTTCTGGCTCGCGGCGGCGGCTCCTCCGGGCGATACGTTCTCATACATCGCTCCGCCCGCTCCGAGCTGCACGAATGGTGGATATACGCCGTTCGATGTCAATATCGGTGATCTGACCTTCTGCCTCAATGTGCAGTTCAATCCGCTCGATGGGCTCAACTGCCCGCTGCCGACGGTGCCCGCGCCCGCGTGCAACAACCCGCAGGGCAATGGGCACGGACTTACGGTCTCGGGCACCGGTATCTTCAGCATGTCACAGGGTTCGGCGACAGTCGGGACCGGCGGTCGCTTCCAGTGCGCCGAGAAGTTCCAGATCGGGCCGGGCGGCGGCGGCAACCTCAACTCCGTCTGTTTCTGGGGCTTCTTCATTGCGCAGTCCCCGGGTCAACGGGTCGAGCCGTGCTCCAAGAACTTTGATGTCATCATCTGGAACAGCGACGCGACGACCGGGTTGCCATCGACCGTTGTCGGGCAACGGCGAGCCAACGTTGATGCGGGGGTGACCTCGACCCGCGGCCAGGACGCCGCGTTCAACGATATCTTCACGGTTGAGTTTGCCGGCAACCCCATCGCGCTGTCTGCGAACACCTGCTACTGGCTCACCATTTCGCACCTGCACACTTCCACCAACACCGCGCTTCAGGGTCAGTTTCTGTGGGGCACGGTGCCCGACAACGCGGCGGACCCATTGCTGAACAACACGTTTGCTATTCGGACGTTGACCGCAGCGGGTGTGGTCGGCGCATGGCAGAACGCTGCCAACATCGGTGCCAACGCCAACAACATGTCGTTCCTTCTCAACCTCGGCCCCGTCGTCCCCACGACCTGCGCCCTGCCCACACCACCCAATGACACGTGCGCATCGGCCGCGCCGCTCCCGTTGACGGGCGCGGTGGTCACGGGCTTTAACGCCAACGGTTCGTCCGAGGCCCTGCCCGGCTGCGCGTTTGATCTGGTGGTTGGCCCGACCGTCTGGTACACCTTCACCGGCACGGGCAACAACGTCACGCTCACCACCTGCAACGCGGGCACCAACTTTGACACGATTCTCGCGGTCTATTGCGCACCCAATGGGTGCGCGGGTCCGTTCAACTGCGTCGGTGGCAATGACGATGGCGCGGCGGCCTGTGGCGTCTTCGCCACGGCTTCAACCGTGACGGTGCCGACGGTTGCTTCGCAGCAGTACTTTGTCGTTGTTTACGGGTCGCAGATCTTCAACGATGTGGGCCAGACGACCGCCACATTCTCAAGTGGCAGCTTTGCCCTCAGCGCCACGCAGGGCGCGGCCTCGGTCGCTCCGCCCACGTGCGCATCGCTCCAACGCTGCGTGCTCGATACCGAGGTCTTCGACTTTGCCGAGGTCGATCCGTGCGGAACCGGAACGGGTATCGACACCAACAACGCCTGCCTCAACGCAACGCTCTACCCCGCGCTCGGTCAGGTGGCCAAGGGCACGCTTTCAACATCGGGTCAGGCACGCGACATTGATCTCTACCGTCTTCCCGCCGCGGCCAATGGTCAGACCGTCTCGGTCTCCATCCGGGCTGAATCGCCCGTGATCGTGCAGATTCTCAACGAGGCGACCGGCGCGTGCGGCGCGGCGTTCACGGTCGTGCCCAATACGACGCTCTTCATCACCTTCTGCCTTGATCTTGATCTGCTGCTGTTTGAGGCCGCGTTGCCCTCGGCGGGCAACAACTACATTCTGCTCACCATGCCAAACTTCGATGGCAACCCCTGCGGTGTTGCGCCTAACTCTCAGAACGATTATCGACTGCTCGTCGGTCTCTCACCCTCGGGTGCCTGCTGTGTTGATCAGTTCACAGCGTGTACGGTCGGCACGATCTTCGCATGTGCCGACTCGGGCGGCACCAACTTCTTTGCCGATACCCCATGCGTTGTCGGTGCGGGGCTTGATGTCTGCACCATCACCGGTGGTTCGTGCTGCCTTCCTGACAACACCTGCCAGGTGGTGCCGAGCGTGAATGTGCCGACCAACACCGATTGTGCGGCCACGGGCGGAACCTTCACGGCCGGGCTGGCGTGCGACCCCAACCCGTGCGGCGCATCAACCGGCGCCTGCTGCTGTGGCTCGACGTGCAGCATCACTTCGGCGGCGGCCTGTGTGGGCACCAACCGGGCATTCGCGGGCAACGGCACGGCGTGCAACCCGGTGGGCAATAACAGGGTCCCCTGCTGCAAGGCCGACTTCAACCACTTCCTTGGGGCCAACAACCCGCAGGTCACTGTGCAGGACATCTTCGACTTCGTCGGCAGTTGGTTTGCCAACGATGCGTGCGCGGATATCACCAACACGGGTTTGCCGCTCACGATTCAGGACATCTTCGATTATCTCAGTGCCTTCTTCGCCGCGCCTGTCGGCGGCGGGTGCTGAGCCAATCATCGGTGCGGCCTGTTCATGCTGTAGACGGACTGTACAACATCAGGCCGATCGCCATCAGATTCGTGCGGAACCCGCGCCAGCGCGCGGGTTCCCGCCTTTTTAGAAACGGTGTGTGTCGCGCGTGTGAGCGCGACAAGCAGGCTGGTTCGCTTCTGAGCCCTTTGAGGTGATGAACCATGATTGGCCAGCGGGTTGTATGGATGTTGGGACTGGCGCTGGGCCTGGCTTGTGCTTGCCGCGTGTATGCGCAGCCATTGAATGATGATTGCGGAAGCGCCACCGCGATCACCTCGGGCGCGACAGTCTTCGGCACAGCCTTTGGTGCGACCAACGATGGCAACTCAGACTGCAACCTCGAACTCGTGGGCGATGTCTATCACTCGTTTGTGCCGCCCGTGGCGGGAATATACACCTTCACGCTCTGCGCGGGCACCAACTGGGACACGGTGCTCTCAATGCACGTTGGTTGCCCGGCCGATGTGACGACGCAGGTGGGGTGTGATGATGAAGGGTGCAGGCCATCGGGATCGGTGGGCTTTGGGTTTGCTTCAAGCCTTACGATTGTGCTGCCCGCCGGGGTGTCGTACATCGTGCGCATCTCGGGGTACGACGAGTTTGCCATCGGCGATGTCTATTCGCTGAGGGTCATCGGTCCAACCACGCCCACCGGCGCGTGCTGCCTGTCGGGTGTTTGCAGTGTGCAGACGGGGCTCGTCTGCACCACCGCAGGCGGAAGCTATCGGGGCAACTACACCGCCTGCGAAGCACCCTCGGGCATCGTGACGTATTACACTCCGGCAACAGTTCCGCTGATGATTCCCGACAACGCGCCCGCCGGTGTATCGAGCGCGGTCACGGTTGCTGATGGCTTCACCATCGGTGATGTGCGACTCGACCTGGAGATCAACCATACGTTTGTGGGCGACCTCTCGGCCACGCTGACGCATGGCGGGCGTGTGGCCACGCTCTTCAAGCGCATCGGCGGCGGATCGACGGGCGATGACAGCAACCTTCAGGGCCTCTACACCTTCAGCGATACCGGCGCGCAGACGATCTGGACGGGTGCGATCGTGGCGTTCGACACGTTGAGCGTGATTACCAACGGGCCGTATCGGGCGGTAGATGAATACGCCAACACGGTCTCGCTGCGCTCGGTCTTCACAGGGTTTGGTTCGGAGGGCACGTGGACGCTCAACATCACCGATAACGCGGCGTTTGATACCGGAACAATTGTCAACTGGCGGCTGGTGCTTCAGAGTTCGGCGGGCGATGTGTGCGATGCGAGCGGCGGGGCGTGCTGCGTTGGCTCGATCTGCCAGATCGCCGTTCCCGGTGCGTGCGTCGGGCCGGGCCTGAGCTTTGCGGGCACGGGTGTTGCGTGCAACGCACAAGGCGACAACTTCGTGCCCTGCTGCCGCGCTGACTTCGGGCATAACGGGACGGTCAGCGTGCAGGATCTCTTCGACTATCTGGCCGCGTACTTTCAAGGGCTTCCCACGGCCGACTTTGGCGGCGGCGGTCTTTCACTGCAAGACCTGTTCGACTACCTCGGGGGATTTTTCACCGGGTGTCCCTGAGGCATTGTGCTTGCGCTGTGCGGTGCTGACCGCAACGGTACACTTCAAGCATGAGCGCGAGCAACGGTCACACTAGAAAGGCACAGCCAGCGAAGGTGGTCACTCCTCGTTCGGCGCACGAGCGAGAGCAGCACCTGCGGTGGTTGCTCGAAGTGACGCAGCTTCCGACCGCGAGCGGACGCGAGACGCGCGTGACGGAGTGGGTGAAGCGCTGGGTTGCGGAACGTGCGGATCTTGTGTTGAAGGAAGACCGGGCGGGCAACCTGGTGATCATGCCCCGCAAGTCGTGGGTTCGCAGGTCATCGGGCAGCAAGGGTGGTGCGGGCGCGCGGCCTATCTACTTCACGGCCCACCTCGACCATCCGGCTTTTGTGGTCGAGCGTGTGATCGGGCCGGGCACGGTTGAACTGGCGTTTCGCGGCGGGGTGATGGATGCGTACTTCCAGAACGCGCGCGTTGTGATTCATCCCGAGGGTTCGGGCCGATTGCCCGCGCTGAGCAGGCCGCTGCCGATAAGGGCGGTGTTGACCGGCGAAGGCGCGGGCGTGCTTGCGAGTGGAAAGGGCGAACGGCTATTCAAGACCTATCTCGCGGATATGGATCAGGTCGGTGGTGAAGATGATGAGGGGCCATCGAGTGTTCAGGTTGGTGATATCGCGGTGTGGGATCTGCCGCCGGCAGAGATCGACGGGGCGGGAATCGTGCATACCCACGCCTGCGACGATCTCGCCGCGCTCGCGGCCGCGCTGAGCGCGTTTGACGTGCTGCGCCGTGCAAGGGCCGGGGGCGCGAGCGTGCAGGATGTGCGGCTGATCTTCACGCGGAGTGAGGAGATCGGCTTTACCGGTGCCATCGCGGCGTGCAAGCTCAAGACCATGCCGAAGAATGCGCGGGTGATCGCGCTCGAGAACTCGCGGAGCTTTGCCGATTCGCCGATCGGCGGCGGGCCGATCGTGCGTGTGGGCGACCGGATGAGCGTCTTCAGCCCGCGCCTGACCGCGGCGTGCGCGCGTCGGGCCGAGCAGTTGGCCGCGGTGGGTGGAGTTGTTGAGACGCAGCCCGGCATCAAGTGGCAGCGCAAACTGATGGCCGGTGGTGCGTGCGAAGCGACGGTCTTTTGTGCGTATGGCTATGAGGCGACGTGCCTCTGCCTGCCGCTTGGCAACTACCACAACATGTCCGACTTGGCGGAGGTGCAGGCCGGTACCCACGGCGCGGGCGCGAAAGGCCCGGCCCGCATCGGGCGCGAGTTCATCGCGCGGAGTGATTACGAGGGATTGGTCGAACTGCTGGTGGCGATCGGGTTCGATCTGCCCGAGCCCGACCCTGCGATGGCGAGGATCGAGAAGCTCTATGAAAAGCACGAGTTTGTGTTGAAGGAAGGGAAGGCCAAGAGCGTGACCAGAAGGGCCAGAGCCAGCAAGCCGCGAACGAAGTGAGCGGTAGCGCATGATGGATCAGTTGCCGCAAGATGAAGATCGACCGCATCAAGATCAAGCGTGTTGCCACCGGCGAACAGGCCGCGGCGTGGGCGCGGGCGTTACAGGATCCTTCATGGCACGCGGGTGCCGCGGTCTTGAAGGATGAGCCCCGATCATCATGGGTGCGTCGCGCGAACATGATGGGCAGGGATGTGGTGGTGAAGTGTCGGCTTCTGAACACGGTGGGGCGCAGATTCAAGAGCGCGGTCGGGATGGGGCACGGTGACAAGCAGTGGCGAGGAGCGGAACTGCTGACATCAAAGCAGATCATGACGGCGCGGCCACTCGCGCGTGGCGCGGCGAGAGTTGATGGGGCTCATGTCGAGTTGCTGGTTCTCGAATATCTCGCCGGCCCGACGTTGCTAGAGGTGATGGATGCGGTTGTGCGGGGGGCACGGGGGGTGGGGGGGGTGGGGCCGCCGGTTCGCACGCAGCACCGAATCGCCATCGCGGTCGGACGCACCATACCTCAGCTCATACGTGCAGGAGTCTGGAATCGAGATCACAAGCCTTCAAATCTGATTGTGCTCGATCCTGATGCGGCGGAGATTCAGATCGCATTGATCGACTGCGTGGGAATCAGGCGATATGGCTTTATGGGGGTCGATGAATGCGAGGCCGAGAGCATGGCCGCGGCGTTGATCACAGAGCCGATCGGCTGCGATTGTGCTCCGCGCCGTGCATTATGGATGCGAGCAGTTTGTGCGATGTACAGTTCATCGGCACGAGCTGCCTCGCCAGTAGCAGCACCGGAACAACTGAGGGAAATCATCGACACGATCAGCCGCATGATTCCAAGCAAAAGTGCCGCGCGGCCCAAGGTGAATCCGCTCGTGTGAACATTGATGCGTGCGGGAGTTCCGACTTCCTGGGCTGGACTTCCTGGGCTGGTGAAACTCATTGAACCCTCTCCCTAACCCCCTCCTGCGGGGAAGGGGGACCAGCACCCCTTGAGTACGAAGATCTTCCGGAAATGGTCCTGTCGGTTGCGTCTCACACACATGTTCAGGATCGTACGATGTGCTTATGGCAACCCGCACCGTCCGCGAAAACGTCTTCGACAAACCCGATGCGCCCGAGAGCTACGTGCGCAACGGTATTCGCAAGGATGTAAAGCCAGCCAAGCCCAAGGCGGGTACGGGCACACCCAAGGGTTCGACAAGCAAAGTCGAAGTTGAGACGCCGCCTGTGCCGGACACTCGACTCTTCAAGAGTTGGAACCACTTGACAACCGGCGCAGAAGCGAGTGTCTACCTCGGCGATTGTCGGACGCTGCTCCCCACGATTCCCGAGGTCAAGCGATCCACGCTCGACCTTGTCTTTGCCGATCCGCCCTTCAACTGGAGCCGCGGGTACGACGAGTGGAACGACAAGATGCCCGAGCGGGCCTATCTCGATTTCACGTTCGACTGGATCGACCTCTGCGTGAATGGATTGCGCCCCGGCGGCTCGCTCTGGATCAACATTCCCGACGACTGGGCGGCGGAGATCGTCTGCTACCTGAAGGGCCGGCTCGATCGCAAGCCCCCAGCACTCATGGCGATGCAGAACTGGTGCGCGTGGCACTACCGCTTCGGGCAGAACGCGGTTGAGCGGTTCATCAACAGCAAGGTTCACGCGCTCTACTTCATCAAGATTGGCCGCGAACATACGTGGAACCCGCAGGAGGTGCTAGAAGAGAGCGACCGACGCGCGATCTATGGCGACCTTCGCACCGAGAGCAAGAAGGACGGCATGCCCCCGGGGATGCGTGTGCCGATGGATGTCTGGTACGGCAAGTTCTGGGGGCGTGTGCAGGGGAACAACAAGGAGCGCCGGCACTACCACGACAACCAGCTTCCCGAGGTGTATCTGGAGCGCGTGGTGCGAGCGTGTTCAAACGCAGGCGATACGGTGCTCGATCCCTTTCTCGGCAGCGGAACGACCGGTGTTGTGGCGCACGCGCTCGGGCGCAAGTTTATTGGGTGTGAGTTCAGCGAGCAGAACGCAACCAACGCGGTGGAGCGCATGAAGGCCGGGCCGATCAGACTCGGGGCCTCGATCGGGCAGAGCTCGGCAATCTTTGAGCAGCGGCGCGTGCCGCGGGTTCCGCGAAAGAAGTCGCCCGCCGCTGACTGATGTTGCGGCGAATAGCCCGCGTTTCAGCGTCCATCGGGACGCATGTTCCCGTTCTCGCCCGCGCGGAGCGACCGCACCAGCAGAAACAGATCGGCGCCATCGGCGACCCCCGAGCGATTGAGATCGGGCTTCACGGGCGCGGGGCCCCATGCGTACGCATCTTCGATCGTGTTCGCACCATCACCGTTCACATCTTCTTTCACACGTCGAACCCGCGCCAGCGGATCACCAATCACAACTTGCTGCCAGCTCAGCAGCGGAATCGCCGTGTACGCGGCCTCGGCCCATGACATGTTGCCCAGCAGAAAGTTGCGGGTGATCTGAAGGTTGTCAGCAACGGTGAAGCTGAAAGGCTCCCAGACATTGCCGATGCCGAACGTGCCGCCCGAGGCGATGAAGTCCGAAAGCTGGGCTTGTGGAGTCGGCCCGACACCAAGCCCACCGAAGGCGCGTCCGTTGTAGCTTTCGATCGTATTGAAGATCGCGCCGGGCGCGTAGATGTACGAGGTCGGATAGGTTGTGCCCGCCGTGCCGGGCGATCCGTTGTGGTTGTTGCCATAGGTCGCCAGCAACATGATCGGATTGTTCACCACGATGCCGCCGCCATAGTTTACCAACGGGCCAACAAAGAACTGGCTCGCGCCCGCCGCAGCGTTGTAGCGAATGTTGGCCGCGGCAAAGCGACCATCGCCGGTCAAGAGATCGCGGGTCTGTTCGTAGTCATCGCCGCCGTTGGTAAAGCTGACAGGCCCGTCGTTGTCGATCTCCGAGTCGGCATCCGAGGTAAACTGAAGGCCATCCGATCCTGACTCGTCGAGAATGATGGTGGCGGTTTCGAGGTCGAGGGTGATGTTCTGTGCGCGATCGATCGACGCAAAGACCTGTGGCAGCGTCGGACCATCGAGCCGGCAGACCAGGTAGATGTCGCCAGCGGTGAGCGCCGAGGCGCCCACGGTCAGTGTGCGCCAAAGGATTCCGCCAAACCCGCCAACAGCAAGGTAGTTCTTGCCCGATTGAATGTTCATCGTGCCGTAGCCGCTGATGGGCTGAGTTGTTCGTGCAAACGGATTGAGAATGCCACCGTCGGATTTGGAATCGCCGAGTCCGCCGTTCTCACCGGTCTCCAGTGTCTGATTCAGCAGCGTGAGTTCCGAATCAACACTTGAATAGGTCACATCTCCGGCGTTCATCTCGGCCGCGGCCTGTCCGGGCTGATCGCCAGCGCCCGGGACATCAAAATCCAGAATGCGATGCGGCAGACCCTTGGTCAGCACAAGGCAACGAATCGTCCTTGAGAGGCTGTTGGTTGAAAGGTGCAGCCGCAGCGGGTTGCGGAGCTTGGCCACGAAGTTGGCATACGTGAT
>JBBSBC010000012.1:0-34017 GCA_038251595.1 Phycisphaerales bacterium | reverse complement strand
TATCAGCGTGCCGGTGTCGGTCGGTGTTCCGCGGCACGCGTACGCACGTTGTCCAGCACGTTCATGAAGTTGATGTAGCTGTCGTAGGGCGAGTCGTACGGGCTGAAGTACTTGTGAACATCGCCATCGGACCAGTACTTCGTACACATGTAGTAGAAGTGGTCCGACGTGGTGAGCTTGCGCCAATCGCCCAGCAGGTGCGAGGCCTCGGCCTTCTCGTGAAGATCGGTCCCCGCAAGCGAGCGGGCAAAGCGTTCCTTGATCGGGCGTTCGAGCTTGTAGGTCTCGAGCAGGGCGTTTGATTGCATGGAGTTGCCAAGCCACGCCGTGAGGTCGCGCTCGGTGTCGGCCCATGAGATCATGTGCGGAACATCGTAATCGCCGACCGGTTCAAACTGCTCAAGCGCTTCGCTCGGCGTGTTGAAGTGGTTGTGCCCCGGATTGACGTCAAAGACCTTCTCGGGCAGGGCTTCGAGGAACTTGAAGATCCCCGTATCGGCCCATTGATGCTCGCCAAAGGTCTCATAGTCCATGAACAAGTTGCAGAGGTACCCGTCGCCATTGATCTTATCGACCCACTGCGCGAAACGATCGGCCGAGAGCGGCCACTCGGCCCAGCCGCGGTTGGAGAAGCGGAAGGCAATGTCGTCGGACAGGCGATAGTTTTTGAGCAAGAGCCCGAACGGTTTGCCATGCGGGCCAGCCCCCGTGTGCGGCGGGCGGTAAATGTAGTTGGGCGAGCGATACCCCAGGATGTGGTCAACACCCTCGCAGATCTGCCCGAGCCAGCGCTTCTTCCCGCTTTCATCGACCATGCTGTGAATGAAGTGGGCAAGATCGTTGTTGTAGATCAGTTCGGTGTTGCGGAAGACCTTGGGGGTCTGCCCGAAGAGTTCCTGAATCTTGCGCGTGTGCATGTTCACCTGCTCGGTGAACTCGGGCCGGCTGTAAAGAAAGCTGAGCGAGTGGTGGTAGGTCTCACCCACAAACTCGCAGCACCCCGTGTCGGAAAGCCGCTTGAAGATGTCGATCACATCCGGGCAAAACTCGAGCAACTGATCGAGCACCACGCCCGTCATGGCGTACGAGACCTTGAACCGCCCCTTGTGCCGCTTCACCAGATCCAGGATCAGCGTCGTGGCGGGTCGATAGCACTTGTCGGCCACCTTGCGGCAGATATCGCCGTTCTTCTGCGTGTCATAGTAAAAGTGCGACGAATCAAAGACCGTGTAGCGGTTGAGGCGGAAGGGTTGGTGGACCTGAAAGTAAAAGACGACTGATGCCATGGTGGGTAAGCGTACACCAGTATGGGAAGCGGCGTTGTGAACACCCGCTGATCAGGACGCGGCGACCGATCTGGTCGGGACCATCAACCACTTCGCGAGCGACGACTTCGGTGGCGATGCCACGCCGCATTACAGAATGTCCGGTCCGGTGCCCGGCCTGCCCATTGACTCTCCGCACAGCTATTGCGAGTATTCTCCGACGTCTAGACGGCTGCCGCCAAGGTACTGGGTCCGGGTGGGGGCGCTCTTTCACTATCGGCATTTCGTCTATGACGCGGTTTTTGGCCGCCGACTGCAGCAGGATCCTGTGGGGGTTGTGGATGGGATGAACTTGTGCGAGAATTGCGAGGGTGGGGCTGTGGGGGGTTGGCGAGTTGCAAAAGTTCACCGATGATGGATTATTATGATGTCAGTGCGGGCGATGGCGGTGGTGGTTCTTCAGGCATCGGTAATGAGACCAAAGAGATTGTTGATGTCGCCGATGACTACATCGGAGGTGCCATAATTGATTTCACCGGTGAAATGTAAGGCTTCGTTAACAGAGTGTGGAAAAGCTCATCTGACCCTCATGAATCAGCCAGAGGCAACCGCGATCGTGAAGCACCACAGGGGTTGACCAAGTGCGTTTTTAACAGATGCAAAAACGTATTTCAACACCCTGTTACTCCGCGCACAACTCGTGGTGGTTGGATTATCGGAACTCTGGGCCGCGTGGGCGTTGGGGTTGATGGGAGATGTGGGGGTCAAGCGCGAGTCGTGCGAGATCGTGCGGGCTGATTGGCCGATCTACTCCTTGCATCGATGACCTGTCACGAACTTGCAGGGGGTTCCCGGACCATGATGAACAAGCCCAGGCCACAGGGAACGCACACCTCGAAGGTTGTCGCCACGAACGAGCCGGTGAACACGATCCGGATGGACTCGGTGAAGCTCAACCGGTTTCTGACCGAGCGCGATGCGATGAGTGCGAAGAACGAAGGTCCGCTCAAGCGCGGGTTTGTGCGCTGGGCGTTTCGCAGCGTGGCGGTCTCGCTGAGTGTTGTTCATCCGGGCGGAAGCTCGACAAAGTTCAACGTTGCGTGCCGCAATCTTTCGTCGGGCGGGATCGGCGTATTGCACAGCGCGTTTATTTACAACGGGACCAAGTGCGTTATTGAGTTGAAGGGCACGAACGGGCAGATGCAGACGATCGAGGGGACGGTGCTCCGATGCAGCCATGTGCAGGGGACGATCCACGAGATCGGGATCAAGTTCACCAAGCCGATCGACCCGCACCTTTTCATCTCGCTTGATCCGTTTGCGGACGGGTTCAGCCTTGAGAATGTCAATCCCGAGAGCCTTCGCGGCGTAGTGCTCTACATCGAAGAATCGACGCTCGATCAGGCGATGGTGAGGCACTATCTCCGCGAGACGCAAGTACAACTGATCGTCGCATCAACACTTGATGATGCGATGCAGAAGGTGATGAACGGTGTGGATCTCATATTGTGCGATCAGAATCTTGGCGATACCGACGGGGCGGAGGTCATCAAAAAGCTGCGTGAATCGGGCCTCAGCCAGCCGATCCTCATGGTCACGGCCGATACAAGCAATTGGACGCGGCAGAAGCTGATCACGGCGCAGTGCAACGCCTTCATCACCAAGCCACTGAAGCAGACGACACTCTTTCGTGCACTCGGCGAGTTTATGATGCTGAACACCGCGGGTGGCGGGATGAACTCGACACTGACGGCCAATCATCCGAACGCCGGCATGCTTGACACGTTTGTGCACGAGATCAAGGAATACGCCAAGCAGATCGAGACCGCGGTTGCGGCGAACGATGCCGCGAAAGTCCGCGGGCTGTGCCTACAGATCAAAGGATCGGCGCCGGCGATGGGGTTTGATCGACTGGCCGAACTGGCCGATGCCGCACAGAACGCGCTGAGTGCCAAGGGCACGATTGCGGATTCGATCGTGCCTGTGCGCACGCTGATGTCGGCGTGTCAGCGGGCGAGCAACCGCGTGGCGGCATGAGTCCGTGCACGGCGGCTCAGTTCGCGGCCGGCGCGGGCTCTTTGTTGAACTGATACCCACCCTTGACCGCGCCCCAGACCTGCTTGCCCGAAGCATCAAACCCGCGATCCCAACTCGTGAGCAGCCCCTCGGTAAAGGTGATCTCGCTCGCAGTGTACTTGGCCCCTTCGCGCGTGCTCGCGCAGCCGGTGCCCTCGGTGCCGCCCACAAAGGCGTTCTGCCCAGGCATCCACTTCAGCATGACGGCGCATCCATCGAGCAGTTTCAGATCGTCGGGTGTGATACCCGTGAAGGCTTGCCGGGCCGGATCAGCACACGCACCTGTAAATCTGGCAACGGGGTCGGGCAGCGTGTAGACCGCGCTGGCGTATCGACCGTCGGAAACCTTTGACAATCGATACACACGCTGGCGATAGGGCTTATCGAGGAAGTCCGAGCGGGCCTGCTCGATGTATAGCCACGGACCATCGGCGCGGTCGGTCCATATGGGGGCCATGTGGAGCCGGATATCAAAGTACTCCGGGTCGGCCTCGGACTGGGCCTGACTGCTGAAGCTGCCGCTCATCCACCGCTCAAGCATGGACACCGAGCCATCGGCGGCTTCGGCCTTGGCGCGATCGGCGGCGGAGTTGTGGGCGCAGCCCACCAGGGTGAGACCGAGGGTAATGGCCCCGAGCGCGAGTCTTGAGGTATGCATGACAAGAGTGTTGACCACCGGCGGGCCGGAGGCAATGGCTGATGACAACTCTGGCCACAACACTTTGCGTCAACACAGTCGAATCACGACCAGCGAGAGGAACCAGCGGGGCTTTAGGCCGCCAGATCGCCGTAGCCATCGTCGGCACCGTGCTCGGGATCGCCGAGCATTCCCCACTTGTGCTTGGGCAGGTGGCGGTGATGGATATGGATGACGCGGGCGAGCTGCGCCGCGAAGAGTTCGCCGATGGTGGTGATCTGTTCGAGCAAGGGCGCGTTGTACGTGTGCTTGCGATCTCGGAAGAGCATGAAGATGGCGAGCGTCTCGTTCTCGTGCTTGCAGGCGAGCGCGACGACTCCCGAATCATCAAGCCACTGGGCATCATCGCCAATGTAGCGGTCGAGACCGGCCTGCTCGGGCAGGTAGAGCAGGCCCGTGAGGCTCTCAAAGCGGGGCGCAACCACGTTGGCCATGTGGTCAAGCAGGATGTCCACGGTCTCTTTCGGACAGTCGTAGTTCACGTACGCGCCCAACGAATAGTCGCCGGTGGTGGTGGGAAGGAAGATGGCCGCGTTGGTCGGACCCGTGCGGCTCAGGACATATTCAAGGGTTGTGCGCAGGAGCGACTCAATGTCCAGCTCGTTGCGGATAAGTCCCTTGAACTCGGTAGCTGTTGTAACCTGGCTCATATGATCCGCAAGCTCCTGGTACGCCTGCACAAGATCGGTACACAACGCCTCCGCCTGTCGTGCAACTTGCTCTCTGGCGCTATTGAGTCGTCGGCACATGCGCTTTAACTTGACTATCCGGTTTTGTTGGCGCCGTCCGCAACGCGATTTCGCTGCCGCCAGCTTGACCCGGCCAAGAAGTTCACCCATCGCATCGGCCTGCACAATGTCGGCAACGCCCGCACGCACCGCCGCAATCGCGCCCTCTGCGTCGATCGGGCCCGCAACCAGCACCAGGCATGTACCAGCCTCTTCGGCAAAGGGGGCAAGGCCGGCCGCGGGTTCGTCCGAAAGCGCGGCATCAACAACCACCACGTCGTAGCTCACGCATTGGCCGTCCTGATCAACACCGGCACCACCGGCCAGCCTTTCACAGGCGGCGGCGGGTGTGCGCACAGCGCAGCACGACATTCCAGCTTTGTTCATTGCGCGGCGAAGTCGATCGCGGAGCGAAGCATCGTTCGATGCGATCAGCACACGCACGACCGATAGTTCGCGGTCTGTCGCGCCACGCGGGTCACCGCTCACGATGTTGGTATTGGTCAAGGGTGACAACACGTTCCGATCTCCTGCTCCGCAGGAGCACCCTGCGCTTCAACTCGCCCCCCCCCAATCCCCCTCAACCGACCCTTGCCTCAGCGTTATGCGGCAAGACGATGGTCACCATCTGCTTCCGATTCTTCGAGCATCTCCTGCGCGATGATGCCGTTGGACGATCCCTCGCGCCCACAACGCCAACCTTCGAGGCCAACCGAGACGGTCGTGCCTCGACCGACACGACTGGTGAGTTCGAGCGAACCACCATGCGCCTGCACCAGCCTGTGCGCCAACGCAAGCCCTAAGCCCGTCTGACGACCGGCGGGCTTCTGACTGAAGAACGGGTCGAGGGCATGATTCAGCGCGTGCTCGCTCATGCCAGCACCATCATCCACGACTTGGATTATCAGTCGGTCATCATCGGGATCGGTCTGAACGCGTACTTCGATTGTGCCGCGCGGACCTGATTCGATCGCGTTGACAACCACCTCAACCAGGGCGTCTGTCAAGAGTTCTCGGTCCAGGCGCGCGGGCTCCTGCCCATCGGCAATCGTGAGCTTGATGCCGATCATGGCGCCGGTGCGCTCGACTCGATCGGTGGCGGTTGGATCACGTTCGGCCGCACGTGCTTTCGATTTCTTGATCACGTCCTCGAGCATCGGACGAAGGTCGGTGGGTTCAACCTTTGGTCGTGGGGGTGTCGCGATGCGATTGAGCCTGCGAATCAGTCCGGAGAGCCGCTCGCTCGCATCGACAATGGCTTGCGCAGCAGCGCGGTCACGGTCTTCGCGCACGCGGCTGGCCAGTGACTGGGCTCGGGCAGAGATGACCGTCAGCGGGTTGTTGAGTTCGTGGGCAGCGCCCGCCGTCATCTCGCCCAGACGCGTAAGAGCCCGTGTTTCGGCGAGCTGGTTCTGGGCCACTTCAAGCCGGCGATTCGATTCGCCAAGTTCCTGGTTCAGACGACCAAGCCGCGCGTTGGCCCTCAGGATCGACTCGATCAGCAACTGCTGGCTTGGCTCATCGCCCAGCCCAAGATCGCGGCAGCGCGAGCTGGTGGCCTCGTACAACTTCGGGATCATCCGCTCAACACGGGCGTAGTCAAACCCGCCCTTGAGGCAGAGCTGCTTGTCATCAGCACCAACCGCGAGGTTGCCCGACCATCCAAGGCTCATCTTGCGGCAGATGCTGTCGCTCAGGGCGACAAGCGCAACCATCCGCTTGTGCGGCGTGTCGGGCATGGCATCAACAGACAGACCGTGCAGCAGCATGACATCGCGGAAGATCTCAGGCAGACCCCAACGCTCGGCGAGCTTCGCGCCCGCGGCATGATGATCAAGCCCCACGATCGGCCGCTCAAAGTCGGCAATGTTCCCCTCGCGCTCTTCGGCAAGCTCGATGACACGCGAATAGGCACGGGGCAGCACCAGATCGAGCGCCAGCTTGCCAAGGTCGTGAACAAGACCGCATACGAAGGCTTCTTCAGCGTGAAACTCGAGTTCGGGATGCTCGCGGCAGAGCAGATCCGCACAGCACGCCACCGCGATCGAGTGCTGCCAGAAGCCGATGCGGTTGAACTTCGTCGGCTCATCGCCCGGCTTGGCGTTCTTGTTCTTTGCCCCGCCGGTGCGACGCGGCGTCTGGTTGCTCCAGTCGAAGATCTGCACACTGAGCACCAACGATCGCACCGCCTCAAGCCCCAGCATGACCACCGCCATCTCGACGGTGGTGATTGGGTAGCGTGTGCGCGTGGCGGCTTTGCGGCAGAGGCTCAACAACCGCGCGGTGAGTGTGGGGTCGGCCTCGATCAGCCGGACAATCTCTTTGATATCCGCCTCTTCATCGGCCCCGAGCTTCAAGAGTTTGGCCGCAACGGAAGGGAGTGTGGGCAGCACATCGAGCTCGCGCAACACCAGCTCTGTCCGGCGCGAGACAAGATCATCGGCACCTGTGAGCGGCGCACCCCGCGCCCCCCGCGCGCCGGTGCCGCGCGTCCGGCTCATCGCCAACGGTCGGGCCGAGCGCGGCATTGGGTCATAACTGTCTTTGTCGCGCATGCTGGTCTCGCCTTGCCGTACGCCCGGTTTTACCGCTTTCACACAACCGACTTACACACCCACCAGTTTCTCGATCTTGCTCATGAACGCCCGGATGTCGAAGGGCTTGCGCACAAAGTCATCCGCGCCCGCCTCGAGCAGTTTGTTGATCTCCTCCTGCGCAACCACACCCGAAACAAAGATGATCCGTGTCGAGGCAAACTCATCGCGCTCGCGTAGCCTGCGGCAGACGATGTTCCCGTTCACATCGGGCAGCATGTAGTCGAGCACGATCACATGCGGCCGAAACGCCTCCGTCAACATCCCCGCCTCATACCCGGTCGTACACGTCCGCACCTCGAATCGCGGATCTTTGCCCAGCAGATCCGTAAACACTTCCAGAATCTGTGGATCGTCATCAACCACCAGCACGCGCTTGGCCGTCTTGGGGTCCAGCACATCCACGGGTATCTCATTCTCGCGCATGAACTTGATGAGATCAGCACGCGGAATCCGCCGGAACTTCGAGCCCGGCACGCGGAACCCGCCCAGCCGGCCCGAGTCAAAGCACCGAATAATCGTCTGTTGGCTCACCTTGCAGACATCCGCAGCCTCGCCGGTCGTGAAGATCCGCTTCTCTGCCCAGCCTGCGGTTGGTGTTGTCCCCGTGCCTTCGCCCATCGTCGGGCTCCCCGTTTCAACGTTCTCCGTCGCGTCCTGCTTACTCTGTCTGCCGTTCTCACCAGTCATTGTGAGGCATCCCTGCGGCCGGCGTGTTGATGTTCCGTCGATCACCGCGGGGCGCACGCGGCGCGCCGGCGTCGAGAATCGGTTATCCACCTGCTCGCGGCGGCCTAGGCCGCGCCAAGTGCTATAGCCCAGCATCGGTACCCAGCTTGCCCAACTTGACACCAATCCACCGAAATGGGGAGCGGTCGCGTTATTCGGACGGCTCATCGCGCCAGCACCGAAGCCGATGCCTCAACCGAGACCAGCCCGACATAGAAGTTCCATTACTTCTGCGCAGCGTGACGCTCGCGCCAGAGTGTCACCGCTTCCGGCTCGCGCGGATACAGCGGCACCAACTCCGCCGGATCAATCTGCGCCAGCTCGCGCCCAACTTCAAGACACGCCCGCGCCGATAGCATCGGCTCCACGACCACCAACCCCCACCGCTCCGTCTCGGCACGAATGGACTTCGGCAGAAACCGATCGCCAACAAGCGTGCGCACGCCCGTCCGATAAAGATCGGCAACCTCCGCCGCGGAAATCAGCCCCCCGGGCCCGATCGGTCGCACGCGCCCGAACTGAGCGCCGACGGTGAACACGTGCGCCCACGTCGTCTCACCCTTGGCCGCCAGCGTAACGACCGTCGGCCCGCGCTCACGCACCAGGCCTTCCATCGCGTGGGCCGCCACGTGCGCGGTCGGAACCGCCACGCACAGCGCGCCCGCAGCCTCGGCAATCATCTTGCCCGCCGCGCACGCCACACGCAGACCCGTAAATCCACCCGGCCCAACACTCACCGCCACCACCCTCACCTCTCGCGGCGAGACCTTGCACCGCCTGAACAATCGGTCAAGCGCGGGCATCAGGTCATCATCGTTCCCGCCGCGCGCGCCCGGCAACGGCGGCATCAGCAGCTCCTCATCCACCACTCCGCCACCCATCACGCCCGACAACGCCACACCACACCCACCCCCAGCCGCGGCAGGGTTGCTCGTCTCAATGGCAAGAATAATCGCGCGGTCGTTCACGTGCTATCCAGCATGGTAGAGCCGCAACCGCACCCAACAAGACAAGGCAAAGGCCACCGAGGTCATTTGCCCCCCACACAGTCTGCACGACCCGCTCAAGGCAGCGGGATCGTGACACGGGATTGAAGTTCGGGCGATGCCGCCTGCCGCTCCATCATCCAACTCAAACAGAGTTACAAACAACCTCTACTCCTCGTACTTTCAACGGAGCTGTGGGTTACAGGCATCGGGCGAACCAAGCTGCGAGGAAGTCGAACAGGTCTTGGAGCGTGATGCCGCCGATGCCGTTGAAGTCGGCGCTTGGCATCTGCGCGAACCAGGCGGTGAGGTAGTCGAAGAGATCCTGGATGGTGATGCCGCCGGTGCCATTGAAATCGGCGCGGCAGCAGTTGAGCGTGACGAGGGTCGGGCTCGAGATGATGGTGTTGCAAGCGTTGGAGACGAGGCAGTCGTAGGTTCCGGCGCTGGCGGCCTGGGTGATGGGGATGTTGAGTGTGGCGGAAGTCTGGCCCGAGATGGCCGCGTTGTTTTGGCGCCACTGATAGGCGATCGGACCTGTGCCGGTGACGGCGATCGAAAGCGAGAGGGGCGCGCCGGTGCAGAAGGTGGCTGGGGTGGGCTGAGCAGAGATGGCGACGGGCAGGGCGACGCTCAGCGTGGTGCTGGTCGAGGCCTGGCCGCAGGGGCAGGTGAAATCGGCGGTGTAGGTGCCGGCATCCTGCGGAACGAGGTTCTCGATGCGGAGAACGTTGAGGCCAGCACCGACGATGGTTGAGCCGAAGCCGGTGGGACCATCGCCGAGGCTGATGTTGTTGCGGCGCCAGATGACCGTACCGCCGGTGCAACCCGCGGCTTGGGCGAAGAGGGTGGCGGTGCCGCCGGTGCATTCGAGGGCAGCGATGGGTGCGGTGGTGATGGTGGGCTCGCTGACGGGCGTGGCGCGGGCGAAAAACTGGGTGCTCTCGTCGCCAGCGCTGGTAAAGAAACCGCCGGCGTAGAGGTCGGATCCGTTGGTGGCGAGGGCCTGGACCTGGCCGTTGACGCCGCGGTCGAGGGCGCGGAGGGTGGAGCCGTTCCAGACGGCGATGTTCATGAGCGTGTTGGGCGCGCCCGGAGGGCCGGTGAAAGCACCGGCGATGACGAGCGTGCCATCAACGACGCGAAGGGCGTTGACCTGGCCATCGAGGCCGGTGGCGACGGGCTGCCAGGTTGTGCCGTTCCAACGGGCGATGTTGGACATGGGCGCGCCACCGGGGCCGCCGAGCGCGGTGAAGGGGCCACCGGCATAGAGCTCGCCGTTGTAGACGGCCAGGGCATAGACGGTGTTGTTGAAGCCGGTGCCGAGGTCGAGCCAGGCGGTGCCGGACCATGTGGCGATGCTGTTGTGGGCCGCGCCGTTGTTGCCCTCGCGGTCGAAGTCGCCAGCGGCGACGATGCGGCCGTTGTAGGTGGCCAGAGCGCGGACGGTGCCGTTGAAGCCGTTGCCCAGTTGCTGCCACGCGCCGCCGACGAGGCGGGCGATGCGGTTGCAGGTGAGGCCGCCGGCGACGACGAAGTTTCCGCCGATGATGAGGGTGTTGTTCCCACCGCCAGCGGAGAGGGTGGTCATGGCGAGCGGGTAGGAATCGAGGCCGTTGCCGACCTGCGCGGGCGAGGGCGGTGCGAGGTTGTCGAGGCTGACCAGTCGCGAAGCGGGGATGCCGAAGGCGCTGGTGAAGTTGCCGCCGACCAGAAGGCGGGAGCCGAAGGCGACATTCTGGCTGTACGCGGCGAGGAGGAGAACCTCGCCGTTGGGCGGGATGGCGGCGGTCCACTGGCCGTTGTTGAGGAAGGCGAGGCCCTGGGCCGCGATGTTGCCGATGCGGTTGAAGGCTCCGGCGACCCAGAGGGCCGAACCGAAAGTGGCCATCGTGGAGGGCGGGAGGTTGAAGCCGGTGGCGAGAGGCTCCCAGTTGGGGCCGTTGAGACGTGCGACATGGGTAGCGGCGCGGTTGCCAGCGCGGGTGAAGGGGCCGTAGGCGTAGAGGTTGTTGTTGAAGGAGATCAGGCCTTTGACATCGCCACCGGAGATCTGGTTGCCAAGAGTGATGGGTGTGCCGTCGGCGAGCGCGTAGACCTGGGTCTGTGTGGTGACCGCGAGTGAGCGGATGGCGGCGGTGATGCGTCCGTTGTAGGAGGTCAGGGCGGTGGTGAGGCCCTGGTTGAGGATCGGGAAGGGCTGGAGGGTGAAGGTTCTGGCAATCGTGGAATAGGCCCATACGCCGGAGCTTGCCGGCATGCTCACCCCGCCGATATAGAGGATGTTGTTGTGAAGGGCCATCGACCGAAGCGGGTACATGTACTCGCCGAACTCATCCCAGTCGCCATTGAGACCGCCGATGCGATAGATGCCGTATCCGGGGATGGAGCCGAGCGCGGCGAGTGTGTCGCCCCAGGAGAACATGACCACCGGGTTGTGGATCGGGTTGTCGCCAAACAGAATGCCGGCAGTGGGTCCGGGCACCCAGGCCGAGCCGGTCCACGAGTGGAATGAGTTCTCGGTACCTCCGACCCAACTGCCGCCGCTCCAGACGCGGCCTTGATAACTGGCGAGGCAATCCGGGGGAACCGGTGGGCCGTTTCCGAAGGCTTGCCAGGAGACGTTGTTGAAGTAGGCGACGTGGCGGGCGGGCGTGGCTCCGGACAGGGTGAAATCGCCGCCAGCAACGAGCGCGCCGTTGTGGACGGTGAGGCTGCGGACCTTGTTGTTCAGGCCCAGGCCGATGGGGTACCAGTAGGAGCCATCCCACGCGACGATGTTGGAGGCGGCGACGTCGCCGGCACGATCGAACTCGCCACCAAGGACAAGACGCGGGAGGAGTGGTCCGGCCTGATCAGGATCCCACACGACGGCCGCGAGGATGTTGGTCGGGGTGGTGTGGGCCGCGGGAACCGACCAGCGGACACCCTCAGGCCCGGGTTCCCAGGCGCGGGAACAGGCCTGACCGAATGCGGGGCGGGGAGAGAACGCGGCGAGGATGAGGACAAGGAGGGCGATACGGGTGGGGGCGGACATTTGGTGACCTCGGGTGCGAAGGACAGGGACGACATTCCTCTCCTTGAGCGCGGAAAGCGGGCCAAGCAGGCCAAAATTTGCAGATTCTCCTCAGCGGCGGGTGGCATGCAACGCCGTGAACTTAAGGCTGGTGGCACTGCTCAACCACCGACAACCGTGCCACTATCCCGCCCGGGCCCGGATTCTCCGAACGCCCGCGGGCCTCAGCCGCCAGCAGGCAGGCCGACCATCTCGGAGCCGACGTCGGGAGGGCTTCAGCATCGGTATCAGCGGGTCGCCTGAACGTTTTGGATGGGTGCGATGAGGTTTCTGGCACCCACACCCCGGCACAGCCACGCCCAAAGCGGCGTGGCCCTATCCTCCGCCAGTGTCTGTTTCAAGCCCAAAAGTCGCCGCAGCCAACCTCTCACAAGGTGAGTTCGATCAGGCGCGGCTTGAACTCTTGCGCCGCCGCGTCATCATCTTCGCCACCGTCGTCGGTTCGCTGCTCATTGTGCTTTCCGGGCTGCAGTGGTGGCTCGGCACAGTTGTACTCGCCCAGCGTTCAACCCGGCCCAGCAACATTGGCATGATGGCGGGCCTTTTCGTCGGTCTGGCGCTCATCACGCTCCCCAGGATTCGCCGTTATGGATTCTCGCAAACCACCCTCCGATCACTGATTTGGCGAACCATCATCATCGTCATCGCCTCCGCCGTTATCCAGACAGTTGGCGCCATCGTTCTGGCCGCAGGCATTACCGAGGCGCTCCGGCCTTTGGGTTTCACCGGCAACCTCGGGCCCATCTTCGTACTGCCGATCTTCATGGTCGCGCTCCACACCGCCGCGGCGATCATCGTGCCGTGGACGCTGCTGGAAGCGTGCGTGCCCCCGGCAGCGTGGGCAGGGCTTGCGGCCCTGGCATCACTCGGCGGCAACGACTCGCCAAACTTCATCGCCTTGGGCATAGCCATTCCGTTGGCTGCCGGCCTGCCGGGCCTGGCCATCACTTTTTTCCGGGCCGGTAGTCTTCGCGAAACACTGGGGCTCCGACTCATCGGCGCTCGTTACGCGGAGGTTGAGCGCGAGCTTGTCTTTGCCCGCCGTCTGCACGAACGCCTGTTCCCGAAGCCCACCCGCCAGGGCCCAATCCGCCTCGAGTACGCCTACGAACCAATGCGCGAGCTCGGCGGCGATTTTCTCGATGTTTCCCACGGTACCGACGGTTCCCTGCTCGTCGTGGTCATCGATGTCACCGGCCACGGCGTCGCCGCAGCGCTCGCCGTCAATCGCCTGCACGGCGAACTCAAGCGAACGCTCGCCGAATCGCGTGACACCACACCCGCCGCGATCATGATGGCCCTGAACCGCTACATACACCTCACCCTCGCCGACGAATCGGTGTTTGCCACAGCCTTGGCGGCCCGAGTCTGGCCCGATGGGCGTGCCCGACTTTGTATCGCCGGGCACCCGCCACCGCTGCTTCGCGCCGCAAACGGCACAGTCAACGCTATCGAGCCAACGGCCGCGATTCTCGGCCCCTTCACACCTGAAGACTTCGGGGCCGATGAGGCCGAGATTCGCCTGAGCACTGACATCGCACTCGTGCTGTACACCGATGGTGCTGTAGAATGCCGTAACGCCAAGGGGCAAGTCCTCGGCCAAGATGGCCTTGAGCGCATCACCGCCGCCGCACGCGATGATGAACACCTGCCCCACACCATCATGCGCGAAGTCACCGCCTACCGCCACGGCGCATCTGAAGATGACGTGCTGATCGCTGTCATCCGAGTCACAGCCGAAACCTCAACTGGCCTTGCCCCACTAATTTCGGACAGTGCTTTTTAAAAGGTTGGAGGGTACGTTGCAGAACGGCGTCGGGCGTTTTGTATCCGATGGAGCTGTGGAGGCCGTGTTGGTTGTAGAAGCCATTAATCGCCGCCGATCGAGTGCTCACGTTCGCCCGCGCCGGGCAACAACGACCAACCGTCAAGCTCGAAAGCGGAGGGGGGGGGATTCGAACCCCCGTGACGGCAAGCCGTCAACCGGATTTCAAGTCCGGCGCGTTCAACCACTCTGCCACCCCTCCGGGTCGCACGCTCTATCGTCGCATCCTGCAGGGTCCAGTCAACCCGCGCTTATACTCTCTTCATGGACCCGCTTCGCCGCCTCACCCTCGACTCATTCCTGCAATCGCTCGGTGACAAAACTCCCGCTCCCGGCGGCGGCGCGGCCGCGTGCTCGACCGGCGCGACCGCCGCGGCACTGGCCCGCATGGTTGTTGAATACTCCATCGGCAAGAAGGCCCTCGCCGACCACCAGCCCGCGCTCGAACACGCGCGGCTGGCCCTCGCCCGGCTCACCGGCATCTTTCTGCAACTCGCCGATGAAGATGCCGCGGCCTACGGACTCGTGAACGAACTCGGCAAGTTGCGCGAAACCGACCCGCGCCGTCTCGCCGAGCTGCCCGGCGCATCGGCCGCGGCCGTCGCCGCGCCTCGTGCTGCACTGGCCGCGTGCTGCGATCTGCTCAGACTCGTTGAATCGCTCGCACCAATCACCAACAAGCATCTGCGCAGCGACCTCGCCATCGCCGCCGTGTTGGCCGAGGCTGGTGCCAAGAGTGCGTGGTGGAGTGTGCTGGTGAACCTTCCGCTTGTGGCCGACGAAGCGGAGCGTGCGATTGTCCACAGCGAGTCTCGCCGTGAAATCAACGATGCTGCCGCGCGGCGTGCAGTCGTTGAGTCGGCCTGCGAATCCTGATCCCCGCGATCATCCCGCGACCAAGCCATGAACAAAGTCATCACCACCGTTGTGCTGTTGCTCGCCTCGAACACGTTCATGACTTTCGCGTGGTATTACCACGTCAAGCAGAAGCGCTGGGCGCTGGTCACGGCCATCGTGATCTCCTGGCTCATCGCGCTTCCTGAGTACATCCTTCAGGTGCCCGCCAACCGCATCGGCCATGTCGGTAACGGTGGGCCATTCACGCTGCCGCAACTCAAGATCATTCAAGAAGCTATCACCCTTCTCATCTTCACACTGTTCACGATATTTGTAGCAAAAGATGAGAAACTGCGCATCAACGACGCGATTGCTTTCGGCCTGATCTTTCTGGCCGTCATTGTCTCAATGCTTGGCAGGAAGTAAACGCTCCAGATTATCTCACGCGCACGCGCCGAAGTATGAAGCAAGAAAGTCAAAGATATCCTGAACCGTCAGGCCGCCGCCATTGATATCCGCGTTGGGATCACCGGCAAAGTACGCAGCGAGAAAATCAAAGATATCCTGCACACTAAATAGACCGTCCATGTTGAAGTCACCCGCGGATGGGAGTGTGATGCTTGCGAACTGATTCCCGGCGATGAGCGTGAGATCGGGGGCAAGCCCGAGGTTGCCCGTCTGCGAGGCCCCGAGGCCGGGCAACCATTGGTTGCTCACCGTGCCATCGGTGCCAACAACAAACGCACCGATACGCACCGGCGCGCACGATCGCAGCAGCCGCGTCGCGCCCAAACCGATATCCGCATAAGGCACCAGCAACTCAAAGCCCGTGGTCGCGGTCGCGGCACCCGCCGCGGATGTGGCCGTCACGCCCGCGGTGTTGCGGTTGTCCATCGCAACAAACAGGTTGTTCGGATTCGAGCCGCCCGTGAGCGTGCCATCGCCATCATTTTGCCGACCCTGGCCGCGATAGACCTTGCTCGCACCGCCGCTCGTCGGCAGCACAATCTGATCGACATAGATCGCGCCACCCGAGCAGTTGGCAAAGAACAGCTGGTCAGGTGCGAACCCGCCTCCCGCCGTGTCGAGCCTGAGCCCGGTCAGTTCGGCAAGCCCGCCCGGTGGCGGCAGAAGCGATGCGGTGTTCAGCACGTTCTGACCCGCCGCGGGGTTTGTGTCGATCAGCAGCGCGAGCGCGGTGCCATCGGTGGCAAGGTTGCCGGTGATGCCAATGCGCAGCCCGTCGCTCTGGGCGAGCACATAGAGCTGATTCAGCTCATTGACGTTCTCTCCAAAGCTTGTTCCGACATTCTGCGTAGCCCGAAGCGAACCCGCGCCGGCATCGCTGGGAATGGCCGCGCCGTCGATGTTCGAGGGCGAGGATGGGGGCGGCGGCGGCGGCGTGAGTCCGACGGAAAGCATCGACCACGAGTAAGGGGCGAGGGTAAGTGGATAGGCCGCCTTGTTCCCGTTGGTGATGGCGGGCGGTGTTTGCGAAGTGGCGATATCGATCGGCGCGGTGCTGCCACCCGCAACCGTGAAAGCCGAAAGGTTCAGGTTCGTCGTGACGGGTGTTTCCGAGAGGTTGATTGATACGAGCACGGTCTGGGCCGCATCGTGTCGAACGAACGACCAGACACGCGAGCTCGAGCTTGTCACGGGTGTGTACGACCCGCGTCGGAGCGCGACCGAGCCTCGCCGCGTCGTGATGAGCGATCGGTAGACCTCAAGCAGTGAACCCGATACGCCCTGCTGCTCCTGCACGCTGCGCCCGTCGCTGTTTCGCGACACACGGTTGTTGTACGCCGAGGAGTTCAGGATGTGGTAGTTGGACATCGGCGCGCCGGCGATGGTGTTCCACTTGAAAGGCTCGCGCATCGGAATATCGTCGGCATCCGATCCGTAGCTTGCTTTACGCCCGCGCATCCCGATCTCATCGCCGTAATAGATGATGGGCGGGAAGGGTTGCGTCATCAGCACCGCCGCCGCCACCTTCTCGCGGCTCATCGCCGCCGCGGCCGTTGGTTGAATGACCGATGAGAGCCGATCGACATCGTGGTCGCCGATGATGGTCAGGAAGGTCCGTCCGGTGGGTTTGGAGGCAACGGCCGTCGCCATCGACGAGTAGAGACTCGCGGCCGACTCGTTCAGCAGCGCATCGCGCGCGGCGAACTCGAAGGGCTTGGTGAACGCCGCGTCGTGTGGCGGCAAAAACTCCGCGCCCGTTGTGCCCCAGTCGTGCTGCTCGACAAAGGTAAAGACATCGGGTCGGATCGTTTGCAGACTCTGCTTCCACGGAGTCCAGAAGTCGTCGAGGTTGTACCCCCATCCGTCCGGCCCCTGACCATACTGAACCCACGCATGGTCGAGCCGATACCCGTCGATGCCATCGTTCGGATTGCCATCGTTGTTCGGGTCAAGCCATTTGCGGCACCAGTTGATGACCTGGTCCTTGCACGCCGGGGTGCGCAGGTCCCAGTTGATGAACCCGACCGATGCGCCGTTCCATGTGTTGAAGCTGTAGCCGGTGAACTGCGTGTTGGTGGTGTTGGTGAATGCGAGCCATGAGTCGTACACGCTCGCGGGGTTGCCGAACGCCGACGAGTAGTATGGCGCGACGGTCGAGTTCGAGCTCACGCCATAGCAGACGGTATCGAGAAAGACCTTGATGCCCGCGCCCGCACCGCCGGTGGCGTGGGCCTGATTGACAAAGTTGAGAAACTGCGCCTCGGTGCCAAAGCGCGTGTTCACCTGATCGATCGGGCCATGCTGATACCCGTGATAGGCCGGCGATGGATGGATCGGGTTGAGCCAGACCGCGGTGATGCCGAGTTGTTGGAGGTAGGGCAGGCCCGCGACCATGCCGTTGAAATCGCCGAACCTTGTAATGACCCCGGAGCTGGTGTCGTTGTTTGAATCGCGCCAGGCGATCGGCATGATCTGATAAAAGATATCGTCCCGCGCATCGCGCGTCACAAGCGTCTGGGCATCAGCGCTTGAGCAGATCGCGGCGGAGAGAACAAGCACTCGGATCGTCGGTCGCATCAATCAGATCCCTTCTGGAAGAAACGGGACAGTCCGTGCGGATCGTCCCGAAGTTCAGACAAAGTTTCGGTCGGCACCACGGAGCTGCGGAGATCACGGCAAGGGGCAAAGACATGATGCGATTCCGCTGGCTATCACTCTCTCGGCATTCTCCGTGCCTCCGTGGTGATGAATCTCGACGCTCAGTGAGTCATGGAGCCATGTTTCATCAAGGGCAGCCCGCGAACCACGCACCGATGAACGTAAAGATGTCTTCAATGCTCACGCCGCCTGACTGATTAAAGTCGGCCGCCATATCGCCCGCGAAGTACACGCCGATGAAGTCAAAGATATCCTGCACCGTCACACCACCTTGCCCATTGAAGTTGGCGCGGCAGCACGATGTGGGGTTTCCCGCGGTTCCGCAGATCGCGCCAACACCACGGAAGTTTGCCGCCGAGCAGTTGGTCGCGGTCGTCAGTGTGCAGGCCGCGCCGTTGCAGCAGGCGCCGAGGGACACAACCCCCTGCCCGCCCGTTACACGCATCGTGAAACTGCCGAGGTTCTGGTTGTAGCCCGACGCACGAAGGAGGTAGCGCGTTCCCGCGGTCATGGGCACGCTGATCCGCGAGTGCAGACTGCCGCAGGCATCGTCGTCACACGCAATCTCCGCCGCGCTTGTGCAGCTTCCGGTGAAGATCGCGAGCGCGGTGTCGTAGTCGGCCGTACACATATCCACCGTCACGCTGCCCGTGACCGCGGGTGTATAGGCGTACCACACACTCGGTGTTGTGGCCGCGGCGGCACACGATGATGTGCCATCAACCGTGGCGGCCACGATGTTGCCGACAATCGTTGGTTGTCCGATGGCCGAGTCGCCGATCGGAGTAGCGTTTGCGCAATCGTCGTTGGTTGGGCGCGTCGGCGCGGGGCAGATGTTCGGCACGCAACTCTGACCGATACCCAGGAACGAACCCGATGAGCATCCCGCTTGGGTTCGCAGCGTACACGAACCACTGGCCGCGCAGCACGCGCCGGTCGTGGGACAGGCGACCAGACTCAACACCCCGTTGCCCGTGGCGTCGGTGGTGCCACCAACGCGTATGAGGAAGTTCTGGCCACTGGTTGTCGTAAACGTGGTTTGTGATGAGGTGCTGCCCGCGCCGCAGATGGCGCTGTTGTCGTTGCATGCGACTTGCGTTGAAGAATCCGCCGGACAGTTCGAGCCAGAGTAGACGGCGATCCGCGTGTCGAAGTCGCTGCCGCACGTTGAGAGGGTGGCTGTGCCAGCGCACGTGGAGGCGTAGCTGAACCAGACATCGCTGCCGACCTGATCAGACCCATTCTCAAGGCACGCCGCGGGTCCGCCGGAGTTGGCGTTGCCGATCGAAAAGGCGTAGAGACCCGCCATAATCGGGCGAGCGGCGGCGCAAGCGTCGTTGGGTTGTCCACCGATCCGGGTGCTTCCGGGGGTCGCTGCCGACCAGGTGACCTGGTTGGGTGTGCCCGCCGCGCCCGGCCTGAAGAGCCCCATCTCAACAGCGCCGCGCGCCGAGGTGGGCGCGACATCGGCATCAAACCAGAAGTTGTAGAGCGTTCCCCAGCGCAGGGCGTTGGCGGTCGAATCGTTGCCGGTGGGCTCGGTCCACGTCGCGGTTGTCGAGTTCCACGCGCCGGGAGTTCCGCTGTACGTTGGCCCGTTCCAGGTGATCGAGTCTGAACCGATGGTCAGGGTCCAATCAACGCTGTTGTCCCAGCGCTCGCCGCTGTGAGCATCAACATCGTGAAAGCCCGCGTTGGTGATGGTTGCGCCGGCTGGGAAGGGAACGCGGAACGACTGACCACTCCGGTCGGAGGTCAGATTCTCGATCGCGTATTCGTAGTGCCAGAGGGCCGGCCCGGTCTGCGTGATCTTCCACGCAAGGATCATGCGCCCATCACTCGGGATATCGAGCGGGGCAAGAATCACGTTCGAATCGGTCACACCGACGCCTCCGCCGTGCTCGCGCCAGGCCATGATGGCCGGCTTCTCGCGCTCGGTGATCCCCTGCAACGCCATGGTGTAAGGTGCCGTTTGTGCAATCGTCACACGCCGGTACGAGGCGTTGTTCCAACTGTTCCGCGCGCCCGCATCGTCTTGCGCGATGTACTGACCTTCGACAAAGTAGAGGGCCGAGGCGGTTCCCGGCAGTTCGATCAACTTGGCCTGCAATCGCTTGGGTGTGTTGCCGTTGAACGCGGGCATCCGACGCGGCGGATAGGGGAAGACGCCGGTCGCGGCGTTGACCTCGCTCTTGGGCCCGAGGCCTCCCTGACTTCCGTTCAGGCCCGACGAGTACGGATCAGAACACCCGATGCCCAGGGCCGTTCCGTTGGGATACGCGGAACACCCAAGCCCGCAGGTGTTTCCCTGCAGCGCGGTGAAGCCGTGCTTGAGCCACGATTGCCCGAGCTGAACAATGCGTCCGTTATCGAGCTTGTAGAGATTCTGCCCGATCACCGGATGCCGGTTCTCTGAACCACCGGTCAGCCAGTTCAACGGGTCGGTACCACGGTTGCAACTGGTCGTGCCCACGGCGTAGGCAAAGATGCCCGTTGGGGCATCGGTCCCGTACGACGTGACATCGGAAAGTTCACCAACAATCACATCCGGGCCGTCGGCCAGCACAACCGAGCACCCAAGCAGGTATCCGGTCGCAGCGATAGTGATACCAATCCGCATGGCCTTACGACTCAGCATGTGCCAACTCCTGCAAACGATGTGCATCAGACGACGAACAGATCCTAACCCAATGGACGAGACGAAGGGCTGAAGCTCAGAAAGAGATTACAGGCCGAACGGGTGCGCGGCCACAGATTGCTGGTCAAACGCCCGTCTGGTACCTATTCGTTCAACAAGGTGGGTTGGGTTTCGGAGATTTGCCAATTTTGACGAATGCGCGAGCGCGGGTTGGTGGGGTATGGAATGAAAGCGGGGCGGTCCGGATGGATCGCCCCGCGTGCAGGTTCGTGATTTATCTGTACCTGTTCGGACGTGTGCCAGAGGTACAACGCGATGAGTCGCGGCTCAGCATCCGTTGAAGTAGGCCGCGAGGAAGTCGAAGATGTCCTGCGGTGAGTTGGCCCCGCCGCTGTCGTTGGCATCGGCACATGAGTCGCCGGAGAAGTAGCCACCGAGGAAGTCGAAGATGTCCTGAACGGAGTTGGCTCCGCCAGACTTGTTGTAGTCGCCGCGGCAGCAGGGTGCGGTGCTGCTGAACGGTGTGCAGACGGTGCCGCCGCCCGCGAAGGCGCGGTTGGTGCCCGTGCAGGCCGCGGGGAGAGTGATGGAGCAGGTTGAGCCGCAGCAGCACGCGCCGGTGGGCGGCGTGCAGATGTTGGGTGTGCATGAGCCGCCGGAGGTCCAGGTGGTTGCACAACTGGCCTGAACCGTGACCGAGCACGTTCCATTGACGGCACAGCATGATCCGGTTGGCACCGGGTGGGCCGTGAGGGTCAGTTGGCCCGCGCCTGATGCGGTGTTCGTGGTTCCGCCGGTTGTGTAGCCGCCAACGCGAATGGTGTAGCTCGTGCCCGCGACAACGTTGATTGTGAGGAACGACTGAAGATTTCCGGCTGAACCGCAGCCGAGTGGTGGGGGTGTGCTGTTGTCATCGTTGCACGCGAGGATGCGCGCGTTGAAATCAAGACAACCGAACCCGTCATAGACCGCAACCTTGGTGTCGAAGGTCGAGCCGCAGGTATCGACATCAAGCGTGCCGGTGAAGCCAGCCGGATAGTTGAACCAGATGTCTTTGCCGACGTTGCTGTCGCCCGAGCCGAGGCAGAGGGTATGGGTCGGACCATCGGTGGTTGCATAGGTGGTGTTGAAGGGTGTGGTGCCCAGACCGACACCGGCACGGTTGGCGCAGTCGTCGGTGAGTGGGGGGCAGGTGTTCACAGCGCAGGTGCCAGCGAGTGTCCAGTTGCTGCCGCAGGCCGCGGCGGTGGTGACGGTGCAGTTTCCCGCGTTGCAGCAGGCACCGGTCGTCTGAGCGCACGGGTTCGGGGTGCAGACACCGCCCGAAGTCCAGGTTGCGGCACAGGCGACCTGCGTGGTCACGGTACAGACACCGGCGGTGCAGCAGGTGCCGGTGGGCGGGGTGTTGTTGCACCCGGTTGTTGAGGTCAGTGTGAGCGTGAAGGTGCCGGTCTGCGAGTTGAAGCCCGAGACGCGAACCAGGTAGCGTGTGCCGGCGGTCGCGGCGAAGGTGAGCTGCGATCGCAGGTTCCCGCAACTGTCATCATCGCAGGCAACCTGCGTGGTCCCGGGGCACGCGCCCGTCCAGATGCTGAGGGCACTGTCGTAGCTTGAGGTGCAGAGGTCGGCGACAACATTGCCGTCGGTGGCGGGAATGTAGAAGTACCAGACATCCGGAGAGTTGGTGGAGTTTGCACATGAGGCGCTGCCATCGTCAACCGCGTTGACGGTTGTGCCGCTGACCGGGGTGCCGGGGCAAACCCCGAGGGCCTGAGCGCAGCTGTCGTTGGCCGGGCCAACGCAGGGGCTGGGGGTGCAGGTGGTGCCTGTGCCGCGGAAGTTGCCGACGCACGAGGCGGGGTTGGTGATCGAACACGTAGTATCCAAGGCGCAGCACGCACCGGAGCAGGGGTTCGGCGTGCAGGTTCCGGTGGCGGTGTATGAGCCCGTGCAAGCCGCCGGGGTGGTGACCGTGCAGGCGGTGCCGATGCAGCACGAGCCCGAGCAGGGGTTGGTTCCGCAACTGATGGATGAGGTCCACGTGCCTGAACAGGCCGCCTGCGTTGTGGATGTGCAGGTTGCGCCGATGCAGCACGCGCCGATCGTGGCGCAGGGGCTGGGCTGACAGGTTGAACCATCACCGAGGTAGGAACTTGAGGGGAACGAGACCGCACAGCTCGCCTGCGTGCTGAAGCGGCAGACCTGATTGGCGCCGATCTGCTGGCAGCAGGCACCGCGGGCGGGTTCGGCGCAGGGGTTGGGTGTGCAGGCCCCATCGACCTGACGGAACGTGCCTCCGCAGGCCGTCTGGGTAGTGATGGAGCACGTCTGCCCGATGCAGCATGAGCCGGTCGGTGCGGTGCCGACCACCGCGCCGCCGGGGGTCTGGATATTCATCGTGAAGCTTGAGCGTGTTCCGGGGCGGAACATGCCCACCTCAACGCGACCGCTGGCGGGTGCGACGGTGGCGGTAAAGCGGAAGTTGAACAGTGTGGCCCAGCGCAGGGCATTGGCCGAGTGGTCGTTGCCGGTACCGGGCGTCATTGAGGTGACTTTGAAGGGGATTACCGGGTCCATCGTGTAGACCGGGACTGAGCCGGCGTGGATTGGTCCTGTCCACTGCACGGCCGTGTTAGAGATGTTGAAGGACCAGTCGTCAACCGCGGGATTGGCGGGGTTCACCGCGTTTGGCTCACCGGAGTGGTACTCGACATCGTGAAAGCCGACGGCCGAGACAGTCACCCCGCCGTTCTGCTTGGGAACGGTGAATCTGTTGGCCGACTGGTGCGAGTTGAAGTTGTAGAGTGCGTATTCGTACGTCCATGTTGCGGGTGAGCCGCCGTTGCTCGTGACTTTGCAACCGAGGATGTAGAGGCCATCGTTGGCGAGATCGACCGTGGAGATGGTGACCGTCGGGTCGGCGACCTGCCAGGCGTAGATCGCGGGCTTCTCACGGATCGTCGGTCCGGTCAAGCCCAGCGTGGCGCTATCGACCGTACACGCGCGATACGAAGCGTTGTTGGTGTCGTACCCGCTCGAGGCATCGTCGCCCGCGATGTACTGACCCTCGACCCAGTATGTCGAGCCGGCAGTAACGTCGGTCGAGCGGACGCGGAGACGCCCGGCGACTTCGCTGCCGCCTGTTGGAATCGTGGGGGTGGGGAAACCCTGGGGAAAGAGGCCGCGTGAGGCATCGACCTGCCACTTGGGGCCAAGGCCGGATTGGCTACCGTTGAGGCCGGAGGAGTAGGGGTCGGAGCAGCCGACACCGAGCTTCTGGCCATTGGGGTTTGTGCTGCACGCTACCTGCGAGAAGCCGTCGGTATTCGCGCAAACGGTCCCTTGCAAGGCGGTGAAGCCGTGCTTGAGCCAGGCCTGGCCGATCTGCTCGAACCGGCCGGAGTTGAGCCTGAAGAGGTTCTGGCCAATCACCGGGTGGCGATTATCGCCGCCGCCGCTGGAGTACCAGTTGAAGGGCAGATCGCCCTTGTTGCACGAGGTCGTGCCGATCGCGTAGGCATCAAAGCCGACATCGTTGGTCGCGTTCGGGACGTAGTTTGAGGCGTTTGGCAGATCGCCGACGATCACGTCGGGGCCGACCGAGACCGGCACCAGCACCTGACCGTTCGCGAGACCCGCCAACGTACATAGCGCCAACGCGGCACTCGTTTGTAGACGACACAAAGAACCTTGACGCATGGCAACTTCCTTTAGGTGGCAGACATAGATGGCAGACAGCCGAAGAAACGGTGAACACTCAAAGCCGTGGGGTCGAACGCTTGAACGCGTTCAACAGACAGAAGAACACTCAAGCGGGCAGAACGCCTTGTTCGGACACGTTCGTACGGAATCTATCGGTCGGATCCCGGTAGTGACAAAACCACTTCAAGAAGCGCGGGGTCTGAAGCCCTAGGACCATAACTTTGCCTCGCAACTGAGCCTTCGTCCACCCGTTGTCCAATTCTGTTCCGCAATCCATCGCAAAGAGCTTGCACGGTTCCTGGAGAGTGGGAGGTGAATGTAGGTTTGGGTAGTTTCGCGGGAGCACAAGTGCCTCTACAGAAGCGGCGTGGAGCGCGTTTGTGCGCGCGCCCGCGCGCGCGTTGGCGCGATGGGCATCGTTAAGTTGTTGCGGGACAGGGACATAAAAAATATGCAAAAATGGTGAGTTGGCCGTGAGCGTCTGCGCCGGCGCGCGCACAAACGCGCACTTGGCGGCCAGAACAGGGGATAGTTCGGCGATCAAAATTGAAAAGGGGCGATCCGAATGGATCGCCCCGAGTGGTTTTGAGATTCTGAAGGTGATCAGCAAGGCCTCGGCGGTTGGGCCGAGAAGTGCATCAACTCAGCATCCGCCGAAATATGCGGCCAGGAAGTCGAAGATGTCCTGAACGGAGTTGGCAGGGCCGCTGTCGTTGGTGTCGGCACAGGCATCACCGGCGAAGTAGCCAGAGAGGAAGTCGAAGATGTCCTGGACGGAGACGATGCCGGCGGACTTGTTGTAGTCTCCGCGGCAGCAGGGGACGGTGTTGGAGTAGGGCGTGCATGCGGTGCCCGAACCAGCGAAGGACTGGTTGGTGCCGGTGCAGGCCGCGGGAAGGGTGAGGGTGCAGGACGAACCGCAGCAGCAGGCACCGGAGGGCTGGGGGCAGGGGTTGGGGGAGCAGACACCGCCGGTTGTCCAAGTGGTTGCGCAGTTGGCCTGTGTCGAGACGGCGCAGCTGCCATCGGCGGCGCAGCAACTGCCGGTCGCGGCGTTGGGAATGAGGGTCAGGGTGACCTGACCGGCCCCGCCGGTGGTGTTGAACCCGCCGATACGGATGGTGTAGTTTTGACCAGCGACCACGGGGATGCTGACCCATGATTGGAGGCTGTTCGTGCCGCAGCCGGTGGGCGGAGTGCCGGTGGCATCGTCGTTGCACGCGAGAAGACGGGTTGCGAAGTCGAGGCAACCGCCGCCGTTGTAGACGGCGATCTTGGTGTCGTAGGCGGAGCCGCAGGTGTCAATGATCAGCGTGCCGTTGGCGGATGAGGGGTGGTTGTACCAGATGTCCTTGAAGGTCTGGTCGGTGCCGAAGAAGAGGCAGGTGGGGTTGTGGACGATGCCGTCGGTCGTGGCGTTGGTTGTGTCAAACGCCTGTGTGCCGAGCCCGAGGCCTGCACGGTTGTTGCAGTCGTCGTTGAGCGGGGGGCAGGGGTTGGGTGTACACGTGCCCGCTGCCGTGAAGGTGCCGATGCAGGAAGTCTGCCCGCTGACCGAGCAGTTGCCCGCGCTGCAGCACGAGCCAGAGATGTCACAGGGGCTGGGGGAGCATGCGCCACCCTGGGTCCAAGTGCCGGAACATGCTGAGAGGATGGTCTGTGTGCAGGCGCTGCCGATGCAGCAGGAGCCGGATGCGGAACAACCGGTGCCGCCGCCGCCAATGACCATGACCGAGACGTTGCCGGTTGCGGAAGCGAACCCGGCCACGCGGACGTAGTAGGTCTGGCCGCGGTTGAGGGTAAAGGTCATGCGTGAGGACAAACCCGGGTTGGTTCCGCCGTCATCATCGCACGCGAGCTGGGCTCCGCCGCAGGAACCGAAGAGTGAGAGGACAGTATCGAAGTTGGTGGTACCACCGGTGATCTGGGCGTTGTCGGTCGTGAACGTCACGCTGACGGTGCCGGTTGTGCCGGAGGGGGCGTAGCGGAACCAGAGGTCAGCACCGCTTGGACCAGTGCACGATGCGCCAGCCTCGGTGGTGGCACCGACGTTGGTTGTGAAGACCGCGGCGTTGTCACAAAGTGCGACAGCATTTGTGCAGAAATCGTTGTTGGCACAGGGGTTGGGCGAGCAGGAACTTCCGTTGCCGAGATAGGCACCGGAGCACGAGGCCTGTGTTACGGTTGCGCAGATACCCGCGACACAGCACGCGCCGGAAGGCTGAGGACAAGGATTGGGCGAACACGCTGCGCCGCCGCTGTAGGTTCCCGCGCACCCAGCAAAGCTGATTATGGAGCACACACCAGCGATGCAGCAGGCGCCAGAGGAACAGGGATTGGGGGAGCATGTGCTGCCGACAGTGCCGAATGTTCCGGCGCAGGCCGAAGGAGTGGCCGCGATCGAGCAGGTGTCGCCTGTGCAGCAAGTGCCGCTGGAGGCCCCGATTGTCGCACCACCTGGAGTGGGAACCACCATGCTGATGGAAGTGGGGGTGCCTGGGCGCCAGAGGCCGACCTGCACGGTTCCGAGCAGCGGAGCGACCGTGGTTGTGAAGCGGTAGTTGAACAGGGTGCCCCAGCGCAGGACGTTGGCGCTGTGGTCGTTGCCTGTGCCCGCCGTGAAACCGGTGACGAAGAAGCCGCTGGTCGTATAGACGGGCGGGGTTCCGGCGTACGCGGCTCCGGCCCAGCTCACTTGCGTGGCCGAGGTTGTGGGCGTCCAATCGGTGTCAACGGAGTTGGGCTCGCCGGAATGGTACATCACATCGTGGAAGCCGAGGGAGTTCACGCTTGTGCCATTGGGGAAGGGGACGGTGAATGTTCCGGCGCAGCGGTGCGAATCGAGATTCTGCAGAGCATACTCGTATGTGAAGTTTGGCCCGGACTGGGTGACGCGGCAGGCGACGATGTAGCGTCCATCGTTGGCGACATCGCGGATGTTGATGACGACGGCGGGATCAATGGCTTTCCAAGCGAAGATGGCGGGCTCGCGTCGATGCGTGGTGCCGCCGCCAGCGAAGTTCATGGCCGTTGCGGTGAACGTGACTTCGCGCCATGAGGCGTTGTTGCTCTTGTTGCCGGCCGCGGCATCATCGACGACAACGTATTGACCTTCAACAAAGAACCGTGCGCCGGGGTTGGTCGCGGGATCAAAGTCGGTGGTGGCGACCTGAAGGCGACGGGCGATGGAGCCCGTGAACACCGGGCTTGCGAACGGGTAGGGGAAGAGACCAGCGGAAGCATTGACCTGCCACTTGGGGCCGAGGCCGCTCTGGCCGCCGTTGAGACCGGAGGAGTAGGGATCTGAACAGCCGATGCCGAGGGTTGTGCCGCCGGTCGCCTGGCATGGGAAGCCGAACTCACTCACACAGACAGTGCCTTGCAGGGCGGTGAAGCCGTGCTTCAACCAGGCCTGTCCGAGTTGCTCAAAGCGACCGTTCGCCAGGCGAAAGGCGTTCTGACCGATGACGGGGTGACGGTTATCGGTACCACCGGTAAACCAAAGGAGGGGAACACTGCCCTGATTGCACGAGGTGGTGCCGACGGCGAAGGCATCGATGCCGCCCAAACTGGAGTAGTTGGAAAGGTCGGGCAACTCGCCGACGATGACATCGGCACCGGTTGATTGAACGAACTGGGCATGGGCGGTGGAACCGAGACAGCTCAGCAGAGCTGCGGCGCTCAGTCCGACGGATTTAAGGAACACTCGATGCATGGGGACTCCCTTGATAAACCTCTGGTAGACAAACTTCAGTAAGCGGATGATGTTGGCAAAGGCTCGATACCCGTAGACCCGAAGGGCCAGACAACGCTGGCCCTGTGGCGACGACGGATCTGGTGATGACAAACTGGCGATATAAAGAAGACTTTGTGCGGGCAGAACGCCGCACAGGATCGATTCGTACGGAATTGGCTCATCGGTTCCACAAAATTGCGCGCGCACAGATTCAGAACCGTTTCCATGAACGAAGGAACGACTCGGGAAAAACCAAGATCGGCGGTCAGGTTGCCCGAGTTTGGCGGCGATCGATAGCCCAACCGACTCCCGGACGAATCGCAGTTCGGTTTGGCCATCTTCTCCCCTTTAACAAGGGGAGAAGGTGCGTAGAGGAATTTGGGTATTTGGAGAAGGAGGACTTTGTGATCAGGCACATCCTGCGAAGTAAGCGGCGAGGAAATCGAAGATGTCCTGGACACCGACTCCGCCCGCGCCGTTGAAATCAGCCCGAACATCGCCGGCAAAGTAAGCAGCGAGGAAATCGAAGATGTCTTGAACGGTGATGGCACCGGACATGTTGAAGTCGGCGCTTGGACCGCTGACGTGCTGAACGCGGAACTCGGTTGTTGCGCCAGTTCCGACGAGGAGGGGGCGCGGCGCGATGAGCACTCGGCCTGTGAGCCCATCGAATGTGTAGCCGGTTGTCGAGCCGTTGAACGTGACCGAGCAGGGCGAGCGGCCTGCGGGGAGTTTGAGCGTGGGCGCGGCGTTGACGGGCGCGCCGGTGTTGTTGGTGAACGTGGCGGTTTGCGTGGTTGAGGTCTCGCTCACGGTCAGGCTCACGCGATGGGAAGCGAGCGCGATGTTGTTGAAGGTGATCGTGCTCCACGCGGTGGGCAGCTTGGGGGCGACGGTGATGGTGTTGGAAGTTGCATTGGGTGTGTAGTCGAGGAACATCATGAGCGAATCGACGAAGGTGCTCATGCTCTCCCACGCGTTGGGCCAGGCGGTCTGGAGCGTGAAGTCGGTCTGATTGGGGTAGAGGAGCGAGCTGCTGGCACCGCTTGCGGGGCTGAGGCCCGCGATCTGCTCGGCACCGAACCCGAGCGGCCCGAGCTTGTTGATGAGCAGATCGAGCCGGTACTTGTGGTTGTCGATGTCGCCCTTGCCGCTGGTGTAATCGGCGCGCTCGGCGTAGAACTGGCCGTACCACATCGTTGAAAGGAACCAAGGCTCGCCGCGCCAGTAGGTGTCGCCCCAGTAGCGATTGATGAGGTCCACAAATCCATCGGCAACGTTTGCAGGGGTGTTGAAGTTCACCAGCGGGTGGATGTTGCCGGTGGTGTCGTTCTGAAGGCCGTTGACGCGGTCGATGTAGCGAACGGACCTGGCATCAAGCGGCGAGTAGACCTGAAATGGGTAGACGATGCCGAGCTGCGAGATGTCGGTGGGCTCGGCGTTTGCATCGAGCCGCGCATCGAGGCCGGCCTTGATGGTGTTTCGGCGATTGAGAAAGTCGGTGGCGTCGGGCGCGTTGCCGACGACGGTGGCGAGGGCGCTGGCATCGGCCAGGCCGCGAACGATGTTGGCGTTCGAGTAGATGAAGAAGTCGTACTGATCTTCCCAGACGTTGTTCGAGTACATCAACTGCACACCGGAGTTGTAGTTGAGCCGAGTGAGATCGGCGGGGTTGCTGGGGCTGGTGGTCATGGTGTTGACGGCGTCTTTCATCGTCGGGTACATGGTGTTCAGGAACGCCGTGTCGCCGGTGATATCGTGGTGGAGCTTGAGTCCCCACGGGAAGACCGCGGTCTCATCGATCTGGGGTGCGCCCCAAACGGTGTAGCCGTCGGTCGTGTACTTCTGCTTCCAGAACCCCTTGCCCCAGGGCTCGTTGTCGCGGAAGGCGATGTCCTTCATCCAGGTATAGACACCGGCGGATTCGGCGAAGTGGCCGGTCGAGGCGAAGGTGCGTGCCGCGTAGACGGCATCGCGCGGCCAGCAGTAGGGGTAGGCACCGTTGTGGAAGCCTGCGATGATCGCACCGCCGGCGGAGCCGCCGGGCTTGCCACCATCGACGTGCAGAGCGGAGGCGAGCAGGCCGCGGCGAAAGAGCTGGTCGAAGGCATCGTCCGGAGTATCGATGGTTGTGCCGGAAGAGAGCCAGTTGGCCCAGTAGGTGTCGGTCTCCTGCTGAACTGCCGCCATGTTGTTGGCGTGGAACCACTGGAGCGCGGGGCGGATCTGCACATCGCCGATGTTGGCGACACCGGCACTGTCCTTGTAACCACCGGCGATGAGCACATCGACTTCGACGGTCTGTCCGGAGTTGATGGCAAAGCTGCACGCGATCCAGCCCTGGCCATTGTCGCTGCTGCCGAGTGTGCGCCACGTTGCGGTGGCGAAGTTGCCACCCGGGCCACCACCGCCGGGAACGATCTTGAGTGCGGCGCCGAGGAAGATGGAGACGTTTTTCTGATAGTCGGAGAAGGTTGTGGGGTTGTATTCGCCGCGAGAGTTGGCGCTTCCGCCCGCGTTGTCGAAAGCGATCATCGCGTGAACAGGCTGTCCGGCGATGATGAACGTGTCGTCGTAGGCGGAGTCGAAACCGTCACCACCGTTGATGCCCCAATCGCCATAGAAGTAAAAATCAACCACCTTGCTTGCGGGCGCATCGTTGCGGATGAGGTGGCGCTGAACGTGAAGGCCGCGATTTTCACGGATGCCGCCATCGATGTAGGTGGGGTAGGGCGTCGTGGTCAGCTTGGGAGAAAAGTCGTATTGCGTGATGGTCAGATCGGTTCCGGGCCGAAAGAGACGGCGGGTCGAGACGATCGACTGGCTGGTCGGCAGGTAGTCCTGCGTCACGCTGGTGTAGCTTGTGCCGTTGGGGTTGCTGTACCAGTGCGTCAGACCATCGACGCGGATGCCGGCCATGAACTGATTGGCGTGCATCTGGCCGCGGCCGGAGGTGAAGGGAGGGAAGGTGTCAAACCCGCCCGCGTAACCCTCGTTGCGAGTGCCGACACCGAAGACGCCGCCCGCGCCGGGATATTGCACGTCGTAGATGGTGCCGTTCTGGTCGACCATCGTGTTGATGAAGTTGTTTCCGACCACACCTTCTTCTTTCCAGAAGGAGACGGGCGGATAGCCGACGCTTGGGGAGGGTTGCCCTGCGCCAGCACCGGGCCACGGTTGGGCGGAGGCAGAACTGGCGAGCACGAGCGCGGCGATAGCCGCGTGTGAGATCAACGTATGAATCGGCAACATGCAAGTGCTCCTCGACCCCACCAAAGTGATTGCTACGTGCAAGAGTTACCCCGCGCACCCGGAGCGTCAAGGATACACGGCGCAATCGTGAATGTTGGACGATCTTTCCCCGCGAATCTGAAGTTTTTATGGAATTGGACTGGATGGGATGGGCTTGCGCGGGCCGTTGCCACTAACCCGCCAGGCGTGCTGGCTGAAGCCCCGCGCCCAACGCGCCGAGCTTCTCCAGATTGACATTGGCGTGTGGGGCCGCGGCGATGTAGATGAACTCTTTGTTCCGCAGGTGGCTGACTTTGCCAACTTTGGCACCTTGCGGGTTGTAGATGCCGATCTGCGCGCCGACATACCGCTTGTATTCGTTCTCGATCGTTGCCACTCGGGCCGCCCCGTTCCAGAGTTCAGCGAGCATGGCTTCCATTTCGCGTCGTGCGAGGTAGCCCTCGTTGTTGAAAGAGATGATCAGCACCGGGGCGCGGACGGAGTGCAGGAGCCGGCGCATGGTGCCTGCGAACTTCGGGCGAGAGTTGAAAGAGCTATGTCTCACGCGGCAATCCACACGCTTGCACGCGATGCCGTAGACCGTGGGTTTATCCCAGCGGACCAGCGACTCCCAGACGTGGTAGTTGCCGAGGTATGAGTGCTGGTTGTAGGGCGGATCGATATAGGCGATATCGGCTTCGAGCATCGCGGCCGCGTCGAATGCGTCGAGACACGTCGCACACCCCTTCCCGTGCGCGGCACGCGGCAGGACATCGGGCACGCGCAGTTCGAGATCATTGTGCGCACGTGGTGCCCATGACTTGAGATAGGCCATCTGCAATCCGGTGGTGGAATCGACGCGGTCGGCGGCCTCCATCAACGAGACGAGCACGACGGCTTCGAGTTCGCGCGGCAACGCTTTGGCGGCGATCGCATCGCGGATGGCATCTACGCGGGCGCCATTTTTGGGCTGAAAGAATCGGGACCGTTCGCAGAAGGTTTCGGTGAAGTATCCGGGCGTGCCTTTGAGCGCGTTGAACTCGCGGATGAGGATGTGTGCATTGTCGAGCACGTCTTCGGCATCGGCCTGCACATAACAGCGGGCCAGCGTGGCGGCGTAGGCGTTGTGATCGTTGGCGATGGCGCGATAGCCCGCACGCTTGAGCGCGTGCCCGACGCGGGAGGTGCCGCTGAAAAGATCGATGACCGTTCGCGCGGCGGGTGCGCGGCGGATGGATTCGAGAATCACGGGAATGAGTGTTCGCTTGGAACCGATGTATTTGATCATTCGCGGTGCGACGGGCCGCGTGCCCGTGTGCCTTGTGGGGTCGATGCTCAAAGGCGTTCATCGACCAAAGGCCAAGGTTTGGTTGAGCGAATGAGGCGAGGTAGAACGGGCCGTCGGCCCGTGGTACTAAAACCTCTTGTGCGCCTCGCGCCCCTCGGCCGCCTTCACCCCAAGCACCGCTCGTGCCAATCGCATGTCGCTGTATCGTGTGATCTTGATGTTTCCTGCCTCGCCCGGCACCACCAGCACGCTCTCGCCGAGTCGCTCCACCAGCTGCGCATCATCGGTGCTGTTGAGGTCTTCCTGCGCGTAGGCCCGGCGGAGGAGCGCAAGCTCGAAGAGCTGCGGTGTCTGCACAGCAACCACCCGTGTGCGGTCGATGGTCTGTTCAACGGTGCGTCCGAGAGTCTTGGACTCTGCATCGCCCAGGATGGCCGCGAACGGGTCGAACTTCGCCATCACTGAACGTTCAGAAACGCGCTTGAGCGTGTCGGGAACATCAAGCCCGGGAATGATCGCCTTGTGTCCGCCACCATCCTCGTGCGCCGCGGCGAAGACCCGCTCGATCAGCTCGGGACTGGCGCACGGGCGCGCGGCATCGTGAATCGCAACGTGGGTGATGCCGCCATCTGTGGGGATGAGCTTGAGCGCGTTGGCAACAGTCTCGTATCGGTGTGCCGCGCCGCCTTGACAGAGTTTCACGCCGAGCAGGCCGAGCTTGTCCGAGTACTTGTTCTTGAACTCGGCGAACGCGCCGGCATCCGCTGGCCCGGCCACAACAATGAGCGTGACATCAGGGTGCTTTGTAAAGAGCTCGACCGTGCGTTGCAGCACCGGGCGGCCACCAATCTCTTCATCGAGCTTGGAACGGGCGAAATCTGCTCCACCCTCGATGCCGAGCTCTGTCGCGGCCGTTTCGCTGAACCTGCGCGACGATCCCGCAGCCGGAATGACGACAGCGATATTCATGCGGCAACAGTAGTGCCGGATGGGTAGTGTCGGATTGGTCGATGGCGGAAGGAGCTCAAAGGCAACCGGCGAAAAAGGCACCCAGGAAATCGAAGACATCCTGAAGTGTCACACCGCTGTCGCGGTTGAAGTCGGCCGCGATTGATCCGCTGAACCAGGCGGTGAGGAAGTCAAAGATATCCTGAACCGTAACACCGCCAACCTGGTTAAAGTCGGCGGCGCACGTCGCCGCGCCGCTTGGTACGGGCAAACCACCGGCAATGACCGAGCCGGGTGTGGTGCCCTTGAACAGGCCGAGGGTGATGCTTCCGTTGCTGGGGGCGCGGTTGGATTGCAGCCGGAAGTTGTAGAGCGTGCCCCAACGAATCGCGTTCGCGTTGGGGTTGACGGACCACGCGGTTGTGAACCATGCCACGGTGTTGGCGTTCACCGTGCTCACCCAGTCTGTTCCGTCGTAGGGTTCGCCGGAGTGGTGGGCCACATCATGAAATCCGAGGTTGGTGATCGTCACACC
>JBBSBC010000011.1:0-34303 GCA_038251595.1 Phycisphaerales bacterium | reverse complement strand
GTTCGAGCCTTCGCCGAGCAGACCCTTCATCAACGGCCACCGACCATCGGCGGGTTGGGGCGCGCTGTCGTTGGGTGCGTATTGTGGGCCGCGATTGCCGAAGATGGCTTCGGTGGTCTTGAAGGTGTCGCGCCACATCTCGCGCCGCTTTCCAAAGGGAACTAGATGGGCATACGACTGGTTTGCGACCGGCAAGCTCGGAGATCTGGCGATCTGCGCATCGAGGGGTGTGCCGCGGAAGCGTGGGTCCCAGAGAGCCTGATCGGGCTTGATCGCGGCGAGCGGGTTCGTGAACTGGTAGTCATCCATCCGCATGACCTGCGCGGTGTTGCTTTCAGGAAGGCTGATGCAGATCTCGGGCAGTATATAGCCGTTGAAGATCAGCACCGAGAGGATGTTGCCGGTGGTGTTCTTGGCGTCGCCTTCTGTCGCGACGGTGACGTTCGCGGTATCGAGTTCGCTCGGGAGCGGGTAGCGGCCATTGTTCGACTGCGCCCACACGACCATCGACTGAACGATCCCTCGGATCTGCGATGAATCCTTCAACTGACGGGCTCCACCGTGGTGTCCGCGCCCTTGCGTGGGCAGCAGGATCGCGACCATGATCACAATGACGATCACGACGATGAGCGATTCGATGATGGTGAAGGCGGGTGTGATGGAGCGGTAGCGACGCATGATCGGTTCTCCGGTGAAGTGGACGGGGACGATGAGACGAACACGACACGGCGTGCGCGCAATGACCGCGCGGCACACGAGGTTGGTCGTGGAGATGAGCGCGTGCGGCGTCCACGTTGCAAAGGGGAGGAACGGATCCACCAATCACAACCAGCGCCTTTCATTGGGATGAAGAGCGATGCCACGAGTCATCAGGATGTCGGCGTGTGCTGAGCCAGCGATCGGAGAGAGGCCGGCGGTGGCGGCCGCGAGGCCGCCGATGAGGACGTTTCGGGTCGGGTATGTATAAATCGCCGGGACTATCCCGCCGCGTGCCGAACGCGCGCCGTGTGCATGGTCACATGCACTGGATACACAAGGCGGTACGGGCAAGCCAAGGGGTCGGTTGCAAGTTGCGGCTGGAGCGAGGTTGGGGCGGATTCCGATAGAGGGATTGGTGGTGTGTTCAACAGCGCGTGCCCGAACCCGGCCGCGCCCCATACCATCACGCTCTCCTGAAGCCCACCGACCCGAGGAAAAGTCCCCATGGCATACCGTCAGTTCGCCCGGCCCCCGCTCGCATCGACCCTTGTGACCCTCACGATGTCGGTCGCACTGATGAGCGGGTGCGTTGGTTACAACAGCTACAACGCACCGTCAGCGGCCGACGGGACGGCGGATGCCGCGCCGCGCCACGGATTCTCAAACCCGAACGATGATCCATTCCCGCCGCTGATGACCGAGAGCGTGCGATGGGTAATCACGCGGTATCCGGCGGTCGAGCGTGCGGAGTGGTCGATGCCGCTGGGCGTGCCGCCTGAGGGCGCGGAGTTTGCGGTGAGTCTGCCCGTGGGCGTGGGGCGCGATGTGTACAAGCGCGTGGTCGAGCGCATCGGCTATGGGGCACAGCCTGTCACCCCGAGCAATGAACACCTGCCCACGTACCACATCGCCCGCGTGTGGGTGAATGGCGATGAGGCCAAGGTCGATATCGTTCGTCCGGTTCCCGGCCTGCCCGCAGGCAACGATGGCAAGACACTCACGCAGGGCATCACCGTACGACTCCGCGGCGGGCTTCGGCCGTGGCACGTCACCAGCCACCGCGTATGGGCGATGAACACCTTGCCCATTCCTGCAATCAACTACATTCCCGAAGTGGGCGCACAGACGCCCCGCCCCGTCACAAACCCGGTCACCAAGCCCACTGAAGATGGTGGGCAGGAAGTCATCAATCTGCCCGGCTAAGTTGTGTGCGTCGATGCTGAGTGTCTGAACGACTCTGCTCGCAAGGTGATCCAACATGGAAAAGGGCGACCCGGATGGGCCGCCCTTGTTTGATAGGTAGAGAAGGTTTGCAAGGCGGACACGGGCGAGACCGCCCGTGCTACTTGTCAGCAGCCGGCGAAGTAGGCGGAGAGGTAGTCGAAGATGTCCTGAACTGAGATGGTGGATGAGCCGTTGAAGTCGGCCGCGTTGTCGTTGGCGAAGTAGGCGGCGAGGAAGTCGAAGATGTCCTGCACACTGATGGAACCGGAGCAGTTGAAGTCGGCAGCGCAGTAGGTGATGGTGGCGGCGGAGCTGGTGTTGTTGCCGCAGATGTTTGTGGCCACACAGTCGTAGGTGCCAGCCGTGCTTGCGGTTGCGGAGTTGGTGACGAGCAGGGTTGTGGCGGTTGCGCCGGAAATGTTGACGGTGTTCTTGCGCCATTGATAGGTGGCCTGCGCAGCGGTCGGATTAGCTATGGCCGTGAGCGTGAGCGATGCGCCGCGGCAGATGGCCTGCGATGCTGGCTGGGTGCTGAACCCAGTGATGGGAGGGCGAACGGTGACAGTGACAGCGTTTGAGGCCGGACTGGTGCCACACGCGTTGGTGACGATGACGTCGTAGCTGCCCGCATCACCAACGACAAGGCTTGCAAAGTTGAGCATCTGACTCGTTGCGCCGCCGATGGGGATGCCGCCCTTGCGCCATTGGTATGCGGGCGAACCGCCGACCGCGCTGGCCGAGAGCGTGAGTGGGGAGCCAGCGCATGAGGTCGTTGTTGTTGGGGTGGCGGAGACGGTTGGGGTGGTGTCGGTCGTGACTGTTGCCGGATTGCTCGTGATCGGGCCGCAGGAGTTGGTCACCACACAGCGGTAGGTGCCAGCGGTGCCGGCGATGACGGGTGTGATGGTGAGCGTGGGGGCGGTTGCGCCCGCGATGTTGATGTTGTTACGCGTCCACTGATAGGTTATGGGCGTGCTGCCCGCGGCGGAGATCAGGAGGTTGAGTGATCCGCCCAGGCAGGCGTTGACGGCGGGCGCGGGTTGAACGTTGATCGAGACGCACTGCACCTCGCAGGAATCGGGGACGAGGTTGCTGTTGGTGTCGGTCGGGCCTGCCACATGGTAGCGAACGCTTGCGCCGGCATAGGTGCCGTTGCAGATGCCCGCGTTCACATCCACGCTGCCGGTGAGCAGGATATCGACCGTGTTCCCCGCCGCGCCGAGGGCGCGCGCGGAGTTCCAGGTTGCGGCGGGCACGCTGAGCGATCCTCGAAGCGCGGTGATGGAGCCAGAGGAGCAATCGATTCCTGCGACCTCGAAGATGCGCCCGGCGACGATTCCGTTCAACGCGACTTCGAGGTATTCAGTCGTCAAACTGAAGTCGCCCTTGGCGGTCAGTTCAAGGGTGATGTTGCCTGATGCCACGGGTGTCGCTGCGAGTGTGAACGTGCGGTTCTCGCCGTTGCCGATGGTGATGAGGGTCGGCGAGCTGGCGCGGTAGCGATACTGGCGGAGGTCGGTGGTTCCATCGGTATCGCAGTCGGGGCAGTTGTAGACCACGAGGTCATCGACATACCAACCGGAGGAACCGGAGCAGCCGTCTTTGCCGAAGACCAGGCGCACCTGAACATTGGTGCCGGCAAGACCGAATGACGAGAGGTCAACGATCGTTCGTCCCCATTTGCCACCGGTGCCCGTCCACGCATCGCGCCCGGCAAGCGGGTTGGTGTTGCCGACGGCGGATGAGGCGAGTTGGCCGTTGAAAGGATTGAACTCGATCGCGGTGCGCGGCACGGGTATGAATGCGCCACCGTTTATGCTGAGCTCCAGCGTTCCACCATCAAACTGCCCCTCGCTGCCGAGTTGATGGGTAAAGGCGAGGAACGGACGCATCGATCCGGCGGGGACCGCGAAGGACGGGCTGGTCATGGTGTGCGTGGCGGATTCATCGATGGCGTTGCAGTCGCCGACGGCGCGATCTTCGCAATAGGCCGCGTGACCTGTTCGGCCGAACGGGAGCGAGGCGGCGCGGACCCAGTTGTACGGAGTGGGAGGTGCCGAGTTGGTCACGGTCCAGGCGAGTGTTGGAGCCTCGAAGTTGTCGCTGAAAATGACGGATGCGCTTGCGCACTCAGGCGGTAGGGCTTCGTCGAGAACGTTGGAGGTCTGGCCGCAGAGTCCGTCGGTGTTCATCTCGGTTGCGAGCAGGGCCTCGGTGACTTGAAGGGCATCAAAGGCGGTGAAGGTCTCTCCGGGCGTGCCGGTGCGCGGATCGTTGGGTGAAGTTCCGATGAGGTCGGTGGCGGCGGAGGTCAGCGCGTCGTAGGCATCCTTAAAGTCTGAAGCAGGGGTGAGGTAGACGGTGAGCGCGCGATACCAGACCGCGCCGGATTTGATGAGACCGATGCCCGAGATGGTGCGGCCGTTGAAGGTGCCGCCATCGGTGGTGAGCATGAAGGCGTGGTTGGGCACGCCGCTGCCGCTGTGAACACCGCCCGAGTCGTTGGCGTTGCAGGTCTGGAAGGCGCTGTTGGCGCGGTCGGGGTGGTTGCGGCAGGTCGGATCGAACATATCGCGGATGGCACCGCCGAAGGCCGCGGAATCTTCGCCGACGAGCCAACGCACGCCGTCGGGGTGCCCGGGTCTGGGTGAGCAGACCGAGCGCGCGTTGTTGGGCGTATCAATACCGGGGCCGACCGCGGGTGGCAGTGGCCACAGGGTTCCGCTCGGCGCGCCGATCGCTGAGACGTTTCCATTGAACATGTCCACGAGTTCGCCAAAGACATCGCTGAAGCTCTCGTTGAGCTGACCCGCCTGATTCTGATAGATCAGACCGGCGGTGTAGCCGGTTAGGCCGTGGGCAAGCTCGTGTGCGACAACATCGTCGGTGACCACGCCGGTGCAGAACGCGGCCTGAAAGCCGTTCCAGAATGCGTTGGGGCATTGGGCTGCGGTGGAGTTTGGGGTAATGACGATGGTGAGGCCTGCGTTGTCGATGCTGTCGCGCCCGAAGGCGCGCTGGAGGTAGCGGTAGAAGTCGCCCGCGTATTCGTACGCCGCATCGACATCGGCGATGCCGACCGCGGCCTGACCCTCTGAGCGCGCGAGTGGGCCGGGGAGGGAGTTGGTCCCGTTGGCATCGTGAATCTCGCGGCTGAGCAGTTGTTCGATCAGCGACCAGCGATCGATGATCTCGCCGGTGTGGGCATCGATGAACATGGCTGCGCGGACAGAAATCTCGACATCAGTGACGACCACGTAGTAGGCGAGCCTCTCACCGGTGGGTGCGTCGCCATACCACCCTGGATCAACGATCATCAGCTCGCTGTGTTCGACAATCGCGCGGGGCGCTTCGGTGATGGTCTTGAGCCCAATGGCCTCGGCACCCGGCGCATCGATCGTGGGGACCACGCCGAGCGAGGGCTTGATGGGGCGGAAGTGCCCGTTGGCGCTCACCACGCCGCCGGCCACGTTCTGATGGACCTTGATAGTGCCCGTGAAAACCTTGATGCCCTTGAAGACCTGCTGATAGGTCGTGTGTGACCAGCCGAACGGATCAGGCTCGACGGTGCGCAGGGCCAGATGGGCCGCAGCATCGGTGATGCCGAACAGTTGGCCGTAGGTATCGAGAAAGGCCAGGCTCGCCAGGCGTGACCGTCCCTTGGGCACATCGACCTTGATCGCCGCTCCATCTTTGGAAGTGACAAAGTTAACCGCGCCTTGATAGCCATTGCGGCGGATCGTGAGTCCGGAAAGGTCGAGCGGCGTGCTGGGCGCTGCGGCCTGCTGTCCCATGGCCAGGCCCGTCGTGCAAAGCACCAATCCCGCCGCGAGACCTTGCAGGTTCCTGGCGTTCATCGTGGCGACGGATCGGAAGGCGGGGCGTGGCATCAATGAGTCCTTCTAAAGGTTCGGGAAGGGTGCGGCACCCGTTGCCAACAGGACGAATGTCCTCGGAACACCAATATACTGCAAGATTCGGCGTTCGTCAGCCTCGGATCCGTGAATAGACAACCGTGGGCGCTGATGTGGGTGAACTGGGCAAAAAAAACCGCCCCCGTGCGGAACAAAGCGCACGGGGGCGGGGACAAATCGGGATGTCGAGTTGTTCGGCTCAGGAACAGATAGAGCCGGTTAGATGGAGAAGATGCTCGACGGCTCGGGCATCAGGGGCAGGTAATCGCTGAGGAGCAGCCACCCGCGAAGTAGAAGGAGAGGTAGTCGAAGATGTCCTGAACGGTAACGGTGCCGGAACCGTTGACGTCGGCCTTGGGGCAGGAACCAAAGTAGAGGCTCAGGAAGTCAAAGATATCCTGAACGGTGATGGAGCCCGAGGCGTTGATATCGGCGATGCAGACAAGGCTGACATCGGCGGCGGTGACGAGGCCGTCGCCGTTGATATCACCCTGTGACCAGCGAGACGAAGTGGTGAGGAAGGGGTTGCCACCTGAACCGAGGTTGGCGGCCGCGGCGGCGGTGATGAGGTTGAGGTCGAGCGTGTTGACCACGCCGTCGAGGTTCGCATCTCCGTAGTTGGTGCCGAGGATGCCCTGCACCAGTTGGGTCACGTCGGCCTGATTGACGCTGAGGTCGCCGTTGATGTCGCAAGTGATGTCGGTGATGATCGCGTCGGTGTAGGTGTTCCAGTCGGCGGAGCAATCGGTGATCGCGGCCTTGCGGAACTGGGCGTTCACGTAGTCGATATCGAAGCCGTTGATGGTGTTGGCATCGGTCACGACCGAGCCGGCGTAGCCCTCGGCACCGATCGGCTGGAAGCCGGGGGTGACGCGGCCGGTGGAGTTGGCGACGTCGCCACGGCTGTCGCCGGGCTGGTAGACCTTGGCACAACCCGCGGTGTTGGTCGGGTTGGTGGCGAGGATGGTGTTGAAGGTGTTGTTGTCAACGCCGCCGGTGGCCATGTTGAGGGCGTTGTCGAGCGCGGTGAACGAAGCCCGGCGATCGATCCTGCCGGCGCGGGGGCCGGTCACTTCGAGGGCCAGACCGTCGGCGAAGTAGCGCACGTCGTGCTTGTCGAAGTTGCCATCGGCGTTGAAGTCGCCGAGGATCTCGATGCAGGCGTCGGCCGCGTTGGCCAACTGGCCGGAGGCGGTGGCGATGCTGGCGAGGTCGCCGGTCGCGAGAGGGCTGACCCAGGCCGGACCACCGCTTCGCTGACGCCACGCGCCGATGAGCTGAGCGGTGTCATTGATGTTGCGGAGGCCATCGGCGTTGAAGTCGGCGGCGACAAGGTTGCGGAGGGGGAGGTTGGTCCGACCGACTGAACCACCAGCTCCACCGACGAGGGCGGCGCCGCCCTGTGAGATGAAGGAACCGTCGATCGCGGCCTGTGCGTTGACCGAGGAGTCGCTGTAGGTGCCGGTGGCGCGGGAGGGAACCTTGCCGGCGCGGCTGTTGACGGTGTTGGGAGCAACGCGCGAGCCGTAGGTGGCGTATTGCGGGTTGCCCTGAACATTGCCCGAGACCGTCAGGATGAAGGTCTGAAGGGCGGCGTTGAATGAGGGGTTGGCAACCAGGTTTGTGGGGTTGCTGAGATTCTGAACGCGGTTGAGACCGTTGGTCAGAATAAAGCTCTGCGCAGCAAGCTCACCGGGGGTGAACGGCGTGACAAAGCCCGCCTCGAAGAGGTCGATGGAGCGGGTGATGTTGTTGACGGCCGCGGCGGCCTTGGCGTTCCGCATGGGGAAGGGGAGGGGAGCCGGGCCGGTATCGACCGCGTCGCGGACGGAGTTGGCGTTGAAATCGCTGAAGGGCTCGCCGAGGTCATACGCGAGGTTGAGGTTGGTATCGCCGTAGGGCTCCATCCAGCCGTAGCCGCCGTCGGTGGGGGCGTTGGCGCGAGGATCACCAAACGTTCCGAACGAAGCGGGGCCGCCGATGACCCATGCGTTGCCCGTGGTGTTGTTGAGGATGGAGCTGAGCGTGGGACGCTGAGGAGTGGTGCCGCCGTAGTTGGCCAGGTTGTTGACGACGGAGAGGATGTCGGCATACCCGCTGTCGAGCCAGCGAACATCAACGCCGCCGTTCTGCAGGCCGCGCTCCGGCCCGACATAGCCGACAGCGAGGCGGCTGTTGTAGACCGTCTCTTCAACGCGGGGGTTGCCGTTCTTGTTGCTGGGGAGGAAGCTGGAACCAACGCGATCGTTGGTGAGTGAGTTGTTGCGGGCGCCGATGTTCTCGCCCACGCCCCATGAGGGGTCCTGCCCGATCGAGTTCTGGAAACCGTTGCGGGTGCCCGAGCCCGAGTCGCGGGTGACAACGACGAGGTTCTCGCCGTTGGAAGCGCGGCCAGCGCCGAAGAGGTACTGAAGGTCGCTCATGTTGATGACGGCGGTGTTCGCACCGGTGGCGGGAATCAGGCCGCCAACCACGCCGAAGTTGGCGGTGGGGGCGATGGGGGCAAAGAAGAGAGGGGTATCGAAGATGGTGTTGGCATCGGGTGATGCGGTGTTGATGTTCGCCGCGGGAACGCCGGCCGGAGCGAGGCTGGAGAGGGTGTTGGCGTTATTGGACGCGGGGTCGTTTGCACCCGTCTTCAACTGAGCGATGCGGGCGTTGCTGCCGTAGCCAGCTTCGCCGGGGTTGCGGATGGCCGCGGCGGTGCCGCCGAGACGAACCGCGTAGCGGACGGGGACGTCGAGGATTGCGGCATCAACAGTCACGCCGCCGATGACGGTGAGGCCACCTGTGCCGGAGGTCGAGCCGAGCCAATCCCAACGACCGTTGCCGTTGAGGTCGGTGAAGGTCTCGAGGGGGCCGTAGGCAAGGTTGCCATCGAGGTCGGCGAACTCGCCGCTGTCGGCGATGTTGTTGCCGTTGTAATCAAACCAGGGCTCGTTGAAGTTGCCGAGCGAAGCGGCGGGGGCGATGATCGAGTCGGTGAAGGCCTCGGACTGAGGGGTTGTGAAGAGGGCCTTGAACTGATTCACACCTGCTGTTGTTTCAGCGCGGATTGGGAAGCCGCCGGCGTTGCCATCGTTGGTGATGATGCCGACGGTGACATCGGCGTTGTTGCCTACACCGGAGTTGATGTAGCGGTAGCGGTTGAAATATGCGCCCGAACGGTTCGGCATCGACATGGTCGCGTTGGGGGCGGGACGGGGACCACCGGTGTTTGATGTGCGGCCTGAGACACCGAGGTTGAACGTGCGTCCGTTGAGGATCAGTTCGTTGAGACCATTGCCCGATCCTACCGATGAGTAGCAGAGGGCGAGGTGGGTTGAGGCATCCCAGATCGCTGTGGTGCCGGTGCCGCCGCCGAAGAGGCCGGGCAGATCGAACGGAGCGAGCTGCTGGATCTGGCGCTCGGGGGTGCCAGCGGGAAAGCCGCGCGAGGCGCGGTTGCCGTCAACATCGATGAAGTCGAGTGTTCCGGCGGGCTGGTTGAGGAAGTTCTCAAGCAGGGTGGCGCCGGAGATGTGAACGACGGTTGGACGCGGGTCGGGCTGAGCCGACGCAATGGTGTTCAGGCCGGCGACTGCTCCGCACGCGGCGAGCAGGCCCAGGGTCATTTTCTGATTACGCTTCATGCTAAGACTCTCCTTTGATTCCCAAGAAAGACATCGATCACCTACAACGATTGTTCCCGCCACACCCAAGAAACCTGCCACACCAACCTCACCCACGTCTGTCTCACCCACGTCTGTTCACCCACTGCGCTTCCCAGGACCGGCCGAGCCGATGTCACCGGCGCGCAACGATCGCGCACACATAACACCGCAGGGATTCTCAGCACTGAGCCTGTACCAACTCATCGACATGAACTTCACGACTTGAAGTTCTCGAAGACATGTGCCTGCTGGCCGCGATGAAAGACTGACCCGTTGGCCCCTTGCACATCGGTTGCGCTGGCAGGCTTCATACCAAGTTCCAACACCATCATTGTGAACCCGTTTGGCGGAGTTGTCACCCCGCCAACGGACAAGACTCGATCAAGATCGACACCTGCGTGTCGGGTTCAATCATCCATATCCATGCGAATCAGGGACCGGCGACGTAAACCGGATCGACGCGGTTGTTGCCCGAGAGGCTGTAGAACCGATCGCCCCAAAGCCGCTTCTGCACGGACTTGAGCACACTCATGCGCTCAACGTGCCCATCAACAAAGGAGAAGTTGGCCAGGCCATTGACCTGCTTGTCCTTGCCGCTGTGCGTTCGTCCCACGGCGTTGATTGCGAAGATGGCACCGTTGCCATCGATCACTTCATCAACCAGCGCCGCGTTGGCCAGAATCGCGCGATCGCTCGGGTAAGCGAAGCGTGGCTCATCGCCAAAGGGGGGCTCGTTGTAAACGTTGTTTCCAGATGAGATACCGACAAAGGGCGTGATCGATCGGTGGCTCTTGCTTACACCGCCCGCCGAGATCGATCTCCACTGGTTGTTATTCAGAAACTCGGTCGCGAGAATAACGCGGCTGGGATTGTCAACCGCACCATCCTTGACAAATACGTTTCTACGACCTGAGGCGACATTCAGCTTGTTGCGGGGAAAAATCGCCGCGTTGCCGGTATAGGCCATGCGCTTGGCCTGAAAGTCCTTCTTAGCGTTCTCGCGTGACTGCCAGCTCTCTGAAGCATTCGGGTCGGTATCGTCCCAGTTGGTTGCTGGCGCACCGCCGCCGAAGACGCTCGGGCACTTGAACGCCTCTTCAGGAATCTTGTCGCCATCGGCCATCAATGAGTATGACCAGTGAATGTAGCGGCGGCCATCGCTCGCCGTCTGCTGGTCTGAAACAAACCACTGTGGCTGCTGATCCTCAGGGATCTGTTCATTGGTGTAGACGTATGAGAAAGGGAAGAAGTCGCGGAACGTGGAGGTGTAGACCGCAACACCAAGGGCCACCTGCCCGCTCGTGGCCGCGCACTTGATGGTACGGGCTTCTTCACGAGCTTTGCCGAGCGCGGGCAAAAGCAGCCCGACCAAGAGTGCGATGATCGCGATCACCACCAGCAACTCGATAAGTGTGAACGCGGGCCTTCGTGTGCTCAACCGACGACGTGTGTTGTCCATCCTTGCAGACTCCCTGTTTGCGCACCTATGTGCGGCGTGTGCGAATATCTAACCTACAGCAAGCGTGCGTTCAGCGATCTTCAGCATTCAAGTTCAGATTCAACACACGAACGCGGCGATAGCCCGAAAGCCTATCAGAGTCTGTTGGTTTCTCGAATCGCGATGTGCAAAGGTTCGACGCAGATTGCGCTAAGGTTTTAAGCACTGCATCCAGAGCATCACCCAAACAGGTGGATCCAACCCATAGCCATGTAAAGATCGTGTCAGGATTGCGTAAATAAGCGATCCGGATCATGTCCACCAAAACAAATGCGGGGTCGCGACCGATTGGCCGCGACCCCGCGAGAACTTGTTGTCTGTTGAACTGTGTTGACGAGTTACCTTCAGTTGCACGGCCCGCCGAAGTACGTCGCGAGGAAGTCGAAGATGTCCTGCACCGTGATGCCGGCCCAGTTATTGAAATCTGCCCGGGCATCACCCGCGAAGTACGCGGCGAGGAAGTCGAAGATGTCCTGCACCGTCACGCTGCCCGAGAGGTTGAAGTCGGCCGGGCAGGGAATGAACTGGAAGTAGAACGTCGTGTCGCCACCATCGTTGTTCCCATACGCCGCGACCTTGAATCGGTACGTTGTGAATGCCTGAGCGGGCACGCTGTCGAGCACCGATTGCCGCGTGCTGACCGAATCATCGTTGCAGGCAACATTCGTCGGCACTGAGCCGCAGAACGTCTGTCCGTTGCTCGAGAAGCTCGTGCCGCAGTTGCCGCGCCAGACGCTCAGCACCGTGTCATAGCCCGATCCGAATGTATCGAGATAAAAGCGCCCGATGCTGGGTGTGGTGAACTCAAACCAGACCGAGTGGCCGCTTCCCACACCAGCCGGCAGGCAAGGTTCGCTGCCCTCGCAGGGGACGGCGGTTGCGCCGAGTGTGCAGGTGTGGAGCGTGAGCTGGTTGAAGGGGATATCAAACGCATTCGAGCACTGATCGTTGCTGAGCGCGGTTGGTGTGTAGAGGAAGTTGAAGTCGAGCGATCCGCCCGCGTTGTTCACGCCGTATGCCGCGATCTTGATGTAGTAGGTCTCACCAACCGCCACGCTGAGGCCCACGATCTGGCTCTGCGTGCCTGCGCCGCCATCATCGTCACAGCCGACCTGTGCCGCGTTCGAGCAGTTGCCGCGCCAGACGCTCAGCACCGTGTCGTAGTCGCTGCCATTCGTGTTAATGCTGACCGTGCCATCGCACGCGGGCACAAACCGGTACCAGACGCTGTGGCTGACACCCGCGTTGTTGAGCTCGCACCCCTCGTCGAGTTCTTCCGGCACTTCCGCGGCGTTGCCCACGCTGTAGGGTGTCGGGTTGTAGGCCGATGTCTCAATGTCTGTTGCGATCTGGCACCAGTTGTTCTGAGGAAAGACCGCCCGCATCGCGTCGTTGATGTTCGGGAAGCCCCAGCCATAGCCCGTGTCATAGCCCGCTGTGCCGAGGTCGGTGGCGTAGAACTTCATGAGGTTCACGATCCCGCTCGAATCAAAGTCGGGGAAGCTGGAGATGAGGATCGCCGCGATTCCCGAAGCGAACGGTGCAGAGGCCGATGTGCCGCAGAAGGCCGCGTAGTCGGTGCCGCCATATCCGGCCGCGCCCGTGCGGTCGGTGGTGCGAACGTTGGTGCCGGGGCATGAAAAGTCGAGGCCCGTGCCGAAGTTGCTGAAGCCAGTCCGCACACCGTTGCTGCCGATCGCGGCGACCGATTGCGAGCTTGCGAGGCTCGATGGGTATGAGAGCGCGTTGTTGGCGATGCCGTTGCACCCGCCCGTGCCGTTGCCCGCGCTGCAGAAGTTGATCATGCCCGCCGCGGCCTTGGCATCGTACGAATCGGTGATGAGGTCGATCGCGCCGGTTGAGTAGCTGGAGTTGCTGATCCGTGCGCCCTGACTCTCGCCCCATTCCAAAGCGTTGGCCACGTAGTCATCGATCGTCGCGCTTGCTCCCCAAAAGCCCGTGCAGTTGCCCATGGCGTCCACCTGGTCTACACCGATCTTGGCCGAGATCACGCGGGAGTTGGGGCAGACGCCCGCACCTCCGAGCGCGTTGTTGATCCGGCCCGAGATCACACCCGCCACCGCCGTGCCGTGGTTGTCGCACGGGTTGAGCGGCGAGCCATCGCCAAAGCCAGCCGCTGTGCCATCAGTGAAGTTGCGCCCGGTGTTCTGGTTGATATCCGGGTGCGTCTGCTCGCTGCCCTGGTCAAGCACGAGCACCTTCACGCTCGGGTTGCCGCGTGTGAGTTCCCACGCAAGGTCCGCGTCGGTGTCCATATCGGCGACTCCCCCGCCGCTCCCATCGTTCATCCAGCCCCACATGCTCGTGGTACCGAAGAATGGATCGTTCGGTGTGAAGGCCTCCCACCGGATCGGGGTCATCATCCGTGGCGCGGCCCACGCAAGCTCGGTGTTGAGCGCAAGCTCGTTGGCGAGTTTCAGCACACGGAAGCCGTTGCGCTCGTTGCTCCGCAGTTGCACGGCCCCTTCAAGCCCCGCGTGCTGGCGGCTGATGATCTCGGTACCCTTGCCATGAATGCCGACCACTTCGTCAATGCGCCCGATGTTCGCCTCGCTCACGCGGGCGTTGATCTCGGGGAACATCACGATCGCGCCACCCTCGATCACCGTGCTGTTGAAGACGGGCGTTGCAAACTCGAACGCGCCATCGGTCAGCAGCAGTTCGAGAACCGCGTTGATGCCGCCCCCACCCACCACCGCGCTCGCCAGTTCGATCACCTTGTACCCATCCACACCGCTCGGCACCACACGCAGCACGGGCAGCCCAAGAGCGCGTGAACGTGCCGCGGCCTCGGCATCGCTTCCGGCAAACCTAACCACCACGCGATGATCGTGTACCGTCATGGCCACCGCGCGCCCATCCGCGATGTAATAGGTCGGAAGTTCGGCGGCCCGCAGCTCGGCGGCGACTTCGCGTACGGGGCGGTCCCACGAGATGTGGACCTTTTTGCTCGCTCGCGGCGCGGGGTCGTGCTTGCCGATGGCGCCATCGTCTTGCGCGATAAAGCTCGCGATCACCGCCTCGGCGGTGTTCAGCGAGTCATCCGCCACTTGCGCTGCTCGTTCTACGCCCATCGCGCACCCGCAAAGGGCCACCGCCACCGCCGCCGCTAACTTTTTCGCCGTCTTCGTTGCCATCTTCATAGTCCGTTGCATGGTCTACCTCAATCGTGTTTGGTCGTGCCTGGTCCATTTGCGGCAGAGTCTGCCGCGTCTGGAGTGTCGTGCGAGACCAATCGCCTTTGAGGCTACGGATTTTTGGTGATGGTGTTGATTTTCTTACAGGGTGCCCGAAGAGGCGGCAGAACTTCACGACCCTCGTACAAAAGCCAAGATCCTGCAACCTTGTGCGGTTCGTGGAAACGGCGGGTATCGCTTGGCCGCCCGGTGCCATGGCCTCGCCGCCCTGGGCGTGGCCATGAGGTTACACATCGGTTGAGCAACATCAAAAGACGGCCAGTGTAGCCCACACGAATCACAGCTTGTCCGAACGATCACTTCACCGCGACCGCACCCACATCACGCACCTCGGCATAGACATGCCCAAAGCGGCGTGGCCATGGCACCCGCCGGGCATGTATCGCATTGAAACGACGATGCGAATGTTCGTTGAATACCCACTCGGCGCGCCCGACGAGTTCATCTACGCTTGGTCGTTCAACATCCCCTCACCCGCCCACGCCGCGCCGCTGGCGATCATGTTCATGCTGGTTCCCCGCCGTCGCCGTTGCTGATCGCTGATGACGACCGCCGCGGCCACCGCTCTGCGGCCAATGAGCAATCGCCGGTTCAAACCCACGACCTCATCTCAATCTTCCGATGAGATGCTTCGCGGCCCCTCTTTGCCCGCGACGCGCTCCATGTATCCCTTGCCTTTGCGCTCGTATTTGGTGAAGCCGAGCCGTTCGAGGTTCTTGTTGCTCAGGCGGCTCTTGTCTTTAAGCGGCGACGATTTGCCCGCGATCGCTGGTGCGACAATCGCGCGGCGGCAGGGCTTGCCGGTGTTCGGGTCTTTGGCGAGCGCGGCATCGCGCATCGACTGCACGTATTCAAACGTTTCGCCCGTCGGCTCGCCCTTCTTATCAACGATCTCGTAGAGGTAGGTTGGCATGGTTTTCAGTCGCCTGAGAAGTGATAAGGATCAGTCGAGAACTTCGCTCTCGATGCCCGCCTTCTCGCCGGCCATCTTCTTCTCAACGTACTTCTTCACCCACGTCTCGAAGCTCTTGCCCGCCGCAGGATCACGGTCGCTGAAGGCGACGTGCCGGATATCGGCGTAGGCAACCCTGACCTTTTCATCGCTCAGCGCGCCCATCACACGCACAAACGAATCTGACATCGAGCGGCCACGGATGCGGTCAAAGAGGTAGCCCGCGACAATCCGCCCATCGGCAAGCGTGAGCGTGACATCGCCGCGAAAGTCAAAGGCCCGCTCAAGAGCCTCGGTGGTCAAGGTGGGATCACGAAGATCGACCGCCCACCCGGCTGGCGAGGTGGCGGCAGGGTCAGGCATCGACTTGGTTTCCTGCGGCATGGACAATCTTAGGCGAAGGCGTGGCAGGATCGAACCCAGAGGAAACCCAACTCAGAGGAATGGGAGCGATGGGGGATGCTGGGAGAGGGCGCGGCTGCAAAGGCACAACGAGGTTCTGGTCTACTCGGACGAACGCTGCTCGCTCACACTGTTCTGAGTTCGATGTGGTCGGGTCCGGCTCACCCGAACATCCGCCCCGAGTCCGGGTCCATCATCTTCCAGTTCTGCTCTTTGCACAACCGGCTGAGCACCGGCCAGGCGAAGTCTTCATCGGTCACGCTCACCATCGCCTGCATCACTTCGGTTGCAGGCTCACCATCGCCGGGCACCTCGAAGATGCACCCCGGCCCGAAGAGCAACATCATGCCGGGGACGACACCAAGCCCCGTCGGTCCTGAACCATCGCCCGCGATGTTGTGCCGCCCAACCGTGGCGAGAAAGTCGCGCAGAACCGCCAGCGGCTCCATCGCGCCGGGCGTGGGTTGGTTGATCAGCACGATGGTGCGTTTTTTGGCCACGGTCCGGAGTGTAGCGAGGCTCCCAATCAAACAACGTGAACCACAACGTGCCTCACTCGTCCTCAAGCCCCTCCTCGGCCTCCTGCTTGGTGAGCAGGTCGTCGATGGTGTCGATCAACTGTGACAGCGGCACCGGCTTCAGCAGATATTCATCCACGCCCAGGCTCTCGGCATAGGCTTGGTGCCGCTTGCCCTCGTTGGCCGTCACCATCACGACCAGCGGCGAATCCTCGTGACCCTTGATCTTCTCAAGCACCAGAAAGCCCGAGCGCTTGGGGAGCATCATGTCGAGCACGACCACATCGGGCGGGTCATCCTGCTGACAGGCCACCACCGCCGCGTTCCCGTCGGCCACCGTCATGGTCTCGGCGCCCTCGGCCAGCAGCGCGGCCTCGATCGACTCCAGAATGTCCGGGTCATCATCAACAATCAAGATGCGCACACCGTCAAGTCGGCCGGGCATGGTTGGCTCCGCAGAGGGCAGGTGACGTTTCAGTGTAGTAACACAACATCGCGGCGATTTCTGCACACGCACAACCCCATCCTCGCCGCGTGCCTCGTGCTAAGTGCGGTTTCCTCGGCTATCCCCATCCCTTCCCTCCGCGCACGCCGCCCCATCCCGCTCGCTCCACTCTTCGATACGTGCAAGATCATCCGCGCTGATCCATGGCAAAGCGCGAATCTTGTCCTTCATCGCACCCGGCAGGGGTCTCCCGATCCGTTCGTGCCGGGGTCGGCTCTTCCAATATCGGTGCAGCCAGAGGTTCTGCTCGGGAGACTTGCGTACGAGTGTTTCGATCGCGCGCCGGTAGCGCGCGGTGATGTAGAACAGCGGGTCCGGCTGACCCTTCCAGTCTTCGGGCTCAATAATGTCCTGAATATCCAGCCGATATCGGAACGGCTCGCCCGACCAACTTGCAAACCCAAGCCCGTTCTGATCGGCCGTGCCCTGCTGACCCTCCTCCGCATTGCCATCGCGAGACCAGTTCAGCCGCCGCGCCTGGCCGCAGATGATCGGTGCTTCATGCTGCATGGCCAACAGTCCGATCGTTTTGTATGAGCTGGCCAGCCGATTGAAGAACGGGACAAACAGCCCACGGTCGCCCGCGTTCTGATCGGCAATGAACCCGACCAGCCCGCCCCGTTCCATGATCCTCGGTATGGTTTCCGTCGCGCCGAACTTGTCCACCAGCATCAGCCCGCGCCGCTCACGCGTCTGGCGCAACCACGCATCCATCGGCTTGAGATCGAGCGGCCGATAGAGCGCGTGAATCGGAAACCCGAGCAGCGCGAGTGTGTAGCCCATCAACTCCCAGTTGCCGCAGTGCCCGGTGATCAGCACGCACGGGCGGCCCGAGGTCAGGTGTCGAACCGTCGGCCCGAGGTTTCCCACGCGAACGCGCTCCGACCACGCATCGTGATTCAGCAATCGCGGCGTATACGCCATCTCGACCGCGAGCATGAACAAGTGCTCGTACGACTCGATCGCGTGCTTGCGCCGGTCCTCTTCGCCCATCTCGGGAAACGCGACCGCGATGTTCTCCATCGCCCTCTTCACTCGCTTCGGCTCGAACCGGGCCCATCCCCGCCCGATGGCGCGCGCGCCACGCAGGTTCGATTCGAGATCGCCCGTCAGCATCGTTCCGATCGCCGCCCGTGCCGCCCAATACGCGGGCAACTGAAGAAAGGTCGGGAGTTTGCGGCGTTTGCGTTTCGACATCGGCTTTCAGGGTACCTTGCCGCACCGTGCCCACGGCGCGGGTCTTGGCGAACCGTGCATGATAGTTGAACAGGCATACACCCGTCGGGGGCATCCGTCAAAGCAAAACGGCCCCACCTGAGCGGGGCCGATGTACGGTTGATGCCATCAGCGCGACTGGTCTAACCACTCAGGACGGATTGCCAATCAGCGTGTCAAGCCGATTCTGATTCAGCACGGGGATGGAGGTCTCGGTCGCCTTCTTGAAAAGTTCATCGTACTTTCTGGCGGCGCGCTGGAGACGCAGCCACTCATCAACGACCTCGACCGGCGCGGTGCCCGCAGGCTCGGGCGGCAGCACGGGCCGCTCACCCAGCACCAGGAAATCGACCTCACCCGTAAGATCATCCAGCACCTTGCCGCCCCAGCTCACGATGCGGGCGCGGAAGTCGCTCTGCTCCTGCTGAGTCGAGCGGCCATCGCGGTTGGAGTCAAAGTTGCCGTAAACCACGAATGCGTACGTCTTGCGTGGGTCATAGACCGCGTTGGCCAGCACATCGCCCCGAACCACGGGGTTGCCGCGCTTCTCGCGGATGATGCGGATGGTGGAAGTATCTTCATCAACCTTCACCACCTCGACCGCCGCCTTGCCCTCGGGATATTCGCCCGTCTTCTCGTCGGGACGGATGGCGGTGGCTTCGGAGTAGACCGCGAAGGTCATCCCGAGTGTCAACTTGCTCTTGCGCCCGATGTTGATGGTCGCCGTTCCATCCGCCGAGTTGAGCCCGATGATTTCGGCATCCACCAGCGCAAACTCGTTCTGCCCGGTGAAGCGCTTACCCTTCAGTTCTTCCTGAAGTTTCTGTATCAACCCCCGGTTCAGCACCGACTCGCGCTGCTGCTTGTCGATATCACTGGTGAGCTGCGCCTCGGTCGATGAGGCCGTGTCGCGAACTTTCTGCACCTGCTCATCGGCCTTGGCCTTGTACTCGTTGATCGATGACCGGAGCGTATCCACCTCGGTCTTGTAGACATCGAGCTGCGCGTTCAACGCGGCCACCGTTGTCTTCATCTGGTTGTCGATGCTCTGCACACGCTTCGCCTCGTTCTCCTTGTCCTGCACCGCGCGGTTCTTCGCATCGTTCGCATCCTTCACCTGTCCGGTCAAACGCGAGATCTCGTTCTTGTAGTCCCGCACCTGCGCTACCAGATTGGGCGAGGTCATGTCCGGGAACTTCTTGGCGATGTCATCGAACGAATCGGTCGTGCTGCCGGTCACCTTGCTCATGATGTTTCCCTGGCTTTCCACCAGGTAACCCACCACGCTCTTCCGGGCTTTCTTGGCCGGCTCCTTGAGCCGCAGCACCGAGTCCATCCCGCGCTCTTCGGTGCGGATGAAGTCCACCGTGCCCTGCTCCAGGTCCGCCGCCTGCTTCCGGGCGTTGCTCGCCATCGACCACATGATGACGGTCGTGACGAACAGCCCGAGCGTGGCAATGCCCAGCACGGTGACCAGGATCCCGACGCCAAGGCTGGATGAGGTACGAGCGGCCATTCAGTAAGCTCCAATCAAGCGAATCGTTCAGTATGAAAGTACAAGAGAGGCAATCTGAAACCCCAACGAGAAACCGAACGCCAACCCGAGACCGTGACCATGCCACCAGAACCATCCGGTACGCACCCACCCGAGACCGAGATGCTACCGCAAACCATCCGTCGCGGCGGGGATGGTGGGCCAAGAGACTCGTCCGGCCATCCGGAGGTGGCGAAGTGTCCCTGACCCGGCCCCATTCGTCAACTCGCCGCTTCAAGTCTGTTGACCTATCATAGTCCAAACCGTTGTTGGCATACGTTCTATCCGTCATCGCAAATCTCACGCTCCGCCACCCAATCAGGATCAAACCCATGTTAGAGATTGTCTTTCTTGTCGAGCATGATGTTGAAGGTGGATTCACGGCTCGTGCATTGAGTCATTCCATTTTTACGGATGCCGATACTTTTGAAGCTCTCAAGGAAAGTGTTCGGGATGCGGTTCGGTGCCACTTCGATGACATCACAACGCGGCCAAAGGTCATTCGGCTTCACTGGATCCGTGAAGAGGTTATCGCAGCGTGAAGCTACCTCGAGACTTGGCCGGTGACGACTTGGTGTCCGCCTTAGCCACGCTTGGGTGCATCAAAGTACGCCAACGGGGTAGCCATATGCGTTTGCGAACGGTCGTCGATGGTGAACAAGAGGTCACCGTACCAGATCACCGCCCGCTTCGAGTTGGGACGCTCAACTCGTTGCTTCGTGATCTGGAAAGCCACCACCACCTCACCCGAGAACAAATCCTGCAGCGACTTTTCTCCTGATCGCGCGAACCTATGTCCGTCACCAACCTCATCATCCTCGGCGGTGGCGGCCACGCCCTCGGTGTTGCCGAAGCCGCCACCCTGCTCGGCATGATGCCCATCGGCTTCTTCGACGATTCCCCTGCCGCGCCCCTTGCTTCCGGCCCCGGTGCCCTTGATCGTCTTGGCACGTTCGCCGATCTTGAAGCGGTCTTGTCCGCCGGTGCCCCCTCGCGCGCCGCCTGCATCATCGCCATCGGCCACGCCGCGACCCGCCGCACACTCATCACGCGGCTTCGCGCGCTGGGCAAACCCGCCGCGACCATCGTTCACCCAAGCGCGGTCATCTCCATCTCCGCCCGCCTTGGCTCGGGCGTCTTTGTCGGACCCCGCGCGGTCATCCACACGCGGGCCACCATCGCCGACCACGCCATCATCAACACCGGCGCCATCGTCGAGCACGAATGCGATGTCGGTGAGAATGTCCACATCGCACCCGGCAGCATCCTCGGCGGTCGCGCCAGGGTCGAGCCCGACGTCCTCATCGGCATCGGTGCCCGCGTCATGCTCAATATCCAGATCGGTGCAGGGGCGGTGGTCGGGTGCGGGGCGGTGGTGGTCAAAAATGTCGCGGCGGGTACAACAGTGACGGGTGTGCCCGCACAGCCACACCCATCACGCCCACGATGAGGAGGCTCGGCGACGAATCGTGGGATCATTCACCCGTGCGTCGCGGCGTGTTTCACATGCCGTTTCTGACAGACTGGTGCAACGACCCTTTTGAAAGTCATCAAGCGACCCTCTCGCCAGGCTCTTGCGCCGACGCACAGCGACACCAGCTTCAACCTGATGATCCCATGACGCCGCATCAAACTCGACAGACCAAAGCCTGAACGCGAACCAGACCTCGGAGCGAGAGCCCTCGCCCCCTCACACATCCAGATTCTTAACTTCCAACGCATGTTCCTCAATAAACTTCCGCCGCGCTTCCACACCCTCTCCCATCAAAATCGTGAACAGCGTGTCCGCATCCGCCGCGCCATCCCACGTGACGCGCATCAGCGTGCGGCGGTCGTGGTCCATGGTTGTCTCCCAGAGTTGCGAGGCATCCATTTCGCCCAGACCCTTGAACCGTTTGATCTCCAGCCCGCGCCGGCCGACATCCAGCAGCGCACCAAGCACACCCGGAATGTTCGCCACTTCCACGATCTTCGGTGTCGCCTTGCGCTCCGTGGCCGGCGCGCCGTGCTCCGAGTCCGCATCGCCAACTTGGTCATCGCCAACCCCTGCGCTCTCGGCTGCCAGCTCCTTCGCCGCACCCGCTTCACTGCGGATTTCCCATGCATACTTCGTCGGCAGCTTCTCGCCCGTGACCGATTCTTCCTGCGTGAGCGAATAGTCGGCGATGTTCAACCCCTGCTTGCCCAACAGCTCGAAGAGCCGCTCAAGCTCGCGGTTCTCGTGCAGTTCGCGCAGTTGGGCAAGCGAGGTCGAGTTCACCGGAAGCACCGCGCCCGATTCCGTCGCCACCGCGCCGGACTCCACAACCGGCGCCACCGCGCCTCCATCCATCTCCGCCAGAATCAGTTTGTGCCCGTGCGCGATTTCGCGTGCCTCCTGCTCGCTCCACGCCCACGCCTCACCACCCGTCCACACCAACCGATGAGAGGGCAGTTTCCTGCGTCCTGATGGGTCATGATCGCGCGAGCCAAGCAGATCGACAAACTTCACGCCGCGACGCTCGGCGATCTCGACCAGTTCGGCAAGCCTTCGCAGCACGCGCACCAGCCGCATGAGTTCTTCACCCTCCAGCCGCCTCTCGACCTGCGGCTGCCGCGTCTTCTCATCCATCAACACCGAGATGTTGTCCGTCGGATCGGTCTTGCGGATCACCAGCGAGGCCCGCTGCAGACCAACCTCCGTCAGCATGTCATCGAGCTTCGCATCGTTGAGCACATACTGAATCTTCTTGTTCTTGCCGCCGCCCCACGCAAGCTGATACAGCGGCGGCTGCGCAACAAAGATCTTCCCCCGCCGGATCAACTCCGGCATCTGCCGAAAGAAAAACGTCAGCAGCAGCGTGCGGATGTGCGATCCATCGACATCGGCATCGGTCATGATGATCACGCGCCCATACCGCAGCCGCGAGATGTCAAAGTCGATGCTGATCCCGCACTTGAGCGCGCTGATCAGCGTCCGGATCTCCTCGAACGCGAGCATCCGATCGATCCGCGCTTTCTCGACATTCAACAGCTTGCCGCGCAGGGGGAGAATCGCCTGGTTCTCGACGTTGCGCCCCTGCGTCGCGCTCCCGCCTGCCGAATCACCTTCGACGATGAAAATCTCGCTGCTGTCCACATCCTTGGTCTTGCAGTCGCGCAGCTTCGCGGGCATAGAGCCCGATTCCAACGCGCTCTTCCGCCTCGTCAGTTCGCGCGCCTTCCGCGCCGCCTCGCGCGCCTGCGCCGCGTTGATCCCCTTCAAACACAGCTTCTTCGCCTCGCTCGGGTGCTCCTCCAGCCACGCGCCCAGTGCCTCGCTCACCGCCGCGGCCACAAACCCCTCAACTTCAGGGTTCAGCAGCTTTTCCTTCGGCTGGTTGTTGAACGTCGGGTTGGGCAGCTTCACGCTGATGATCGCGACAAGCCCTTCGCGCAGATCCTCACCCGTCGGCACGGGGTCCTTCTCGCGCAGAATATCGGTTCGCTTGGCATACGCGTTCAGCGTTCGTGTGAGCGCGACCTTGAACCCGCCCCCGTGCGTGCCGCCATCGACGTTGTTGATGTTGTTCGCGAAGGTCAGCAGCGTCTCGTTGTACCCATCGTGGTACTGCATCGCCACTTCGCAGAACAGGTTGTTCCCCGCATCGTTCTTCTTCACGTGAACTGGCGCGCTCACGGGCGTCTTGCCCGTCATCAGGTGCTCGACGTATTCGAGCAGACCGTTGGTGCTCTTGAAGGTATCCTGCCGCAGCCGACCGTCCGGACCGACGCGCTCGTCCCGCAGCCGGATCGTCACGCCCGGGTTCAGGTGCGAGAGCTCGCGCAGCCGCGTCTGCAACGTCGCATACTCGAAGTTCACATCCGGAAAGATCTCCGAGTCGGGCATGAAGGTCACCTTCGTGCCCGTCATCAGCGCGCCGCCGCGCCCGCCACCGCCGGTCCCCGTTCCGGTCTCGATGCTCCCCACCGAGTGCAGCTTCTCGCGCGTCTTGCCCCGTTCAAACACAATCTTGTGAATCTTCCCCTCGCGATAGACCTCGCACTCCAGCCACTCGCTCAGCGCGTTCACGCACGACACACCCACACCGTGCAGACCGCCCGACACCTTGTACGCCGAGCCTTCTTCACCGAACTTGCCACCCGCGTGCAGCACCGTCAGCACGATCTCGACCGCAGGCTTCCCGTCATACGCCGGGTTCTCGTGCCGCTTCGGCCCAAGCGGAATGCCGCGACCGTTGTCCACCACGCTACACGACCCATCCGCATGGATCGTCACCGCCACCGTGTCGGCAAACCCTGCCATCGCCTCGTCGATCGAGTTGTCCACCACCTCATACACCAGGTGGTGCAACGCGCGAACATCCGTCCCGCCGATATACATGCCCGGCCGCAACCGCACCGCTTCAAGCCCCTCCAGCACCTTGATCTGGTCTTCACCATACTCAGTGTTCGGCTTGGGTTGATCAGAGTGGGGCAGGTTCATATCCGGCGCAGCAGCCATGCAAAGCTCCATGCAAAAAGTACAGCCAAAGTACGAGCAAACACGCGGCCAAACCGCGCACCAATATGAATAGTTTTCTCGCGGCCGGGGCCGCGAAAAGCGGGGCCGGGACGAGATCCGGAATGATAGCCGTGCCAGCCACTTGTGGCCCTAAACCACATCGGTGCGTCCCTACGCCCGCACACGTTTCACCACCACGCTCTTCCGCCGCCGCGATGCCGCCCCGCCCCCGATCACCCCGAAATCCATCAACACACCCAGCACTACCAGCACCACATACACACCCTTGATCCCGCCCCCATGGTTCATCCCGAAGGCGTAGGCCAGCGTGGTGAAGGGCATGAAGAAAAACCCCGCCAGCGGCCACCACCACTCGTTCTGAAACGCGCGTCCCAGATAATCGCTGAAGATGACCAGCATCACGATCACGACCCGCGGAAAGAACAACGCGATCAGGCTGAGCAGGCATGGCATGGCAGCAGTGTATCGCACGCTACAACGCCGTGCGGGTCACCAACTGCACCACGAGCGCCGCCAGCACACCCGCCGCCAGATCATCCAGCAGCACGCCCCACCCGCCCGGCACGCTCTGCAACCGACCCGCGGGCCACGGCTTCACAATGTCCATGATGCGAAAGACCACGAACGCCAGCACCAGCGTCGCGACCGCGTTCGTCGGTGTCGCCACCGCGTGCAGCGGCAGGAACATCAACGCCAAACACTGCCCCGCCGTCTCATCCGCGCAGATCTGGCCCGGGTCCTTCTTCCCAAACTTCGCCTCCGCCGCATCGCCATAGCGAATGCACGCCGCGCTGAAGACCACCATCACCGCCGCCAGCACACCGTTGTAGATCAGCCAGTTGACAATCGTCCCATCCGGCGCAGCCCCCGCGGCCATCAGCACGCCCGCGAGCACCACCGACGGCATCGATCCCCACGTCCCCGGCGCAGGCCGCAGCAGGCCCAGACCAAACGTGGTCACCATCATCTCACCGCGCCGGCTCAGCGAGCTTGGTCTCAAATGAACCTCCCGTCGCGCGCAACTTCCGGTCCCCCCTCCCGGAGGGAGGGGGCCAGGGGGAGGGTTCGCATTGCGCATCGCTCATCAGTACCCTCGGAAAGCCGATTCAGATCATCGACCGGTGGGAGCGTCCGCATGGCACAATGCTCGTACGTAATTTTGATCGCCCGCCTCTTCATGCCTTCATCCCCCGCAACTTTCCGCTCTCCCTGATCCCCCGCAACACATACGGCAACCCCGACCACGCCGTTACCACCACCGTTGCCCACACCACCCACACCACCACCTGACCGGTCGTCGTGCGCGCAAACAGCACGGGCCCACCTCCGTCGGGGAGAGCCTGAATCGTCTGTGTACACGCGATCAACACCATGATCAGCGGCACGCACACGCTCTGAAGGATCATCTTCCACTTCCCGCTCGGCGATGCTGCGAACGAGACCCCCGCCGATTCAAACACACCGCGCAGCGACGTAATCAGCAGTTCGCGCCCCAGAATGACCACCGCCATCCATGACTCAACACCCGAAACCTGCATCATCCGCCCCTGCGTATCCACCACAGCGAAGGATGGACCAGCCAGAAACACGAACGCACCAATGACCAGCAGCTTGTCCGCGAACGGGTCCATCACGCGCCCGAACAACGAGACGACCCGCCACGTTCTGGCCAGGTGCCCGTCGAGTGCATCGGTAATGGCCGCCAGCACAAAAACTCCCGCCGCGCCAAGCAGCCACCCGTCCACTCCCCGACCACTCGGATACATCGAGGATGTGCGCGTGAGATCAAACCGCCAGAAATGCAGCATGGCAAAGAACACCACCGCCAGCGCCACCCGCGTGAGGGTCAGGGCATTCGGCAGCATCCTCTTCCAGGCCATTTGCGTGGGTTCTTCCAAGTTCAAGATGCTACCACCCTCATGGCCTGCCGCCTCAGTCACCATTCGTCCCCATGCTTACCCCGGTTGAAGCCCGACCCTGCACTCTCTATCCTCTGCGTTCATTCCCCGACCCCCAACACCTTGCCCCCGCAACCCGGATCCCTACGCCGGAGCCCCGGTCCCTTGAACACCCTGGCCAGTTCGATCCTTCTCTTTGTCGGCAGCGTCGTGGGGGCGATTGGCATCGCCATGGCCCTGCCACGCAAGGGCGTAAGCCCGCAACTCCTCGGTGCGCTCATCGCGGCCCTCGGGCTTGGGGGCATCTTCCTCGCGCTCGGGCTTCGCGCGCCGGGCGATCTGCCCAACATCAACTTCTATGTTTTCAGCCTTATCGCGCTCGGTTCGGCCCTCCGGGTCATCAGCCATCCGCGCCCGGTCTATTCCGCGCTCTACTTCATCCTCACCATCCTCGCCTCCAGCGGGTTGTATGTCCTGCTTTCGGCCGAGTTTATGGCGTTCGCCCTGATCATCGTCTACGCCGGTGCCATCCTCATCACCTACCTGTTCGTCATCATGCTCGCGACCGAATCGCCAACCGCCGATCAGGTGGAAGCGCTCGCCGAGTACGATCGCTACAGCCGCGAACCCATTGTCGCCACGCTCACCGGCTTCATCCTGCTCGCCGCGCTCACCACCATGATGGGTGTCGGCACATCCAAGATGGCTCCCGCGACCATTCCCGCCGATGCAGGGTTGCTCAGCCGGTTGCCGCGCAAGATTGAGAAATCGCTCGTCGAAGCCAAACTGATCGACGGCAAGACTGAGCGATTGGCGCGGGCGGCCGCCGCGTTGGGTGAGCCGACCAACAGCGGACCCTACCTCATCGATCTGGCCGGGGGAACCGTCACGGTTGCCTATGGCAAGGATTATGCTCAGAGGCGCATCATCAGCACGTCCAACCCCTTGTGGCCTAAAGACTTAAAGATTAGCAACATTGAAGGAGTAGGCTTCTCGCTCCTCGCCGATCATCCGGGCGGAATCGAAGTTGCGGGCGTGATCCTGCTCATGGCCATGCTCGGTGCGGTGGTGCTTGCTCGCAAGAAGGTTGAACTCGATGAGCATGCAAAGCTCGTTGCGGAGCAACACGCGCTTGTGGATGAACAGTCGATCGCGGCGCTGCGGGCTACCCCGAAAGTGGGGGGCGTGATTGGTGGATTGTCTGTGGATAACTCAGGCAAGGCTTCAGGATCAAACGGTGGGCAGTTGCCGAAGTCTGGCGTGCAGATTGGGGGCGGGCGATGAACGTGTTGCTTGATGGGCTCACACTCGCGCAGGGTGGGTTTCCCGAACCGATGGCTTCGGCGACGTTGTACCACTACCTGATGACCTCGGGAATGTTATTTGTTATTGGTTTGATCGGATTCGTGACTCGTCGAAATCTTATCATCATGTTTCTCTGCACCGAACTGATGTTTCAGGCGGCGGGGATTGCGTTGATTGCGTTCAGCAGGTTTCACCTCAACCACACGGGCGAATCTTTTGTCGTGTTCGTCCTGACCATCGCCGCGGCCGAAGCGGCCCTGGCCCTCGCGTTGGTGGTCTTGTTGTTCAGGCGGAAGGAATCTCTCGACGCCGCGGAATGGGCCGAGATGCGCGGATAGTGCGGTGGGTTGGTAGCGTGCGCGGGGGGGTTGGGGATTCGTGGGAACGAGGAGCACCGTGGTCGGACTGGTCGAACAACTTCAGACTCTGCAGGTCGTGGCCGCGGGCGTATTCGCACAGGTCGAGCATGGTGCCCTGGGCACGCATGGTGGCCATGAGGCTGCCCTGAATGCGGGCGTCAACGCGGCCGCGCTCGGGGCGGTCACGGGCGAGTTGCCGAAGTGGACGCTGCTCATCCCGTTCCTGCCGTTGCTCGGCTGTGTGTTGTGCGGGGTGTGCGCGATCCTCAAGGTTCGCAACAAGCTGCCAGCGGTCATCACCGTGGCCTGCATCGCGGGCGCGTTCGCGGCCACGGTCGGCGCGTACATGCACACGATGCACGATGGTCACGCGCAGACCGCGGTGGTCAAGGCGTGGGACTGGATCCGCTTTGTCTGGGGGACCGAATACAAATCACCCCGTGAGTTCATCGCAAACTTTTCGTTCTATGTCGATTCGCTGACGTGCCTCTGGATGTTGTTCGTCACGGGTCTTGCAACGCTCATCGCGCTCTACGCCAGCGAGTACATGGCGGGCGATGTCAAGACGGCGGGGTATGCGCGGTTCTACGTTGCCTTTTGCCTGTTTGTCTTCAGCATGGCCTGTCTGGTGATGGGCGACAACCTGCTGCTGCTCTACCTCGGCTGGGAGGGTGTGGGCCTCTGTTCATACCTGCTCATTGGGTACTTCTACAAGAAGCCGTCAGCGGTCGCCGCGGCCAAGAAGGCGTTCATCATGAACCGCATCGGCGACCTCGGGTTGTCGATGGGCCTGATGTTGACCTATGTCCACTTCGGCACGGTTGAATACGCCAAGCTCTTCCCGCTGATCCAGACCTACCTCGATCTCGCGCAGCACGGCAAGATCGATGAGATCCCGTTCATCGTGCAGGCGATCCCCGTGCTGTTCACGATCGGTGCTTTCGGCAAGTCGGCACAGATACCACTGTATGTCTGGTTGCCGGATGCGATGGAAGGTCCGACCCCCGTTTCTGCGTTGATTCACGCCGCGACGATGGTCACGGCGGGTGTATACCTGGTCGCGCGGTTCTTTCCGCTCTACCTGTGCAGCGAGTGGGCGTTGCCCATCGTGGCGTGGGGCGGCGCGCTGACCGCGCTGCTGGCGGCGACGATCGGCATGGCGCAGTTCGATATCAAGCGCATCATGGCCTATTCGACCGTGAGCCAGCTTGGCTTCATGTTTGCGGGCATCGGTGTGCTGGGCGCGGTGGGCGGCGCGGCGCACGTCTTCACGCACGCGTTCTTCAAGGCCATGCTCTTCCTCTCCTGCGGCGCGGTGATGCACGGGTTTGCCGGGCAGCTCGACCTGCGGAAGCTCAGCGGTGTGGCCAAGATCAAGGGATGGAAGATCGTCTCACTGGCGATGTTTGTCGGGTGCATCAACCTTGCGGGTGTGCCCTTCATCACGGCTGGGTTCTGGTCTAAGGACATGATCATCGGCGATGCCTTTGCCGACCACGGCATGGTTGCGATCGGGTGGATACTGCTCGGTACGGCGGGGTTGACGGCGTATTACACGTTCCGCGTCTTCTTCAGGGTCTTCATGGGGCCGGTGCAGTATGAGGCGGGGGATGAGGTGCATGGGGATGCGGATCACGCGAATCATGCGAATCATGCGAATCATGGGCATTCAGATGCGCATGGGGCGCAGGAGCATGGGTCGGCGGCCCACGCTGCGTTTCATCCTCATGCGCCCGGGTTGGCGATCAATGCGGTGTTGCTGATCCTGGCGGTCGCGGCGTTTGCGGTGATTCCGCTTGTTCACGACTTCAGTGGCGGAGGCGGGCACTCGTTCTGGGCCTCGAGCATGGTTCATGGGTCAACGGCCGGTGTTGAGCCTCCGCATGCTGAGCATTACAAGCCCTTTGGCATGGATGCGCACCGGTTCGCCATGATCGGCTCGATCATCGTGGGTCTTGTGGGCATTGTCGTGGCCTTCTTTCTGCACTATGTCGGGCGCACATCATCGGCCACGAGCAAGGCCGATTCGATCAAGCTCGGCGCGATCCAGACCGCGGCGCAGCACAAGTGGTATGTCGATGAGGCGTACCACGCGATCTTCGTGCTTCCCTTGCGGGTCTTGGCACACGTCTTCCACGCCTTCGACAAGATGGTTGTGGATGGGCTTGTGAACCTGTTCGGTATGGTGCCGCGTGGGCTGGGGCACACGGCGCGACGAACGCAGACCGGAGTGCTACACGATTACGCCCTGCGAATGGCGGGCGGGCTTGCCGTCGTGGTGCTGGCCATCTGGTTCCTGCACAGCGGCGGGTGGTCAGGGTGGGGTGGTCCCGGTCTTGTTGAGGTTGGCAGTGTTGGGGGGGTGCGGCCATGATGCTGGTGATGTTGATTGCGATTCCGCTTCTGGCGGCCGCGCTTGTTGTGGCGGCACCCGAATCGCGCACGCGGGCGATTGCGACGCTCGGCTCGCTCGCGCCAGTTGCATGGTTCGGCTGGCTCGCGAGCACGTTCAACTGGACCAACGGCTTTACGCAGTTTGATTACACCGTGGCGTGGTTCGAACCGCTCGGTCTTTCCTTCAGCGTGGGGGTCGATTCGATCTCGATGCTGCTCATCGGGCTGACGGTGCTGCTCGGGCCGATCTGCGTGATCGGCTCATACACCGCGGCCACGGTTCGCATCAAGACGTACTACTCGTGGCTGCTGATCCTGCAGGCCGCGATGACGGGCGTGTTCTGTGCCAAGGACGTGATCCTGTTCTACGTCTTCTTCGAGTTCACGCTCGTGCCGATGTACATCCTGATCAACCTTTACGGCTCGACCAACCGCAAGGCGGCGGCCACGAAGTTCTTTCTGTACACCTTCACAGGCTCGCTGGTCACACTGGCGGGTCTGGTGTATGTCGCGTATCGGCACGCGGGGCTTAACAACGGCGAGTGGACATTCTCGATCGCGATACTTGAGCAGACGTGCCGCGAGTTTGGGCCGAGCGAGCAGGGGATGGTTTTCTGGGCGATGATGGCGGGGTTTGCGATCAAGGTTCCGCTCTTCCCGGTGCATACGTGGTTGCCGCTGGCGCACACCGAAGCGCCCACGGCGGGTTCGGTCGTGCTGGCGGGTGTGCTGTTGAAGCTGGGTACGTACGGGCTTTACCGCTTCGCGTTGCAGTTCTGCCCCGCCGCGGCGGTTGAATATGCACCGTTGCTCGCGGTGATCTGCTGCATCGGCATTCTGTACGCCGGGCTGATCTGCTGGGTGCAGACCGACGTGAAGAAGCTGGTGGCGTATTCGTCGGTGAGCCACCTTGGCTTTTGCATTCTCGGAATGTTCGCGCTCAACGCGACGGGCCTGCAAGGGTCGATCCTTTACATGATCAACCACGGGCTCTCGACCGGCGCGCTCTTTCTGATGATCGGCATGATCTACGAGCGGTACCACACACGCAGCATGAAGGAACTCGGCGGGCTTGCGGCCAAGATGCCCATCTGGTCGACGTTCATGGTCTTCTTCACGATGGCGAGCGTGGGGCTGCCGGGTACCAACGGGTTTGTGAGCGAGTTCATGTGCCTCTTCGGCGCGTTTCAGGCGGGCGGCACAACATGGAGCGGGCTTACCGGTTCGACCCTGCTGCCCATCGGTGCGACACTCGGACGACTCGGGCCTTACGTGGCCTTTGTCGCGGGCACGGGCATGATCGTCACGGCAATGTACCTGCTCTACATGCTCGGCAAGATCGTGTGGGGACCGCTGGTTGAGCCGGCCGGTCATCATGGGCATGGAGATGCGCACGGCGGCGCTGATGAACACCACGGCCCGCTCCCGCGTGACTTGAGCATGCGCGAGATCGGCCTGTTGCTGCCGCTGGCCGCGCTCTGTCTGGGGTTGGGGCTTTACCCGAGCAGCATGATCAGAACAATCGAAGCACCGACACGCGCGACGGCGGCACTGATGGAGAAGACGATGTCGGCACGGGTCAAGGCGGTTGCCTTGTCGGGTGAGGAAGCAAGTCCCTCGGTGACAGCTGTCAAAGCTCGGGAGGTTGCGGAATGACCATTTCCGACATCTCACTTCCCGGGCTTTCATTTCCCGGGCTCTCGCTGGGCGCCATCAGCATGGTTGAGAAGATCGCGGGCATGTGGCCCGAGATCTGCCTCTTCTGCACGACCTGCATCGTGATGGTCATCGGGCTTTCAAAGTCTCGCGCGTTGCGCAACATGTGCGGGCCGCTCTGCGGGATCGGCCTGATCGGTGCCGCGTTGCTGGCGGCGACCACCACCCCCGATACCAACACCGCACTCCCGAACATGGCGATGTTTGCCAAGATCCTTGTGGCCGGCGTTGGACTTGTGCTGGTCTGCCTGGTGGCGGGCACGGCCGACCGCGATTTTGAGAAGGCGATCGATCAGGGCACGGGGTTTGACGCCATCCGCAGCACGCGCGCCGAGTTCTGGGCCTTCTTCCTCTTCAGCCTCACCGGGCTTATGCTCTGCGCCGGTGCCGATGACCTGATCTTCCTCTTTCTCGCGCTCGAACTCACTTCACTGCCAACGTACGTCATGGTCAGCCTCTCGACCGGCAAGAACAAGAGCATGGAGGCGGGGGTCAAGTACTTCTTCCTCGGTGCACTCGGCGCGGCCATCTTTCTCTACGGCTTTACGTTCATCTATGGTGGAACCGGTCACACCAATCTGCACGAGATTCAGCGGGTTATCGCGGCCCAGGCTTCGAGTGGCGATGCAACGGGCATGGGGCTCTCGGGCGGGATCAACGAGATCACCATGCTCGGGGTGGTGCTGGCCATCATCGGTATCTGCTTCAAGATCGCGGCGGTGCCGATGCACTTTTATACGCCGGATGTCTATCAAGGCTCATCGGCGAGCATCGCGGGCTTTCTGGCCTTTGTGCCCAAGGCCGCGGGGTTCTTTGCCATCCTGCTCATCACCTCGTGTGTCGGCTGGCAGTTTGGCGAGCTGGGCACCGAGCTGCCCTCGGTCCTGCGCGATGCGCTCTGGATGATCGCCGTGCTGACGATGACAATCGGCAACGTGCTCGCGCTCCTGCAATCATCCGTGAAGCGCATCCTGGCCTATTCAAGCATTGCCCACTCGGGGTACATGCTTGTCGGCGTGATCGCGGGGCCGGGTCTCGGTGCTTCGACGTTTACGCGGAACGGGCTTGCCGCCGTGCTCTTCTACCTGTTGAGCTATGGTGTGATGACGCTCGGAGCCTTTGCCGTGCTGGCCTGCCTTGAGCGCAAGAACAGCAAGGGCGAGATGGAAGAGGCCGACAATATCGCCGACATTCGCGGCCTGTGCAAGACGCACCCCGTGCTCGGCTGGGTGATGGTGCTCTCATCGCTCGGCTTGCTTGGTCTGCCGCCGCTGCTCGGGTTCTTTGGCAAGTTGCCGCTATTCACCTCGGCGATCGGCGCGGGCGAGGTTCCGCTGGTGCTGATCCTCGGTCTGAACTCCGCGATCGCGGCGTATTACTACCTGCGGCTGGCGTTTGTGTGTTACATCGATTCACCCGAAACCTCACCCAACCTTGCCCCGATGCAGGCAACACCCTTTGGCTCGCGCCGAGTGGCGGGCGTGCTGAGCGCGCTCGGGGTCGTGGCGCTGGCGGTGGTCGGTGGAACGCTGGCCGATGTCGCGGCGACGGCGGGGCGGTATGTGCCCGCCCTGGGCTCGGGTAGTTTGCAGAAGCGGCCGGAGATCAAGCCTGCTGAAGTTGTTGAGGCCCAAGCGGACCAAACGCAACGCTGAGACTTTGCACGCGGTTATAGTTCGCGTTCAGGCCGCCACCTCTGAGCGATCGGCACACGGCGCCCACTTCCAAACGCCACACTGGTAACCTTCAGCCCGATCGCGGCCTGCTTGCGCTTGAACTCGCTGAGATCGATCAGGCGGATGATGCGGGCAATGAGCTTGGGGTCGTGCCCGGTCTGATCGACGATCTGCTGCGGGCTTTCGCGCCGTTCCACGTACGCTTCGATGATCGAATCAAGAATGTCGTAGGGCGGGAGTGAGTCCTGATCGGTCTGATTGGCGCGAAGCTCGGCGCTCGGCGGTTTGGTGATGGTCGCGAGTGGGATGGGCGGAGCTGTCAGTGGACCACCGAGTGGGGGGCTGATGCCGAGCCGCTCGAAGTTGGCGTTCATCCACCGAGCAAGTCGGTAGACCCACATCTTGCTCATGTCGCTGAGCACGGCCAGCCCACCGTTCATGTCGCCATAGAGCGTGCAATAGCCAACCGCCAGCTCGCTCTTGTTGCCGGTCGTGAGCAGGATGTGGCCGAGCTTGTTGGAAAGGCCCATGAGGATGGTGCCGCGGATGCGCGACTGCATGTTCTCTTCGGCAACATCGGGCGTGCGACCGGCAAACGCGGGGGCAAGAGCCGACTCAAGCGAGGTGAACGGCCCTTCGATCGGGATGGTGGTGTAGGGCACACCGAGCCGCGCGGCGAGATCGCGTGCGTCATCCTGACTTCCGGCGGATGAGTAGCGGCTCGGCAGACTCGCGCCAAGCACGCTTTGCGGGCCTAGCGCGGCCGCGGCGAGCACACAGCAGACGGCCGAATCGATCCCACCGGAGAGTCCGAGCACGGCGGACTTGAAGCCGGTTTTGCGGCAATAATCGCGCACGCCAAGCACGAGCGCGTTATAGACGAGTTCCTCATCATTGGCATACAGCAATGGGTCGCCGCTCGTGATTTCGGTCGGGCGTTGCTGCGCCGGATCAAGATCGTGGATGAGCAGGTGATCCACAAACCCCGGCGCGGCGGCCACAAGCAGACCGTTGGGGCCATAGATCGCGGCGTGACCATCGAAGATCAACTCGTCGTTTCCGCCAACCTGATTGACAGCGGCGACATAGACGCGGTGGCGCGTCGCGTGCTTGATCAGG
>JBBSBC010000010.1:0-34402 GCA_038251595.1 Phycisphaerales bacterium | reverse complement strand
GCTCGGTCGAGCTTGAGCCTGTCAAGTTCGAGCATTACCTTAAGGATAAGGGGCTGGAGAAAGTCGTCGATGCGAGGGCCGCGGCGGGTCAGTCTAAGGCCAACGGTCGAGAGATGTTCTCTCGCGCGGCCAAGTGCATCGTTCGTACGCAGGATGCAACGGGCAGCAGGGGCTTTGATCGTATTCTGGGCTACACCTTGGAGCTTGTGCCTCTGAACGATCCAACCTCGCTCAAGTCGGACGAGCCGCTCATCGTCAAACTTCTGTACAAAGACAAGCCCGCGACAGGTCTGCTCGTCATCGCCCGCAACTTTGCTGATCCGACCAGTGTCATCTCCGCTCGAACCGGTGCCGACGGGCGTGCGAGCTTGTTGCTGCCGAAGTCCGGAGAGTGGATCGTCAGCGCGGTCGAGATGGTCAAGGCTCCCGAGGGGCTCACCATCGGCGTGGTGAAGCCGGAATGGGAGAGCCTCTGGGCTTCGCTGACCTTTCAGACTCCCGATTGGCCTACCACCACACCAACGACAACCGCGGCCGAAACACCCAAGAAGGAAGCCAGGCCGTGACGCTGACTCATGCCAATCGATTGCTGGCCGCTCGCACCGCGATGCTGGCGGCCACACTCTTCGCGATATTGCTCTTTGTGTCGCCGGCGCGCGGTCACGAGTTTGGTTCGCTCAAGGTCGCCGCGACATTCAACGCCGATTCGACCTACGTTGTAGATATCACGATCTTCGGTGAGCACCTGCCCGCTGCACTCCGACCGCCTGTGGGGGACGCACCAAGACTGACGAAGTATCTCACCGATTTTGCAGACGCGGCACAGATCGACTTCGACGGCACCATGGTGAAGCCAGAGTTTGTGCCGCTCGCTGAGCCCATCGCCGCGCAAGCCAGCGCGCTGGTTGGTGGGTATCCGCCAACCCTCCGTCTTCGCGGCCAAGTTCCCCTCGGTGCAAGCACCTTTCGGTGGTCACACCCCTGGCCGGTCGATGACCATCTGCTCAACACGCGGAACGCTGGCGATGATGAGCCGCTCGGGCAGTGGATCAGTTCTTCTGCAACGAGCGAGCCTTTCACGCTCTATCGGCGTACACCAGCGCGAACAACTGTTGAGGTGATGGCCAAGTATGCCGAACTGGGCTTCACGCACATCGTGCCCAAGGGGCTTGATCACATCCTCTTTGTGCTGAGCCTCTTCCTCTTGAGCTTGAACCCAAGGGCCATTCTTGCACAGGTCACCGCATTCACCATCGCGCACTCGGTGACGCTCGCCCTCTCGATCTATGGTGTTATTCAACTCCCATCTTCGATTGTCGAGCCGCTCATCGCCCTCTCCATCACGTTTGTCGCGATCGAGAACATCGTGATCAAGTCAACCGACGGCGCGCGTCCGACGCGCACACTCGTCGTCTTCATCTTCGGTCTGCTGCACGGGCTGGGGTTCGCGGGTGTGCTCACTGAGATTGGTCTGCCGCGCTCGCAGTTCCTACCCGCGTTGATCTCATTCAACATCGGTGTCGAGCTCGGTCAACTCGCGGTAATCGCCGCGGCCTATCTTGCCGTCGGTGCGTGGTTCGGGCGCAAGGAGTGGTACCGCTCGCGCATCACGATTCCCGCATCGCTTGCCATCGCGTGTACAGGGCTTTACTGGACAGTCACCCGCGTGATGGGCTGAACGTTCATGCACCGACGGCGTGCATCTTGGTCATCTTCCGCGGATCGGTACGAGCAATGATGTCGCTCACACCCTCCTGATTGAAACCCTTGAACCCATCGTTGCGTTCGAGATTTTCGAGGTGCGATCCGAGCGCGCCCTCCTGCCGGAACATCGATGCCTGCTCAGTGGTGATCAGCTTCGAGAGGAGCAGCTTCTGAAGTCGCTTCTCGCTCACCTGCCACGTCTCTCCTTCGGTGAAGGCCTGACGAAGATACTTGAATGTCGTGAACGGCGCCATGGTCCGCACCTGCGCCACCTGCTCGAGTTGCTCGACCAGGGCCTGCCAGTCAAACTGGGCTTCGAGGTGGTGCATCCCCGCCTGCAAGATCGCTTCGCCGTGCAGGCCGCACCACAACCCGACGGTGCCAAGCCGATCGCGGCTCTGCGAAAAGCCCTCGTGACCGAAGTCCCCCAGCAACTCTTCCGGGCTCATGTCCACATCATTAAACGTTGTAACGCCGGTTGCCGCCTGCTCCATCACCTGCGCGCCCCACTGCGCCTCATGCCCCGCGTAGAACCTCTCGCGGCAGGTAAACCCGAGCTTTTCAAAAACCGCGATCAACTTGGTGAAGTGGTCACGCGATGAGCGATACGTGTGGTGGTCGTGGTTGGCCCAGCCAAGCCCGAGCTTCTGCTGCCGCGCATACTGAACCATGCCCGCCCGGTTGCGCTGCATCCAATAACATCTCTCGGCCGCAAAGAAGATATCGCTCGCCCAGTCGCGCCCCAGATCGGCGATGGCCGCGTCAACGTTCCGGTTGAGTTCCTTGAACCCGTCGGCATCGTTGTCGAACTCGCGCCGCCGGCGACGGAGCGCTTCGGCGTGCCACGCAGCCTGCGCGGCCTTCACGGCATCAAACTTCGGTGCCACATACCCGCGACACCCGTGACGCTCAACGATAAACAGGTCAAAGCCATCAACGCCCATTTGTGCCGGGGCCATACGAAACTGGCCGCCCGGTTCACCATGGATCTCACCCTCGTTGATGCGGTGAGCGATGAGGTAGTCCATCACGCCTTCAACCTTGATCGCCACCCGCACAGCTTTGCCCGCGACAAGCACGATCGCGGGGAACATCGCCCCGTCGTGCGTGTAGCACTCATCGGCGCCAGGTTGAGTATTCAGCACAAAGCCAACCTCGACCAGCCGCTTCTTGATTGCCGCGGTGCTCCCGACCTGAATATGGTCGATCCAGTCGGGAAACCGTGTCCCGGTCTCGGCCTTCATCTTTTTGGCGAGCGCGGCGGCGGCAGGATTGTGTTTCAGAAAATCGGCCACCAACTCGTTGATGAGTTTCTGCCCTTCAGGTTGTGGCTTGTAGTTGAACTTGCCGATCAGATCATTGACCGCCGCCCGGGTCTCGGTGGTGGTGAGTGCGGGAGCGGTGGTCGGGCTGGTGGCGGTCTGCGGCGACTGCATATTGGGAGGGGTCATGTTGGGCCGATGGTAAGCAGGTCTTCATCGTTGGTCGAGGCGTGAGCGTTCATACCAGCCCGGATGGCTCCGATCATGATTAATCGGTCAAAATTGCTTGTGTTCCGGGCCCTGCGATGGGGTGGTCTTGGTACCTGCCTTGTGATCACCAGCTTGATGATGGTCAACATCGGCTGGTCCTTTCGGCTTCCGATCTTCGAGTGCGTGGTGATTGATTCTTCTCGCGGGAGCTTGGCACTTACCTACTTTCACACCGAGACAGGCATTCGTCCCGGAACTCTCCCCGACTCGGCACGGGCGCAGGTCACCAACCGTAATCTAGGCGAAGGCTGGACATGGGGATGGCAGGGCGGGACCGACCGCACGGAGACTGGCCTTCAGATTTGGTGGGGCGCGGCACCTCTCTGGCTGCCCCTTGTGCTCGCGTGCATTCCCACCACCCTGGCATGGCGAACCTTGCTTGCACGCCATCATGCCCGCAGGCTCACTACCTGCAATCAATGCGCGTACGACACCCGTGGACTTCGGCTAAACAAAAACCTCACGATCGTCTGTCCCGAATGTGGGTCGAAACACGCGATTTCGCCATCCGAGATCGATCTCTCCGCCCCTCCTTCTCGCTACGTATAATCCGTCATGTCCGATCAGACGACCATCCACGTCAACTTTGCAAGACCGATGCCCGTCTTCCCGCTCAACGTGGCGGTGCTCATGCCACACGCGGTTGCGCCACTCGAAATATTCGAGCCGCGATACCGCCAGATGACATCCGATGCGCTCGACGGTCCCGGGCTCATCGCCATGGCCGTCTTTGAGGCGGGCGAAAAGTGGAAGTCGGAATACCACGCTCGCCCCGCGATTCGCCCCGCGGTCTGTGTCGGGCACATTGCTGAGCACTTCAAGTGGCCGGATGGCCGCTACGCCATTGTGCTGCAGGGTGTCTGCCGCGGGCGTGTCGTGCACGAGCTCGCGGCGGGTGAGAGCAAACTCTACCGCGAAGCGATGATCGAGCCCGTCGGTATGGGTAAAGAGGATGACGAACAGCTTGAGACCTATCGCGAACGGTTCTGCACCTCGCTGGCGGATGGGCCGCTGACCGATCTTCGCCTCGCCAAGGATGCAGCTCGCCACCTCAAAAACTCCCAGATCCCCACATCGGTCATCATCGAGTTTCTAGGGGCCAATCTGCCCGAATCGCACGCCGATCTTGAGGCTCGCTACCAGTGGCTCGCCGCGGATGATGCCGGTGAGCGGGCCAGAATTGTCAGCAAACGACTCGACGGGCTGGCAACGCTTTTGCGGAAGGCCGCCCCGCAGCGAATGGTCGAAACCCCCAAGGGCTGCCACTGGAACTGACCGGGCCGCAGCCGGTATACGTGTTTGACTCGAAGGTTCACGCACACGCTTTGGAAAGAGCCATGAAGAACTCGCAAGCACAGATCGCCAAGTCTTCGGTAGCCATCCTCGCTCTCGCCCTCGCATCAACCCTTGCTGGGTGCAACAACGCCGGTCAGGGGGCGTTCTCAGGTGCGGCACTCGGCGCGGCGGGTGGTGCCATCATCGGCAGCCTCACCGGTAGTGCAGGTGCCGGTGCCGCCATCGGTGCCGTCGCGGGCGGTATCGGCGGTGGTGTCATCGGCGACCAGAACCAACGCCGCGAACGCGAGCGTTGGAATGGGAATGGCTACTACGGTGGAGGTGGAGGGGGCGGTGGTTATGGCGGCGGCTACAGCAGCTACGGTGGCGGCGGCGGATACTGCGACCGTTAAGCCTTCCACGCTCAGCCTCTGACGCCATGCTGTACCAGCGGTCACGCTCAGGCCGCGTCGCCGTCTTCGTTATCCTCACCCTCAAACTCGCCGTTCGATCCTGGCGGCGGCCGACGCGCCGCGGCGGGTTCCTGGGCGGCCATTCGCGCACACTCACCGAGCTTCTGATGCAGCTTCTCATGGTCGGGGTGCGCGGCGAGATGTTCGACCAGAGACTCAACATGCTGAAAGAGACTCGGCTTCACCGTTGCTGAAATAATGGCCGCATCACCCAGAGCCTCATTCGCCGTGATGAACCACTTCGGATCAGGAAGTGCGGGCGGTGGTGCGGTCGTAGTTCCGGTTTGGCTCGTTTCTGGTAATGCGGCAGGCTTTCGCAGTGATTTTTTGGACTTACCGATCACAGGCTCAGCATGGACAACCGGCGCGGGCACCTTCGTGCGAACAGTGACGGGGCCGACCGCCACGATCGGCCATCGCCCGTCGAGCGAAGTAGGTTCGCGAACCACCACAATCGCCGGAACTTCCAGCAAATCAGCGGCTTCGCGCAGGGCACGTCCATCAACACCGACCCGCGGTGGGGCAACGAGGTAGCAGCCGGGCACCAACGCAGGGCCTGATGGTATCTCGCCATTGACCAGGAAGACCGCGCCACCCATAGCCGCTTCGAGCGCCATGTCGCGCTTCTGCCTGCGTGCTTCTTGAAGGGGCAGCACTATCCGGGCAAGTCGGTCATAGTCGTTGATCGCGTAGGCGCGCCGCAAGGCCTCGCCCGCGAGGCGTTCGCACTCGAAGTACCTGCGATCGACCAAAGCCTTGCCGGCCTGTTCCATGAGCGCATCGATGCGGGCTTGTTGCTGAGCGTTCGAACTCGCCAAACGGTCCTCTCTATCATGGAGGTGGGGGGGTTGGGGACAGGAGACGGCGGACGGAGGACGGGGGAGGGCGTCAACAGATTAGCGGATTGCCGAAATCCGGTCAGCCAGAACAAGCACCAAGTCCCGCCAGTGATCGGTCTGGTCAGGAAGTTCGTACGCCAACGCATCGGCAAGACCCGACCAATCCTGCGCCTGCAACGCCCGCTTCACCTCGTTCAGTCTGGCCGAAAGCGAGGCGATCGAGTCCGCCAGCGGGCGCGGCGGTTCTCCGATCGGCGTTTGTTCATCAAGCCCGATCAGGCGTATGCCATTGGTCACGACCTGATGGATCTGCGTCCACGCCGCCAGCGCGGCCGAGAGCTGGGGCATGGCCTGATCCAGCTTTCCGGTCTGAATCGAGTGCGCCGCGGCGAGGTGACTCTCACGCGAAGCCGCCAGTTCATCGGCTGCCTGTCGGAGCGACGAGGCCACAAGCTGGCAGGGGTCCGCCGAAGCGCATCGAAGCTCCGCACCCGGTTCCTCAGCATCCGTCGGCGAAGCCAGCAGGGCATCGGGCAGCAACTGGCCATCTCGAAAGACCTCGATCACCACGCGCCCCGACCGCTCGGCCGATTCACGCACCGCGGCAAGGGCCGCCGCGAGTGTGGGTGTGGCGATCGGAATGGGATGATCGTCAAGAAAGACTCGCATGTCAGCATTGGCTCCGAGCACGGCCAGGGTCGGGAAGGTGATTCAACGGGCCATCCCCGCGTGCGCGGCCGATGGGCTGGGCTTGGGCTCGATCTGCGCTGTTGCGGCCACGCGTGCCGTGCGCCGCTTGTGCTTGTAAATCAGGCGAATGTTACGAAGATAAATCACGATCCCCGAAGCCTGTCCGAGGATGCCGATCGGATCCTGCCGCCACACGAAGTAGCTGAACAGCGTGATAGCCCCGAACAGACTGAACCACCAGAAACTCTCGGTGATGATGCTCTGCCGCTTGCGCTCGCTCACGATCCATTGCAGGATCATGCGTCCGGAAAATGCAAGTTGCCCGAGCAGGCCGATACCAACCCAGACGATGCTCGTCCATGACGTGATGTTGAGTGTGCGGAAGACGATGTTGCGGTCGATGTTGAGTGTCTGCTGAATGACGGGGCTTCCGAGCAAAGCCTCGGCCTCGACCCGCGACATCTCGCGTGGCGGCGGTGTGACGCCCGCATCGGTCCCGTTCTTCATCCACAGCCGAAAGATGTATTCGGATGTCGGCGCGGGCCTGTAGGCCTCCAGCGCGCCGCGCGAGTTGCCGATGCGCACCGTCTGAGTCAGCGCACCCGGATTGGTCGGAAACGATGGCCGCCCCGCCGGGCCAAACGCAATCCAAAGCCCCAGCGCAAGCACCAGCACCATCAGTGCCGCCGGTTCCCACTTCACTTTCTTCTTCGCGCCCGCCCCTTTCATGATCGCGCCTCGACAGGCTGTGATGTCGTTGTACGAACAACAACCGGCGAGGGACTCGACATCGAAACGTTCGGCTGTGGCGCAACCATGATCTCTGCGTGATCGACCGGGCGGCGGCGGTTACGCATGTACCGCACGGCAAACAGGTCGATCAACCCCGGAACTGCCCGCTTGGTGATGCCCATGCCATACTTTGTCTCTCCCGCCACCCGCGCCCGGTGATGGACATCCATCTCAACAACCTTGAACCCCAGGTGCCGCGCGGTGACCGGGATAAATCGGTGCATCCCCTTGAGTTGAAGCGGGAGTTGCACGGCAATCTCGCGCTTCATCACCCGAAGCGAGCACCCCGTATCGCGAATGCTGTCGCCGAGCAGCCACAGCCGGAACTTACGACCAACCAGCGAGCCGACGCGCCTCACCGCGCTGTCCTTGCGTGCGTGCGAACGATCGCCCTGCACCATGTCGCTGCCCGTATCGGTCAGCAGCCCGATCATCCCCGGCAGATCCGCCGGATCATTCTGAAGGTCCGCATCAAGCGTTGCGATCAGCCGACCGCGTGATTCGGCAAAGCCCGCATAGAACGCCGCGGATTGTCCGTTGCCCTTGCCCGGCGGCGTGCGCATCATCGCGATGCACCGCACCCACGGACGGACCTTCATCAACTCAACCAGCTTGGTCCGTGTCGTATCGGTCGAACCATCATCAACGATGATGATCTCGTGCGTGATACCCATCGGATGAATCGCCCGGTCGATCTGTTCAACCAGTTCGACGATGTTGCCTTCCTCGTTGTGCGCAGGCGCGAGAACGGTCAGATCAACCGCATCCATACGTTTGGAGGGGGTCGCGGCAGAATGCTGGAGAGGTTGAACCATGAACGGAAATAGTAGGGGATATCACCTCCGGCGGCACGCAGCCCTCATCAGGTCTTGAGCAGGTTCCATGAGGGAGCGATAACCTCTATGGTCGGCATATGTACGCTCGGCATTTCTGTCCATCGCATCGCCGCCAACCTACAGTTGTCCAATGCATACCCACGGAGTCAAAGTCAACGCAGGCACGGCCACCAACACCATAAAATACGTCTGTGAAGACCCGGTGGCCGTCACCGGCACAGATCAAAGCGAGCACATCGTCGATGGATCGAGCGGCCACAATCTGCTGGAACTCGCGCTGGGCTCGAACATCAATATCGAGCACGCCTGCGGCGGTGTGTGCGCCTGTTCAACCTGCCACGTCTACATCGAAGAGGGCATGGAACTGCTCAGCGAATCGACCGAGGCCGAGGATGATCGCGTTGAAGAGGCCCCCGACATCCGCCGCAACAGCCGGCTGGCCTGCCAGTGCGAACTGCTGAAGGCCGGGCGCGTCGTCGTGCGCGTTCCATCGTGGAATCGGAACGCGGTGAAGGAAATTCCGCACTGATCGCGTCGCAACCGTTTCATGTCGCGCCTGTGGACCTTCCGCACGAATAGTGATTTCCAATGGGCTCATCAAAGACTTTCGGCTGGCTCGAGGTCGATCGCATTGCCGAAGAACTCGCCGATGCGCACCCCGATATCGATCCGTTGACCGTGCGGTTCATCGAACTGCGCCGCATGGTCGCCGCGCTCCCGGGATTTGTCGAAGAGGCCGGACATCCGGTCAACGAGCGGATTCTTGAGGCCATCCAATCTTCATGGCGCGGCGAACGAATGGATCGCGACGAAGATTAGCGAGTCTCACCGAGTGGCCAGCACGGTCAGCACCAGCACATCATACATCGCGTGCGCGCCGACCACGATGCCGAATCCTCGCAGCAAGTACACCGTGCCGAAATACACACCGCTCAGCAGATAGAACAGAATCCGTGTCCAATCGGTGAGCGGTGGCTGGTGATACACCGCAAACGCCACCGCCGAGAGCACCACCGCGCCAATCCCCGCCCATCGGCGTGGCAGGCCGATCAGATCCGCAAGAATGAAGTGCAGCAGCGCAAGCCCGATGAGGCGGAAGAGCATCTCTTCATAGAGCCCCGCCCCAACCGAAAGGGTCAGTCTCGCAAACAGCGAGAGTCGGCTCAACTGGTCAACCCCCGGCCCAGCGCCACCACCATTCCCGGTGCCACCCTGGGCCAACAACTCCATCAGCCCTCGTGCCGCGTCGGCCGTGTGCCCAGCAGTGGGGGAGGTCGCACTCCGAGCATGTTCGATCGCCGCGGCCATCACCAGCAGTGGCATCGTCCACGCGACCGATTCAGCGAGCATCCCGAGCAGAGTGCGCAGATCCAGCACCCACCGATCGCGCGACATGATGTGCCAGACCATCAGCACCGTGGCCATGGCAAACCCAGGCGCCAGATAGCCGGCGATGCCCATGATCCCGAAGAAATCGTCCATCACCCGCCGCGCTTCAACCGTGCGCTGAATACCCGCGCCCGAGTCGGTCAAAAACAGAATCGACCCGACTTCATACGCGATGAGCAGTGGGAGCAAAAAAGCCAGCACATGCAACGGACGCATCGAACGCGTGAAATAGCCGCCCGATCCGGATAGATCGGCGCGGTCGCTGGCGACGGGCGTTTCTGAACTTGTGCGGATACGTGGCCGGGGCATGGTGCGTTCGACACAGAAGCGGGGATCAAGGGCAAAGTGAAGGGTGGACTGAAGCGATAGGGTAACGACTTCGGGGCACGAAGTTGATGTCACCAAAAGCCATCACCAAAAGCAAAGCCCGTCGGTGTTGCCGACGGGCGATCAAAAACTCCGCTTCATCAATATGACGAACGACCAGGCACGCTCAGGCCTTCGCGGCCGACTTGCTCTTCAGTCGCTTGAACAAGCGGCTCTTCCGACGCGCGGCCTGATTCTTGTGAATCACACCCTTCGCCGCGGTTCGGTCGATCACCTTGCTCGCCTTGTTGAGCGATTCAACGGCCTCGGCCGGTGTGCCGTGAGCAATCTTCTCAAGGAACTCACGGATCACGCCGCGCATGGCGCGTAGGCGCCAGCGATTGCGGGCGTTGTTCTTGATGTTCTGACGGATCCGCTTCTTTGCCGAAAGTGAGTGGGCCATGGGAGGGGAAGTATCGCGGCCTCGCGCCCAAAATCAAGTTGGATATCCAAGAACAGTACGAACAGACCCCGGTTTGCCTCGTAACGCTTGCCAGAGGGCGGCATCAGGCTTAGGCTTGAGCGTTCTGCGGGCGTAGCTCAATTGGATAGAGCACCTGACTACGGATCAGGAGGTTTCAGGTTCGACTCCTGACGCCCGTATTTCTGCCCCGGCTTCAAGCCGAAGCTTGAGTCGGGCCGGGCCCTGTGTCGGGGCGGACCTTGAGTCGGTTTGCTTGGGCCTCCCTTGCACAGTCTCCAACCGCCTTTCTCTGCTATTTTTCCACACCTCTGCCCCTGGAGAGTGCTTGGCCGATTGGCAAGCCCGTCTTTTCGATACGATCGGCCTGATAGGACAGACCTGGTTCGAGCGAGCAAGACTCCCATAACCAAACATGAGGCTCGGCTTCCCTTCAGACCACCCACAGACTCAACCGATAGACGACTACTCGGTATGATGGTCGATACCCTTGGAGAGGGACTTCTAGCGGATCGTTGATTTTCTTTCAGGCCATCTTTCAGCCCATGAAGCACGCGCCCGTCATCCTTGTCTTTTTGGCATTGCTCTCGCAGTTGGTTCTTGGCGTGCTGCCGGGCCGCCGCGGCGTGGTTTGCATCAGCACATCTTCGGATGTTCCTCAGGCGGTTCCTGCTCACTCCAATCAGCCATCCTGCTGTCGGCATGGCCACGCCCAACACGAGCATGATGGCGATGAGCCGCGTCATCCTCTCAGTCATAGCGGGTGCATGCACGTCCACATCGAGTCGGATGCCGTCCGCACCGAAACCCGACGCACTACCACCGACGAGGCCTCGTGCTCGTTGTTCACCCGGATTCTCACGATCGAGTGCTTTACGAAGCCCTTCGATTCTCGGTGCATCGCAACGCGCGGTTGGCCGCAGATCGGTCATGGTCCGCCCATGATCGGCCTCGCCACCACGCGATTGTTGATCTGAATACACCAGACTGGTTGTGTACACCTCTCCGCGCTTGCCGCCCGGAAGCGTTGTGTACTTGACCATCCGATCGCCTCTTGATCGTGAAAGCACGCTGGTGCATGGCCCAATCGCCGCGCCAGCTCCCGACCATTCTGGAGCTATGAAGTGCGTTCAATCCGCATCATGTTCGCGTTGAGTCTCGGCGGCGCAACCGCCCTAGTTGGTGCCGGGTGCCAGAGCTATTCACCCAAGCCGCTGGATCTCGCGGCCCATCGTGAAGCCTGGACCATCCGAGATCCCGCATCACCCACTGTCAGAGATTTCTCACAACGATTGCTGACCTCCGCAGGCGACGATCACACCACGTTTGATCCCTCCGATGGGCTCGCCCTTGCCGAGGCCGAAGCCATCACCCTCGTCTTCAACCCCGAGCTTCGCCTCGCGCGGCTTCGAGCCGGAGTTGCCGCCGCCGCGGCACAGACCGCCGGACTCTGGCAAGACCCCGTGCTCGGAACCGACCTCACCCGCATAATCCAGAGTTCGCAACATCCCTGGAAAGTCTTCTCCACCCTCTCGCTCACCATTCCCATCTCGGGTCGTCTGGAGATCGAGAAAGCACGCGGCGGCGCGCAGCACGCGGCGCAGATTCTCAAGGTCCATCAAGCCGAGTGGGATACAAGAGTTCAGTTGCGCGAGGCATGGGCACGCTGGAGTGCCATCGCCCAGCAGTCCAGCGCAACCGTCGAGTTCCTTTCACGATTCGAGCAGGTTGTCGCCATCGTCAACCGGCTTGAAAGTGCGGGAGAGATGCCGCGTGTTGAGGCTCGACTCTTTCGCATTGAGATCGCCAAAGGGCGTGCCGCGCTTGCCTTGCTCAATGCCGAGATTCTGCAATCCCAAGCGGGCATCCGTCGTCTGATGGGGCTTCCGCCAGCGGCCCCCTTGACGCTCGTTCCAGGCCCGCTGGTCACGCGGGTTCCGGCCCCGCTTGATCAACTACGCGACGAGTTGGATGCCCGCAATCCTGCCCTTGCCGTGGTGAAATCCGAGTATCAGGTCTCCGAACATGAGCTCGAACTGCAAGTCCGCAAGCAGTATCCCGATCTCACCGTCGGTCCAGGATACGGACGCGAAGACGGGCAGGATCAGTTCCTGCTCAACCTCGCCCTGCCGATACCGATCCTCAACCGCAACCAGCAGGGAATCGCCACCGCGATTGCCGAGCGTGAGGTCGCTCGCGGCAGCTTTGAATCAACCTACGAGCAACTGCTCGGCGACCTCGAACTCGCGGTACTCACCCTCCAGTCCGCCATCGCACAGCGAACCTCACTCGAAGTGGACATCGTTCCACTCGTTGACCAACAGGATGCCGAATCACGCCGCGTCGCCGAACTCGGTGAAGTAAACACCCTTCTACTGCTCGAAACGCTCAAGGGGCAGCAGTATGCGAAGCAAAGCCTCATCGCCGCTCGACTCGCCGAATCACTTGCCTCCATTCGGATCGATGCCCTCATCGGTCCTTATTCAGAACAACCGCCGCTCACTCCGACGAACCAAGGAGAGAACCGTTGAACCCGAATAGACCAACCCTCTTCCATCTCGCGATGGTCGCCCTCACCTGTCTCTTGTTCGCCGCGTGCAACAAGAAAGATGATGGCACGCAGACCGCGGGCGATACCCACGCAGGTGGCGAATCACCCGCTGCTGCCGCCGCGCCAACGAATCGGGTCGATATCCCCGCCTCGGTTCGCAAGAATCTTGGCCTCACCTTCGCGAAGGTCGAAGCCCGCAACGTTGCACGCACGGTTCGAGTTCCGGGTCGCTTCGAGCTTCTGCCCACCGCACGCCGCGAGTACCGATCAGCACTCGGTGGTCGAGTCGAGCTTCTCGTCGATCAGTACCAGACCGTCGCTGTTGGCACGCCTCTGTTCCGCTTGAACTCCACACGATGGCACGAACTCCAGAACCAACTCAACGCGGCGGAGTCTTCGCTAGAGCAGGCCACCGCCAGGCTTGAATCCATGGAACCCATGCGAGCTGCGCACCGTCGCCATGAAGAGAGTCTGGCGGCGAAAATCCAGCTTTGGACATCACGTCTTGCACAGCTTGATGTTCTGAAACGCGAGGGCGGCGGCAGCGGGCGCGAACTTGCCGAGGTTGAGGGTACACTCAACGCAACCCAGGCCGAACTGGCCGAAACGATGGAGAAGGATGCTGAGCTTGCTTCGCGTGTACGCGAACTGAGTGCCGAAGTCAAAAGTGCTCGGGCCACCATCGACTTGTTGCTCGATACCGCATCGTCGGTTTCGGGCGTGAGCGTCGCCGATCTTCAGAGCGAGATGAAGATCGATGGCAAATCCAAGCCACGATGGCGCACGATGTCGGAGCTCGAGATTCGCGCTGCAGCGCCCGGTGTTGTTGAGAAGTTCAATGTCACAAACGGCGGCATGGTCGATGTGGGTGGTCTCACCTTGTCCACCGTGCAGCCCGAGCGAATCCGCTTCAACGCGCAAGCTCTCCAGGCCGATCTCGGCAGTCTGAAGGCGGGGCTGCCTGCGCGAATCGTTCCTTCCGCTGGCCAGTCAATCAGTATTCAAGATCAGATGACCGGCGACCTTGTGCTTGGGCTGGGTGCTGATCCGGATGCACGCACGATCGAACTTCTTGTCACCCCCGGTGCGCTTCGGCCGTGGGCTCGTGAAGGGGTCTCCGCCTATCTCGAAGTCACGCTCGATGGTGGTCAGGAAGAACTCGCCATCCCGCTCTCATGTGTGACGCGCGATGGCACACGTCCCATCATCTTCAGGCGCGACCCCGCCGACCCCGACAAGGTCATCCGCATGGAGGCCGACCTCGGCATCTCCGATGGACGCTGGGTCGTGGTGGCCAGCGGTGTCAGGCAGGGCGATGAGATCGTGCTCGACGGTGTCTATCAGTTGATGCTCGCCACGGCGGGCAACGTGTCCAAGGGTGGCCACTTCCACTCCGATGGCACTTTCCATGAAGAGGGGCATTAAGGTATGCTCGCCAAGCTGATCGAGTTTTCACTTAAGAATTCCACACTGGTTATCATGGCGTCAGGCCTGCTCCTGCTTTTCGCCGGGCTCAAGGTCAAGGATATGCCCGTCGATGTCTTTCCCGAGCTCAACGCGCCCACCGTCGTCATCATGACCGAGGCCGGTGGTCTTGCCGCCGACGAGGTCGAACTCAACGTCACGTTTCCAATCGAGACCTCGGTTAACGGATTGCCGGGCACGCGCCGCGTACGCTCGGCGAGCGCGACTTCGCTCTCGATTGTCTGGGTCGAGTTCGACTGGGGCACCAACCTCTATCTCGCACGCCAGCTCGTCTCCGAGCGGCTCAGTTCCGTTCGCGAGTCGCTGCCCCCCAATGCCCACGCGGAAATCACGCCCGTGACCAGTATCACCGGCGAGATCATGCTGATGGCCCTATCCTCGCCCGATGGCTCGGTAAGCCCTCTCGAACTGCGCTCGTTCGCGGAGTTTGACCTGCGAAACAAGGTGCTCTCGGTGCCGGGTGTGGCGCAGGTGGTCGCCATCGGCGGCGAGCTGCCGCAGTACCAGATCAACGTGAGACAGGATCTACTGGCGCTCTACCGACTCACCATCAGCGATGTGGTCGAGGCCGCGAAGGGTGCGCACAGCACCGCGAGCGCAGGATACGTGCCGGATGTTGAAAGCCTTGAGCTGCCCATCCGGCAGATTGCCCGCGTGCAGAGCGTTGATGACATAAGAAGCACGCTTATCAAGTATCAGAACGGCGCGCCGGTGACGATCGGGCAGGTTGCCGATGTTCAACTTGGTGCCTCGCCCAAGCGCGGCACCGCCGCCGACCGTGGCCTGCCCGCGGTCGTCGTGAGTGTTCAGAAGTCGCCCGGAACCAACACGCTCGCGCTCACCGAGCAGATCGACAAGGTGCTCGATCAGGTCGAAGGAACCATGCCCAAGGGCATGATGCTGAACCGTGATCCCTTCCGCGCCTCACGTTTCATCAACCGCTCAATACATAATGTAGTCAAGGTTCTTATAGAAGCCACTGTCATCGTCGCCGTCGTCCTGATCCTCTTCCTTCTCAACGCCCGCGCCACGGTCATCACGCTGACCGCTCTCCCCCTCTCGCTCGCCGTCGCGCTTCTGGCCCTCTGGGCATGGGGATTGTCAATCAACGTCATGACCCTCGGAGGTCTGGCCGTCGCCATCGGCGAACTCGTTGATGATGCCATCATCGATGTTGAGAATGTGCTCCGGCGACTCAAGGAGAATGCGGTTCTTCCAGACACTGAACGCAAGCCGTTCGTCGAAGTCATCTACATCGCCAGCAACGAGATCCGTTCCTCGGTCGTCTTCGCCACGATCATCATCTGCATGGTCTTTGTCCCGCTGCTATTTCTCAGCGGTATCGAGGGCCGCTTTTTCCGTCCGCTCGGCATCGCCTACATCGTCTCAATCATGGCCTCTCTCGTCGTCGCTCTAACGGTCACGCCCGCAATGTGCCGCATCATGTTCAACCGCATGAAGCCCAAGCCCGCAAACCACGATCACGATGGTGCGCTCGTGCGTTGGCTCAAGCGTCGATACCTGCCCGCGCTCCAGGGCTCGATCCGTCATCGCGGCCTCGTGCTCTCGTGTGCGGCCGCCGCAACCATCCTTTCACTTCTTCTCGCCCGAACCTTCGGCACTTCCTTCCTCCCCGCATTCAAAGAGGGCACCTTCACCGTCTTCCTCCTCGCTCCTCCGGGCACTTCGCTCTTGGAAAGCAACCGGCTGGCCGTGGGCATTGAGCGGCAGCTCACCGAAATACAAGGTGTCTCAAGCGTCACTCGCCGCACCGGCCGTGCCGAGCGTGATGAGCATGCCGAGCCGGTCAGCAGCTCCGAGATCGAAGTGACCATGCTGCCAAACGCTGTGCAGAACGATGTGCGCCGCGAGATCGACACCATCATCTCCAGGATCCCCGGCATCACCACCATGGTCGGTCAGCCCATCGAGCACCGACTCAGCCACGTCCTCTCGGGCACACCCGCGGCCATTGCCATCAACGTCTATGGCGATGATCTCGACACGCTCCGCTCGCTTGCGAAGCGGATTGAGACCGAGTTGAAGGAGACTCCCGGCACACGCGATGTCGCGGCCAACCGCGAGGTCATGATCACCTCGCTCCCGATTCGTTATCGCGCTCAGGATCTCGCCGCGGCGGGCCTCTCGCCCGGCGCGGCCGCCATGCAGGTGCAGCAGGCACTTTATGGAGAACGAGTCGCCGAAGTGAATCAGGGTGTGCGACGGTACGAGATGATTGTGCGTCTGGCCGAAAGTGAGCGTCGGCGCATTGATCAGGTCATGGATCTGCAGCTCCGCGGCGTGGGCGGCGCAGTGATTCGACTTCGTCAAGTTGCGGATATCGGCCCCGAGCGCACCAGCAACCTTATTGCCCGCGAGAACGCGCAGCGTAAGGCCGTGGTCTCGACCAATGTCGCCGAGGGCTACAACCTGGGCGATCTTGTCGCCAGGGTGCGCACCCGTGTCGATCCGATTGTTCGTAGCGCGGGCTACACCGTTCACTACGGCGGACAGTTTGAGGCGCAGCAGTCGGCGAGCCGCACCATCTACCTCATGGGCACGGGTGTTATTGTTGTGATGTTCCTGCTTCTGCAGCTCTCGACGGGCAAGTCGCGCACGGCCATACTGGTCATGCTCAACCTGCCGCTTGCCTTGATCGGCGGAATCGCCGCGATCTACCTCACCGGGTCGCCGGGTCTCTTCTCCAACACCTTCGCCCTCTTCGGGCTGGGTTCCGACCGCTATGTCGCGCCCGTCATCTCCATCGCCAGCATGGTTGGGTTCGTCACACTCTTCGGCATCGCGGTGCGCAACGGCATCCTGCTCGTCAACCACTACGACCATCTTCAGACACGCGAAGGCAAGACCGTTGGCGAGTCGATCGTTCTGGGTTCGATCGAGCGGCTCGTGCCAATCCTTATGACCGCGCTAACGGCCGCGCTCGGGCTTATTCCGTTGGCCATGTCGGGTGGCAAGCCCGGCAGTGAGCTGCTCGCACCGCTTGCGGTGGTTGTTCTTGGTGGACTCATCTCTTCCACATTTCTCAACTTGTTTATCGTGCCCGCAGGATACTCGCTCGCGTTCGGGGTGAATCCCGAACGTGCGATCGAGCCTCGCGGCCTGTTCGATCGATTATCAACCGTGTTCTCTGGCCGCGTCAAGAAGCCACTTTCTTCTAAGGAGTCTGACCGATGATTCGCAGCATGATGATGTTCGCCTGTGTATTGGGTGTTGGGTCGATTGCTTCGGTTGGTGGGTGCGACAAGAAGCCAGATGCGATTGCGCCGGTGAAGCCTTCGGGCGCAGCAAACACATCAACACCCGCCGTCAAACAGCCTGCGATCAAGGCCGATGACCACGCGCACGCACCGGGCGAGAAACACGACGGTCACGATCACTCAGATGGCGACAAGCACGATGATCACGGGCCGACGGTTGAACTCGGTTCAAGCACGATCGGGTCATTTCAGGTCAAAGCCTCGCGCGATGGGGAGATCAAGGCTGGTGGTGAGTTGCCGGTCGATCTGTGGCTGACACCGAGCGCGGGTGCGAAGGTCGGTGCTGTTCGTGCGTGGATCGGGACCCAAGATGCCAAGGGATCAATGAAGGCCAAGATGGACCTTGAGAAGGACAACTATCACAACCACGTTGAAGTGCCGAACCCACTGCCCGCCGGCGCGATGCTCTGGGTTGAGATCGAGGACGAAAAAGGTGTCAAGACAACCGGTTCATTCGCCCTGAAAAGCTGAACGTCCCGGTATCCCGGCTCTCCGAGCCGGGAACACCCTACCGAACCATGCTTTCCGTCATCACGCTCAGGCCGGGTCGCACAACGACCCGGCCTCTTTCCATGCCAGGTTCAGATGGTGTGAACCCGCCCTCTTCCGCCACGACGTACATCGGGCGCTGTTGCACGTTCTTGAAGATGTAACCGACATATGTCGCAAGCATTCCCAGCATGAACAACTGCACGCCGCCGAGGAAGAGGATGACGCACGCCAGAAATGCGAAGCCGCGCGGCACGCCGAGCGAAGGCGAGTTGAAGAAGATGCGCTCGACAATAACAAACAACGTGAGCAGGATCGAGAGCGCGATCACGCCCGACCCAACCCACGTACTCACGCGCAGAGGAACCATCGAGAACGAGCAGATCCCGTCGTAGGCAAGCCGCACGAGTTTGAAAAAGCCATAACCCGTCTTGCCAGCGTGCCGCGGATCGCGGTCGAAGAGCAACGGTTCCTGCTTGAAACCGGCCCACGGAACCAGGCCGCGAACGTAACGCGGATTCTCGCGGCATGATTTCACAACTTCGATCACGCGCCGATCCATCAGACGGAAGTTGCCGGTATCGAGCGGGATATCGATCTCGCTGATCCGTCCGAGCACGCGATAGAAGAAGAAGATGGCAATCTTCTTGGCGATCGGATCGCCGCGACGCTTGCGCCTTTGCGCGTAGACCACGTGTACACCCTCGCGCCACCGCGCGACCATCGGCCCGATCAGCTCGGGCGGGTCTTGCAGATCGGCATCGATGAGGACCGCGGCGTCGCCGGTAGCCTTATCGAGGCCCGCGGCGACCGCGATCTCATGCCCGAAGTTGCGAGAGAAGGAGATGAACTTGACAGACGCGTCGGCCGCGGCGAGCTCACGAAGCACCCCGAGGGTGTTATCGCGCGAACCGTCGTTGACGTAGATGAACTCATGCTCTTCACACACACCAGCGATGGTCTCAGTAAGGCGCGTGTGCAGCACGGGGAGGTTGTGCTCTTCATTCCAACAGGGGATGATGACGGATAGTTTCATAGTCGTGAGGATGCCCGCCGTATCAGTCTACAGGGGAATGTTCAACGAAAGCAGCGCCTTCTCGGACCGAACGACTTGGCTCAACGCGAGTCTTCAACGGGCTTGCTTCGTCCACCACGATCCGTTTACCAAGTGTTACCCAGCAAGGATTGTAAACTCTGGACGATCCAGCAAGATCAACGTTTGCAGGTTGAACCCGAAGATGCAGCGTTCGATCGACATTGGATGGTAAGAGATCAACAACGATCATAAACCAGCCGCGTCCGGCGCGAACACTCTTGCGGCTCAATGTCAGGGTGGAAACCGGTTGATCGTTGTCGATATGGACCGAGAACTCGGTCGGCAATGCGTCGGGCCGATGAATCAGGTCGTGCTCGGTCACCACCACTCGAAACACCAGATGTGCGTGGTCGGGTGAGGCCGGGATGCTGGTGGACATGTGTGAGCGCCGTCCACCCTCGGCATCAGGGTGCATCCAGACCGCGTTCCGTGGCAGACTTGAGTCACGCCACGACCAGACCGTGATCGCATCATTCACCGGCGAACCCTCGCGCCAGACCCAACCCGTGAGGTCACTTGACCCCGCCACCGGCGCGCTGCTGTCGAGCCTGAATATCGAAGTCATGTCGCGGTGTAGCGCGCCTGTCTCCAACAGGTTTGTGACTGCCGTTGGTCGAATCTCGAGCTCCGATCCGTCTTCTTGTTGAAACGTGATTTCGCGGATCACCCGGACTTCGCCAGCGGCATCAACGGTGAATGGGATGATGCTCTTCCACGGTACGACAGCGTTCCCATCGATCCATTGCTTGAACCGTGTAGAAGGAATGGCGTGCATCGCGATGTGTGCGGTGTCAGGCGTTGCTTGACGAATCTCCGGTGCCATCCACGGATTCCGACTGCCGACGTACACATCGCTTCTGCGAAGCGCGCGCCGCACGGGTGGACCGGATGACCAAAAAGTTTCAAACACGCCCGGCCTGAGCAGGTCAAAGTTTGCCTTGCCCGTTCGTGTTGCGCGAGCCTGAATGCTGAGCGGAATGAAGAGGGTGTCGGGTGGTGGTTTCGGCACGAGCTTTGTCAGTTGCCGCACAAGGCGACTGTCAAGCTCGGCGGCGCGCTGATAGGCTCGTTGCACCCCGAGCATGCAGACCGCGCCCGCAATCAGGAGCGCGGCGAAACTTGCTGCACCGACTGCTCGTGTGGCACCGACCTGCCAAGCTGGCCGGGTGATGTGGTGAGTCGCCTTCAAAAATGCGGCGAAGACAACGAAAGCCCCCAGAAGCGGGACATACATCATTCTTGCGACCAGAATTTGACCGCTCACGACCGCCACGGGCAGTATCGAGAGAAGCGAAACAGCGAGCCCGAACAATGCCAACCAGATCAAGCGGCATGAAGTTATGTCGCTGTCACGGTCGATCGTCGGGTCGGCATGCGTTGACTGCATGCACCCCAATGACCATGCCGCGGCGGTAAGTGCGAGCACGATGAGCCAAACCCAACTGATGGATGTGGAGATCATCCGGGTGCCGATGATCCAGGCTCCGGCGATCAGGTCGCGAAAGCCCTCACCGAACAGAAGATTGCTCGTCATGCCCCAGACATGCTCGGCGCGCTGGAAGGCCTGATCCGATCGAATCATCGAGCTCACGCTGCCGCGATCGCCCGAATCTGCCGTGAGCACCATCGCGGCGGCGAAGATGACCTGTGTCATTCCGAGAATGAACGTTGCCCCGAGCGCGCGAAGCAATCGCTGACGAACGGGTTGTTCGCGCGAGCACGTTGCCCAATAGAGGAATGGAAGAGCGGCGATGGCCGCGCCGGGCTGCTCGTAAAAATTGGGGATCGCGAAGGCGATGACCGACATCGGGGCGAGAACCCACCAAGATCGCAGAGATGTCGGCCCGCGTGACCATCGTACGAATGCCAGGCAGAGCCAGAGCAGGAACGCGGTGCCGATGGCGGTGGAGGTGGTGCAGAACCAGAAGACCACTTCGTGATGGACGGGAAAGACCATGAACCCAAGGCTGCACGCCGCCGCGATGCCGGTAGAGTTGGTCGTGGATCGCAACAGTCGGAAGAGGAGCAGGCACACCAGCCCGTGCATCGCGGCGACACCGATGTGGATCGCGCGGTCGTAGTCGTCAAAGTATGTACGCACGCCGTAGAGCATGACCTGATGAACGGGTCGCCAGAACGACGCGTTGCCAACCGACCACGGATCAAACTTTGAGATCGGAGGCGGTTGACCGGTGACGGGATCGCAAAGGTTAAAGGAGTGGTCATCGGTGCTGCGCCCAAGTGCGCCGCCGATGCCGAGCGTTGCGACCAGCCAGAGCGAGATGGCGAAGACCAGCAAAGCCAGTTTCGCGGCGGAACAAGTTCGAGGAGCCCGAGTTTTAGCGGCCGAGATCATGGTAGGGTAGTGTACGTATATCTGAAAAGAGAGTCAACGGTAAGTTTGTAGTATGTTAATATTCTTCAATTGTGGATAATATGTGGATAACCTCGTCTGGACAGATTGGACATCAAGTGCTCGAGCGGTCGCTGCGTTGGTCGTGGATTGGGATCACGGCTTGTTCGAGCGAGCTGGCGAGCGGCGGAAGTTCGTCGCCGACGGAGTCGGGGATGTTTCCGGTGCCGACTTGCTGGGGGATGCGGGCGAGGAGGATGAGGGTGAGGAGGCGGAAGAGGGCGGAGGCGATGAAGACGAGGGCGAAGCCGGAGGAAAGGCCGAGAAGTGCGCCGCCGATCAGCGAGCCGATGAGTGTGGCGGTGAACTGCGCGACGTTGAAGCGCGACATCACGCTGGTGCGCTCGTGTTCAGGGACGGTATCGAAGACGAGCAGGAAGCTCGCCAATTCGTATGCGCCGAGCAACATGCCGGACACGACCTGAACGAGAATCATGTAGCCGATGGAGGAATCGACAAGCCAGAGGAGTGGAAGAGGGACGAGCGCGAACCCACCGATGCGCAAGAGGGCGCGGGGGCCGTGGATGTGGGCGATGCGTCCCCAGAGCGGAAGAACGGCGGCCTTGGCGAGGATCTGCGAAGCGACCAGCACACCGAAGAGCGTGTAGTTGTTGCTCAGGCCGCGTTCGGTGAGAAAGAAGGGAACGATGAAGGGTGTTGATGTTTGGATCGCAAACTCGACACCGATGCGGTAGCTGAGCAGGCGACCGCCCGCGCCGTGGCGATAGCGGCCGATGAGTTCGCGGAGCGGAACTTCGCGGTTGCCGGGGGGGATCGAGACGCGCTCGGTGTGGCGGTGCAGGTAGAGGGCAGAAAGCAGTCGCGAGAAGCAAGCAACCATGAAGAGTGCCGCGAAGGCGAGCAGCTCGCCGCGATGGCCATCGGCAGATTTGGCACCGGCGAGAATCCAGCCACCGACCAATGTCGCGGCGACGATGACGAGGTTGAGCCAGCGGTTGCGGAGCGAGAAGAAGGATGCACGCACGCGCCTTGGGACGACGATTGAGATGAAGGTTGTCCACGTATTGGCACAGGCCCAGGCCGCGCCCCAGTAAATTGCGGCAAGGATGAAGATGAAGGGCGCGGCAATGCCGCCGATGAGCGCGGCGAGGGCCAAGGGCAGGAAGACGAGTGCCTGGACGACCGCGGTGGTGACGATCCACCGGCGGAGTGAACCGAGCTTGACGACGGCGCGGGGGGAGACGAGTTGAAGGAGCGATCCGCAGACGCGCGGCACGGTATCAAGGAGACCGACGACCGGGGCTGAGAGGCCGAGCGCGGTACCGAAGGCCTGGATGTTGCTCTCACCCAGGCTCCACATGACGCAGTACCAACTCCCATCGCGGGTGCTGAGTCGAAGGTTGCGGCGGATGGGGCTTGAGTCGTGGCCTGGTTCAGTGTTCACTTCGCGGCGACTCCGCGATGGTCAGCGGATCGTGCGGCGACGAAGAGCGCGTCGGCTATTGCGGACTTTGTGGCGATCCAGCGCGATCCTGCGGCGCGAAAGAAGCGTTGGTTCACTTCGAGTTCGATGCCAGCGTAGAACTTTGCATTCGTGCGCGTGCGCAGGGTGGTGGTCAGGCCGTCGTCGGTCCCGAGATAGGGCTTGTTGAGGTCGATGGTGAGCGCAGGGAGGCGGAGTTTCAGGAGTGCCTGCAGGGTTCGGGCGATGCGAGATTCGAGCGTGCGCGAGGGATCAAAGAGGAGGCCGATGTCGGTCGTGCGACGCTGGCCACGAAGGACTGGCGTGAAGCTGTGGACCGATAGGTGGAGCACGGGCTTGGCCGATGAGGTGTGGCGAAGAACTTCGGCAGCGATGTGATCACGGTATGGGGTGTAGTACTTCTGGATGATGCGGTCTTGCTCGCCTGCGCCGAGTTTAGAGGTGATGGTTGAGAAGAGTGTTGGGTTGTCGCGCGAACGGTTGAGATCGACAACGAGTCGCGAGACGAGCGCGGCGAGGAGCGGGGCGTGGAGGGTGGTTGCGAGGTGGGTGGCGAGGTCGAGTGCGCCGGGGTCCCACCCGCGGTGAGAATGGAGGAGGCGAGAACGGTTCTTGAAGTGGCGTGAGAGTTTCCGAGGGATGAGGTTGCCACCGTGCTCGCAGGTGAGAAGGAGTGCTGCGGGCGGAGGTGAGAGGTTGGAATGGAGGCGGGGCAAGGGGGATGGTGTGGTGAGAGTCAAGTGGCGGGGAAAGCGCACAGGAGGAAAGGCACATCGGCTGGCAGCCGATGCTAAGGGGTTAGGAACATCTTTCCTTCGGCCAGGCAATCGCAGAGAGCGCGATAGACCGTTGCAACGCGGTTGCGGTCTGGGGTCATGATTGCGCCGCTGCGGGGAAGATCGTGACCGACAATGGCGCGGGTGATGCGGCGTGCGAGCGTGCCGTGGTGAAGGATGAAGTTGATGGGGCTGCGCGCGTCGGAGTCGGAATCGGCGGTCGGGCGTGTGCATCCGACGAGGTGCCGCCAGAGATCGGCCGCGGAACACTCTTTGTCAGAGATGCCGAGGGCGCGAAGATAGGCCGCATCGCGGATGATCGCTGCCTCGCCATCGCGCACGCAGTCGAGGAAGACCGCTCGCAGCGATTCGACGCTCCAGGCCTGCTGGGTGTAAAGCTCGCTCCAGCGCTGCCCGATAATGGCCTGCAAAACGCCGGCGACGGCGGAGCAGATGGCGATATCGGCGGCGGGGCACTCTTGCACATCGATCACGCGGATCTCGATCGCGTTGCGATCAAAGCGTGCGATGGCTCCGCGCGCGTTGGCCCACTCAAAGCGAAGCGTGCCTTCAGGATCGTGCGGTGCCAGATCCTGATACATGGGTGCAAGGATCACCTGCTCGTAATCGGTGCGGCTGTAAACCGGCTCGGGAATGACGCGGCCCGAGACTGAGGGAATCTTTGCAGCGTTGCTCTGATAGACGTTGAGTCGGTTATCCATCAGGCCGGTGAGCCGGCCATCCATCATGGGGCTGCTCGCGGCGATGGCGGGCAGGATGGGCAGGATCAGACGCACCGCGGCGTGGAGCTTGGCGAACTCGGTGTCGTCGGCAAAGGGAAGATTGAGATGGACGGATTGGAGATTGGCCCAGCCGTGGCCGCGACAATCGAAGATGCGGTTGAAGGTCTCGTAGACGGGTGAATAGTCGTGAGGCCAGAGGTGCATCTCGGTGAGTGGGTTCATCCACGGGTGCATGGCCGAGGGCATGAGGCGAGCGCCGAGCGGGCGTAGTGTCTGGTTGATCTGGGCGATGTTGCGAGCAAAGCGGTCGGCCAGCCCGTGAAAGCCGCGCGAGGGTTCGGTTGTTTTGAGTTCGAGAACGTGCAGGGCAAGTTCATTCGACCATGAAATGCCGTGGTCACGATCAACTTCGGTCGGATAAGGCTCGGCGGGATCGGCCGCGACCGCGTGCAAGACCTGATCTGTGGCGGGCATGACGTCGAGCGTCTGGTCGCGCACAATCATGTATTCCAACTCGACTCCAAAAGCCTCGAACAAGTGCAGGGGCACGCGCAATACTCCGTTCAAGTGATCAGAGCGTGTGTGGGTGAGGGGCGCTCGGGGTCGGGCGGATGTCGAAAGCGACAATGAAATGCTCAGGGAGCGCGAGCGGTCTGGCCATAGACGCCGCGTTGCGGGGTTGATGCTGAGACTGGGTTTAACGCATCTTCGCGTTGTTCGAGATGCCCCGGGCCTTTGACGGGAGTCTGGTGGATCAGTTCAAGCCGCCTGAGGAAGGAGCCCATGATGCGGTCGTAGAGACCGTCGTGTTGAATCTTGTCTTCGTATCCGAAATCGATGTTCGGATTGTCGTTGACCTCGATGACGTAGGCCTTGTTGCCGACCTGCTTGACATCGACACCGTAGAGCCCATCGCCAATCAAGTTGGCGGCACGCACTGCGGCGGAGATGACGTTTTTGGGTGCCAGTTCACTGGGCACACACTCGACACGCCCGAAGTTTCGCCCGCCATGACCGTCTGACTGAACGATCTGCCAGTGACCCTTCACCATGTGGTATTTGCAGACAAAGAGCAGCTCGCGATCAAGCACGCCGACGCGCCAATCGAAATCGCTGGGGAGAAACTCCTGCGCGATGATGAGGTCGCTCTTGGCCAGGATGTTCATGGTCTCGCGTTCGAGGGCCGCGGGGTCATCGACACGGATCACGCCGACGCTGAAGCTCGAATCGGGTTGCTTGAGCACGCAGGGAAAGCCGACGTAGAGCGGAATATCTTCGATGTTGTCGCGGTGAACGATGAAGGTGCGCGGGGCGCGAATATCGTGGCTGGAGAGGCTTTCGGCGAGGAAGACCTTGTTCGAGCACTTCACGATCGAGACAGGATCGTCGATCACGACCAGACCTTCGGCGGCAGCGCGGCGCGAGAAGCGGTAGGTGTAGTGGTTGACGGCGGTTGTTTCGCGGATGAAGAGCGCGTCATACTCGGCGAGCTTGCCGTAGTCATCTTTGGTGATGATCTCGGCCGCGATTCCGATGCGCTTGGCCGCTTTGATGAACTTGGGGATGGTTCGGATGGTTGAAGGCTTGTTGGTGGCCGATTCGTTGTAGAGAATGGCAAGGTCGTAGCGAGGTGGGGCTTTCTTGGCCTGCTGTCGTCTGCCCGCGAAATATTCTTCCGCGCCCTGCACGACAAACTCAAGATGCTCGGGTGGAATGTCGTTCGCGGAGATCGGCGTGATGCTCTGGAGTGTCCAAAGCCCCTGCTTGTCGCGTGCGAAGTGCGCACGCAGCAGCGGGGCGGGGAACATGTTGAAGAGCTTGAGGCTCAGGCGGTCGTAGCGTCGGGCAATGTTGCGACCGAAGTAGATGCTGAGGATGAATGCTTCGGTCTGGAGCCGTGCGAGGCTGTGCTGGATGAGCTCCTCAAGATCCTCGGCCGCGAAACGCATCATCGTGAGGCTTTTGAGGTCTTGAATGGTCGTGATGGAGGGAAGGCACTTGTGGCCGCGAGCCTCGGCAAGGAGTGAGACGTAGTAGCCGAGCGACTGGTAGCGGTACGATCGGCAGAGGTTGAAGATTTTGGCGCCGCGCCGCTCGCTGTAACGAACATCGCTGATGTATGAGCGTGCGGAGACAACCTCGACCCCGGGTGTGTTCAGCGGCCAGTTGCTCGGGTTGTTGACGACTACGAGGATGGACATGAGGGTTGGATATGGAAGGGCGCGGGTTCGATCCGGAATCGCCGGCAGTGCAAACGCGCGTGAGGTGGGTGGTGCGTGCTTCAGGGCATGGGTGGGGGCGGAGAATCGATCGGGCTCGGCGGGAATGTGGGGAGTGGCAGGTCGAAAAGTAACGGAGACTGCGCGCCCGCGGCGATCGGTGAAGGAAGCGAGCTGTCGTCACGCTCGATGATGAGCATCTCGGCATCGTGCGTGAGGATGCCGAGCAGAATGGCGCAGACGACACGGTCCATCTCGACGACGTATTGAAGCCCTTGGAACGCAGGGTTGGGGTGCATGGGATCGGCGACGAGGACCGTGCGGTCCTCCTTGTCATAGCCACAGAGGACGACGAAGTGGCCGGTCGGGTCGCCGCGGATGTCGTCATCATCCATCTTCTCGCCGTACTCACGCATGCACTGATAGAGATACGTGGAAGAGAGCCCGGTGAGGATCGGCACGCCGCGTTTCAGGAACGTGCGGATGAGGCGGGAGTTGAGATCCTCAAACTCGACCTCACCACCGGCATCGAGAAACTCGAGGCAGGCATCGAGCGTGATGGAGAGGGGCGTGCCGGCTTTGGCAGCCCGGCGAGCGCGGAGCCGCTCGATCATGTCCTCGCGACTGATGCGGAACCATGTCGGATCAAAGACCTGGAGGTCGTAGGTGAACAGCCGGACGCGGTATCCGCGGCGAAGGGCGTGCAGGCCGAGGTAGACGGCGTATGTCCCTCCGTGATCGAGTCGGCGGACCTGTTCAATGACGCGAGAGAGTTCGATATCATCGGCGTAGTAGCGATAGACCGCGTGCAGGCACGTCGGCCCGCAGGTCGTATCGTCGGGTTGCGGAAGTATGTCGAGTTCAAGTCGATTCTTCATGGACAACGCGCAGTATACAGGAGAAAGGGCACCTCGGCATGAGCGTGCGCTCGCATTTCACACCAGAGCTTTCGACGCACCGCACGTAGAGCTGATGATGTCGATTGCCCGTTCGATCATTGGCCCTGTGACATCAAGATGGCAGACCGCGCGCACACGCTGCGGGGCGGTTGGCAGCAGCAAGACGCCGCGTGCGCGGAGCGATTCGCAGAGTGCGGCGGCCGTTCCCCGCTTGCGATCGATATCGATGAAGACCATGTTTGTCTCGACCGCAAGCGGGATGCTCAGGCCGGGGATCGATGCAAGTCCATCGGCGAACAGGCGTGCGTGGGCGTGGTCATCGATCAGCCGCTCGCGGTGGTGGTCGAGCGCGTGCAGCGCGGCTGCGGCGAGCACCCCGGCCTGTCGCATCGCGCCCCCGAACATCTTGCGGAATCGATGAACGCGCGAGATGGTCTCGATGCTGCCGCAGACCGCGCTGCCCACGGGCGCACCAAGGCCCTTGGAGAAGCAGCAACTCACCGTATCGAAGTGCGCGGCATATTCAGAAGGTGAATGCCCCGTGGCGGCGCAGGCGTTCCAGAGCCGCGCGCCGTCGAGGTGAAGCTTGAGACCGTGTTGGCGTGCCGACTGTGTGACGCGCCGGACCTGTTCGAGCGACCAGACCGAGCCGCCGCCCCGATTGTGCGTGTTTTCAACCACCAGCAGTTTGGAAGTGGGTGAGTGGGCGTTGGCGGGTCGCACCGCGGCATCGACATCGGCGGCATCGAATAGTCCGGCATGGCCATCGAGCGGGCGGATCATGCACCCGGAGAGCGCGGCGGGCGCGCCAGTCTCGTAGTGAATGATGTGGCTGTCTTTGTGCGCGATAACCTCGTCACCCGGTTCGGTGTGAGCGCGTATCGCGGTCTGGTTGGCCATGCTTCCGCTGGGCACAAAGCACGCGGCGGGCTTGCCCATGATTTCCGCAATGCGTTGCTGAAGTCGATTGACCGTTGGGTCGTCACCCAGAACATCGTCGCCCACTTCGGCATTGGCCATGGCGGTTCGCATGGCGGGAGTGGGGCGGGTTACGGTGTCGCTGCGAAGATCGACCATGGTGGATGTTGTGGCAGCGCCATTTAAATGGGTATTGAGCGGCATGGCCAGACTGTATTGCTGTTTGGGGGTTGGTGCATGAACGCGAGGGTGACGGAGTCTGTTCGCCATCTGCGGCATTGACGAATGGTGTGGAACCGGGCTACCGAACCGACTGCTACCTGTTTGCGAAGTTTGGAGAGTTGCTGGTTTGGTGTCCTTGCACCGCAGGCAGAATCTCTACCATTCCGTGAAGTTATCGTGAATGGTTCGTTGATGCGGCTCGGAGATCATTCCAAGCCTATGGAAATTCCTATGCCGAATCTCAAGGGCAGGCCAGTTGCTGCGGTTCGAGAGACCCCGCTGGTCGAGGCCGCCCAAGCCACGCTCGCGGCCGGGCTCATGCGCATTCCACGGTTCGTTGCTGCCGCGGTAGCACGAGGAGGATCGCTGGCTGATCGCGATGAAGCGAGATCGATTCACAAACTCAGGGTGGCGTGTCGGCGCGTTGAATCGGTCTTTGCTGCGTATGCCGATCTGCTGCCCGAGCGTCGTCTCAAGAAGACCCGCAAGTGGCTTCGTGTGGTACGAAGGGCCGCAGGAAAGTCTCGTGATGTGGATGTTGTCGTCGGCAGGCTTCGCCGCGACGCACGCACGCTCGACTCAGACTCTGCGCACGCCGCGCGAGCTCTTGCCAGGCACCTGGTGAAGGGAAAGAAGAAATCAGGCGACGAGCTTGAAGCGATCGCGGCGAAGTATCCCAAGGCTCGTTGGGCAAAGGCTCAGCGTGAACTTGTTGCCGGAATTGACGCGGACCCGGTGATCGAGACCACACTCGGACAGCTTGCTCAGCGCGTCGTTCGCATCACGGCTGATCATGTGCGGGCGATCTCCAGGAATGATCTTGCGCAGATTGACAATGTACACGAGTTGCGGCTGGCGATCAAGCGGCTCAGGTATCAAGTTGAGGTCTTTGCGGAATGCGTCGATCCGGCGGAAGCGCAAGCACTTCGAGAGCATCTCTCTCAGCTCCAGACCTGTCTGGGCGCGGTCAGTGATCTGTCAAAGATCTGTGACGAATGTGGTCAAGGGAACCGGGCGGATGTTCAGGCGCAGGGGTCACTCATCGGCTTGCGCGATCATTACGCGCATGAGTTGAGTGCCGCGCACCGTCACGCGCTTGCCGCATGGAAGGCCCTGGAATCGGGGAAGTTCTTCCCGTTGCTAAGTCAAGCAATGGGTGGCGCGGAATCAGGGCAGACTCATCGCGAACTGGGTATGGATGGAATCGTTGAGCCAAAGCCTACGCGATTTCCAAACCGCCCCGAGACCAGAAAGCACCTCAACGGGTCGGCTTCGCGAACTGGCTCGCACAAACCAGATCGGATCGCTGCGATCGACGTCGGGACCAACAGCATCAGGCTGATCATCGCTGAAGCATCGAACGATGGTTCGTATCGCGTGCTCGATGATGAGAAGGAAATCACCCGTCTCGGACGTGGGCTTCAGTCGTCCGGTCAAATGGACCCCGGGGCCATCACGCACTCAGTTGCGGCGATCTCGAGAATGAAATCGATCGCTGAAGGGTACGGGGTTTCGAGTTTGCGCCTCGTGGCAACTGCTGCGCCGCGACTGGCTTCAAATGCCCATGTTCTGCTGAACGCTGTGCATCAGGCTACGGGTCTGCATCTTGAGGTGATCGATGCCGAGCAGGAGGCCATGCTCGCCTACAACTCGGCTGCAAGTGCCTTTGACCTGACATCGCTCCCGGCCATCGTTGTGGATATCGGCGGTGGAAGCACTGAGGCCATCCTGTCGGTCGGAATCAACGTGGCGGGGGGTCGTCCTTCCCAGAGCGTCGGGCCGGGCGTGATCGAGCGCGTGTACACCCTTCCAATAGGTGTCATCGGCCTGACAGAAAGATTTGGGCTCGCAGAGCGGGTGACAGAGCGCAGGTTCAAAGAACTGCGGACGTATGTCAAGTCGATTGTCCGTGACCATTTCGGCAAGGGCGGTGTCCCGATTGTGCCGCAAATCATGGTCGGAACCGGCGGAACGTTTACCACGCTGGCCGCGATGGCCCGCATGCACGTTCTGGGTGAACGAGCCGACGGATTGCTCAGCAGATCAGTACAAGGCTTCGAGGTCACTCGAGCCGAGACCCGCCACCTGCTGGATTATCTGCGAAAGCTTTCGGCGCGCGAGCGAACGCGAGTTCCCGGACTCCCGGGTGATCGGGCGGACATCATCCTTGCAGGCCTCGTGATCGTGGATGTGCTGCTCAAGACCGTGGGTGCCAACAAGTTCAGAGCGCACGATGGGGGAATTCGGGACGGCATTTTGCTTGAGATGGTACGGTCGGGTGCCGCGGTGAGTGGAAGTGAGACCAAGGGCCAGGCCGACCGACCCGATCCAGTTCGATCGGCCAGAAAGTTTGCATCCGCCTGTGGGTTTGAGCAATCACACGCGTTGCACGTCGCGCGGCTGAGCCTGAACATCTTCGATCACCTCCTGCCCTGCTTCGCAGAGGAACTTCACGCGGCCGATATCGATGCCGCACGAGCGCGGCAGGTTCTGGAGGCCGCGGCCATTCTTCACGATGTCGGTTACCTGATCAACTACAACGCCCACCACAAGCATTCGTACCACCTGATCTCGCACGCGGATCTAGCGGGCTGGACATCGACCGAAGTTCAGGTTATTGCCAACATCGCACGCTACCACCGGCGCGCGAGCCCAAGCCAGAAGCATCGTCCGTTCGCAGCACTCGCGCAGCCGCACCAGCACCTGGTCCGAATACTCGCGGGAATCCTGCGGATCGCCGACGGCCTCGACCGCACCCACATGCAGGTCGTCTCGTCGCTCACGATCAAGCTCAAAGGCAAAGAGGCCTATATGAGCGTGACGGCTCTGGAAGAGCCAAGTGTTGATATGTGGGGTGCGATGCGGAAGGGCGAACTGCTGACCAAAGCGATTGACGTAAACGTTCATATCGAGTGGAAATGTTCAAGCTCGGAAAGCCGTTTGCGGAGTAAGAGATACGCGGCAGCGGTTTGATCGGGTATTATCAGGATACGCAAGGGGCGGCCGGTGCTTGATCATCACCTAGACAGAGTAATTAGTGGGCGCATTTCGTTCTCGTTATCCCCCCTGATATGGGAATGGGTCTGATCATCAACCCCCCTCAAACGGGCGAGAAACACGGGAACTGACCCGTTCGGGAATCGATCGGGGAAGCATCGCGCAAGTGGTTGATTCTAATGGTTTTAAGGCCGAGGTCCGAAAGTGGGTGAAAATGGGAGGTTCTCGGGCGTCCGAAACGAGATTATCTTGCGCAACTTCGGTCAGGATAGCAATTTCAGTGAAATTCATCTTGCACCTTGATCCCGGTTGTGATACAAACTGATTGCTCGCGAGCAAACGAGCGGGTCTTGAGCCGTGACGCTCAAACAGGAGCATGGTGCTCCGGTTGGATTGGGTTTTCACTCGAGTCGTACCAGCCTCAGTCGTCCGTGTAAGTCGGATGTTGAGTGGTGGTGATGGCATACGCACCGAAAGGACGAGGCGAGTTTGTTACTCGCCCCTACGCAAACTCAGAAAGCGTCGGAATCGTTCCAAGTTGTTTCGAAGGAGGTTTTGTAATGGTCCGTTTGTCTTCGATGCTCACCCTCGCCTGTGCCACGTTCATCGTGGCCGGCACCACGGCTTCCGCCGCTGATAACGCCGTGAAGGCCAACCAGCCGGAAGTCACCAAAAACGTCGGAAACGCCCCCATGAGCCTTCGCCAGAAGGTCAGCAATTGGAATATGTCTGCGTCCGTATTCGGCGAGACAGACGGTTGCGACTGCCTCTGGTTCAATGGTGATTGGGATCGTTTCGACGCACAGGCTTCGCACGAAGGCGGCGCTTTCCCGCAAGGCGTGAAGGCAGCCGATGATTTCTATCTGTGCGAAGGTTTCGTGTACGATCTCGAGTCGATCAGTGGCTATCTCTGCACTGACTCGCTCGAGCAGCTCACCAAGGCTCGCCTTGAGCTGTACTCTGACTGCGACGGCCGTCCCGACCGGAAGTTGTACGACTTCAAGGTCGCCGTTGTTGAGGAGACGGGCGTGCTTGTCGATGGCTACCGCCTCGTCAAGTTCACGTTCAATATTGACGCGCAGTCTGATCCGCTCAAGACGGCCAACCAGAACGCCTGCAATACGAATATCGTCCTCAAGGGCGGTACGTACTGGATCTCGTTGATCGGTATCTCGGACAACCGCTGCATCACCATGCCAAACATGTGCGACTCGGCCTTCTGGGCGACCGCAAATGGTGGTGTGATCCGTGGTTCAGTCGCCCACAAGATCGAGGGCGAGGACACCGGCTACGTCAATCAGTACGACTACTCGAATGGCTCTTGGGAGCCCCTCGATGAGTGCTGCATCGGCTGCACCGACCTGGCGTTCACGGTTTGCGCGACCCCGTGCAAGATCCTGATCGACAACGGCGTCAACGATCGTGACGACAGCCGCCGCGTCGGCGAGCGCTCAGAGCGTTCGACCAGCGCGACTCGCAACAGCCGGGCTGCCGACGACTTCGTCGTCAATCCCTGCCACGACCTCAACGTCTGCTACATCGAAGGCTGCATCTACACCAACTGCACCGGTTTCGAGGGTTGGTACGACATCTTCGGTAACGACTGCAAGGAGCCCTCGTACGTCCTCGGCACCTCCGCCCTGTTCAGCGGTCGCGCCACCTGCATCGTCGATCTCGGCTACTCAGTCACGATCGATGGCCGCAGCGGTCTCACCGCCTACCGCGTTGAGTTCCACGACCTGAACTTCACGCTCGCCCGCAACAACCAGTACTGGCTCTCCATCAACATCAAGGACAGCTTCAGCCAGAACGAGCGCGCGTACTTCTGCTACAACGCCGACTGCGACCGCACCTGCTTGATCCGGTTCAACCCCGGTCACGCAATCGGCGCTGGCTACCAGACTTGGACGAATGTCGGCCACGACTTCTCGTTCCTCGTCGCCGGCGATAACGCCGACACGGCTGGCAACTCTTCGACCCCCAGCTGCGCCGCGGACTTCAACCGCGACGGCACCTCGACCCTTCAGGACCTCTTCGACTTCCTCAACAGCTGGTTCGTCGGCTGCCCATAAGTTGATCTGTTCCTCAGCTCATGGCTCTGCATGAGCACTCGGGAGTCTTGTGATCCCCAACCGCCCCGGACCGAAAGGTCCGGGGCGTTCGTTTTTAGAGTCTTCGATTCAAGGGTGAATGCCTCTTGCGGTCGGCACTCTGGCCACCTGCTCGGTGACAAGGGCACGCACGATGGCGAAGAGTGCGTGGCTGAGACCTCGTGCTCGCATCGCAGCCGGATTCAAGAAAGTTACAGAAGCCTTGAGATCGAAAGGTTGGTCCGATCAATCGTTGGTCGGTGGCGAGAAGTCGAGCGTTCGCCCGTCGGTGTGGGCGATGCGCACGATGCGGCTGCGTGGATCGATCATGATGATCCGCCAACCCGGGGCGACTTCATCGCCCTGGCGATGGAGCCGGTGCGAGATGGATGCCAGTGCTTCGTCTCGTGTTCCAACGATGGCCGTGATGAGTAACGTGGGAGCTGGGTCGGGGGGCAGGTCCTT
>JBBSBC010000009.1:0-35094 GCA_038251595.1 Phycisphaerales bacterium | reverse complement strand
TTCCTTGGACTGTATTTCAACAGCGATCCGCGTGGAGATTTCAACGCTTCTGGCGTGATCTCGGTCCAGGACATCTTTGAGTTTCTGGCGTGCTACTTCACTGGTTGTGCATAAGTCGTTCTGTCCCAACCTTTAAATATCGAACAGGCCCCGCGTCAGAACACGCGAGGCCTGTTCGCTTTCTGATCGGATACTCACACGAGCGCGTATGTGAAATATGCTCAGATAGCGCGCTATTTGGAAGTCTGGGATGTTCATTCGGCGGTAGACTCGTCCAGGAGTGCCGCGAATGCTGTCGGAATCAGGCGAACAAGCAGGCTCATTCGAGAATCTGGCCAAGTCTGATTTTTGCACGATGCTGGAGGCCGCGAAGCGTGGAAATCAATCGGCCTTAAAGATCATTCTGACTGAATTTCATGATCGACTTCTTGCGCGGATTGAGCGGCGGCTGCCGTTGGACCTTCGACGGCTGTGCTGGGGAGATGATGTGCTGGCAGAGGCACTGGCTGACGCTGCCCGAGGCCTGTCAGAGTTTGTGACACCTGCGGGTATGGATCCTCGAAACGCGTTCTTCAGGTGGCTTTGCAGTATTGCGGAGCATCGACTGATTGATCTGGTAAGGTCGGAGCGGGCGATCAAGCGTCCGCAGGCAAATAGGCAAATCGACCCGAAATCCGGGAGCACATCGGTGACGACGATGGTGAAGGTCCTGAGGTCGCCAGGCCCAAGCCCGAGCCGGCAGGCGCGGATCGGCGAGCTTGGTGAAGCGGTTCGGCACGCCATGGATGAAATCTATCCGGCGTACCGGGAAGTGATCGAACTGCGCATTACCCTAGGGTTGGGCACTGCACAGATCGCCGCACGACTCGGTAGAAATGAAACGGCTGTTCGCAAGCTGCTCAGCCGTGCGATCGGCGCGCTTCGAGAGCAAATTGGTGAACCGGCAAGATATCTGAGCCGCATCTAACCGCAACTGGCTGAACGTGGCGCGGGACAACCGTCATCGCATTCCGCTGCTACAGATGGAGTCTGTGCGATGCCGAAAGCCAAAGAGAGTCGTGAACATAGTCCGCGGGCGGTGCAGATGCGCCGGGTCATACAGGATTGCATGACTCGCCGCGAGTCTGGGTATCCCGTGACAGATGCCGAAGTGATCGGGGCCAATCCGGACCTGATGCCGGAGCTGCTGCACGAACTGCAAATACTGGATGTGATTCAGACCGCCGTACAGACCGGTTCGGCAATTAAGCCGACGACCGAAGGTGTTGCACGCACACGCGGCATGACGATCAACACGATTCTCAACGAGAACATCGACGGGTACCAGATTTCACGAGAAATCCATCGTGGAACACAGGGTGTCGTCTACGAGGCGCATCAGATCTCGACCGGGCGGCGCGTGGCGATCAAGATCAGGCGTGATGGTTTTTTTGGCGATCCGCGGCTTCGCGATCGGTTCGTGCGCGAGATCGATATCCTCGCGCTGCTTGACCATCCGAACATCGTTGGTGTGATCGACAGTGGCGTGGGGAATGGCAAGTTCTATTACGTCATGGCGTTTGTGGATGGTGTGCCGCTGGACATGTACATGGAGACTGCTCGAGTTTCTGTCGAACAGACCATGAGGCTGTTTGAGAAAATCGCTACGACCGTCAACGCCGCCCACTTGCGCGGCATCATTCACCGTGATCTGAAGCCATCGAATATCCTGGTGGATACCTACGGCGAACCGCGGCTGCTCGACTTCGGGCTTGCAAGGCTGTCCAAGACGCCTGGTGAACGACTCCCCAGCGGATCAGGCAGCAGCCATCTTACACGGACCGGCCAGTTTCTCGGGTCGCTTCCATGGACAAGCCCTGAGCAGGCCGAGGGTGTGGCTTCGCGGATAGATCTGCGTACGGATGTTTATTCACTGGGCGTGGTGCTCTTTCAGATGCTCACCGGGAAACTGCCCTATGAGGTAGAGCCAGATGTAGAGTCGGCCTCGAAGACGATCGTGAAGGCACAGATACCCAGCCCATCGCGTATGAAGAAGGGGATCGATAAGGACATCGATGTGGTCGTTCACAAGTGTCTTCAAAAGGAGCCTTCGGTTCGCTATCAGAGCGCGGGAGAGCTGGCGGAGGATGTTCAACGATACCTCGCGCACCTGCCGCTGCTCGCGCGTCCGCAGGGTCGGACAGATCAGGTTCGCATGTTTGTGCGACGCAACAAGGTGCTGGTCGGTCTGAACGCGGTGCTCCTGATGGTCCTGCTCGGGGCGACGGTTATCATGGCGGCGAAGGTACTTGAACTGCGGTCGGACTATGAGCTGCTCAAATCGCAGGCTTCAGATAACCGGTCGGTGCCCTCCACTCTGCGGGATGTCAGCACGCATGAATCAAACCCGCCAGCGATCGATGCGAGAACTCCGCACAAGCTGGATGGTTCGCTTCCGCAGTAGATGCGCCCACTGCGCGGGCAATTGGCACTTATCCGTGGGCAGGGCGTGATGGGACGTATAGTCGTGATCGTGGTGGTGGAGTAGACTTCACAACGATCAACGACTCTGCCCCTCCATCGTTCACCTGCCATGACCATCGCGCTTCCGCTCTTCAAACCGACCCATCCAACAACAGCGGGACTGTTGAAGGCTGTGCCCCCGCGCGCGCCCGCTCTCGCACACGCGGCGGGCGCGCTGCTGGATTCTCACGGTCGCACGATTCACGATCTTCGATTGAGCATCACCGATCGGTGCAACTTCCGGTGCGTTTACTGCATGGATACGGACGTAAAGTTCTTCACGCCGGACAAGCTGCTGACTCGCGAACAGATGCAGCGCCTGGTTCGCATCTGCGCAGGCCTGGGTATTCGCAAGGTCCGACTGACCGGTGGAGAGCCAACACTTCATCCACAACTTGAGGGCATCATTGCGGATATGGCTTCGATCGGCGGTGTGGAAGTCGCATTGACAACCAACGGATCAATGCTTGAACTCGGCAGCTTGCAAAGATGGCGGGCCGCGGGTCTGACACGCATCACGATCAGCATAGATGCCGTCGATGCCGCACGCTTTGCGGCCCTGACGCGATCAAACTGTGGGCCAGAGCGAGTGGTCGAAGGCGTGCAAGCGGCGATTGAAGCGGGTCTGCAACCGGTTAAACTGAACGCGGTGATCATCCGTGGAGTCAATGAAGATCAGATTGTCGGGCTGGCTGGGCTTGCACGCCGCCTGGGCGTTGTGATGCGTTTCATCGAGTTCATGCCTTTGGATTCCTCAAGATCTTGGGACCGCGGCCGGGTGGTGAATGCGGACGAAGTTGTGCGTGTGATCAATGCGGTGTATCCGTTGAGGATGCTCGGGCGTGATGATCCAACTTCAACTTCAGAGTTGTATGCGTTTGCCGATGGATCTTCAGGCTCGATCGGGATCATTGCTCCGGTGAGCAGGCCGTTCTGCGGCGCGTGCAGTCGGTTGAGAGTCACAGCGGATGGAAAGATCCGCCCATGCCTGTTCAGCAATCAGGAATGGGATGTCGGTGCCATCCTGCGTAGTTCCGTCGATGATCGAGAGATTGCCGCGTACCTGGTCGATTCGACATGGACGAAGCAGGCTGGCCACGGAATTTCGGCCGCGGACTTTGCACAACCCGAAAGAACCATGTCAGCAATCGGAGGATGATGTGCGGCGGATCTCGAAGGTCATAAAGGCATTGCCGAGTGTGTTTGTCGTTGGGCTTGCGCTGATGATCTCGGCGATGATGGCGTACGGTTGCGAGAGATCCGCGACAAACACGGCCAAGCGTGGGAAATCATCGACAGACAAGGCCGAGCTATCAATCGCGGTCGCGTCGTCGGTCAAGCCTGCAATGGATGCGATCGTTCTGGCCTGGGCGAAGGTCCGGCCGGATGTAGAGGTAACGGTGACGTTCGGAGCCTCCGGCAATCTTTATGCTCAGATTGTGAATGGAGCACCATTTGATATCTTTTATTCCGCTGATACGCTCTTTCCTGAAAAATTGATCGAAATGAATGTTGGGCTTCGTGACTCGCTTCGCACGTATGCAACTGGCCAGCTTGTGATATGGGCAGCGACCGCAACGGGTCTGGATGTTCGGCGTGGGTTTGAACTGCTCTCGGATACCAAAGTGCGGCATATCGCCATTGCCAACCCAGAGCATGCTCCGTATGGCCGCGCCGCCAGGGAGGCCATTACTTTGGCGGGTGTTGCGGAAGTCGCGACACCCAAGCTGGTTCTCGGCGCGAACGTCGAGCAGACCGCGCAGTTTGCACAGAGTGGCGCGGCGGATGTGGCGATCATTCCTCTCAGTCTCGCCCGTACGCCCAGGCTCGGCACCAGTGGTGCCTATTGGAGCGTTCCGCAGCGCCTTTACCGGATGATCGAGCATGGAGTGGTCAGGATTGCGAACGCGAACTCGTCATCAGTTGCCGCGGAGTTTGATGCATATGTGGCCGGACCCGATGCCCTGCGCATGCTCGAACAAGCTGGTCTTGGGCGGAGCGAGTGAATCGTGGACTGGCAGGCGATCCAACTCAGTCTCCAGCTCGCACTCGCGACCACGGTCGTGTTGTTGCTCATGGGTGCGCCGCTGGCCTACTGGCTTTCGAGCCGACGATCAGTTCTGGCAACCATCATTGAAAGTGTGGTGGCCAGCCCGCTGGTGATTCCTCCAACCGTGCTGGGGTTGGTGATTCTGCTCGCAATTGGACCGAGAGGCCCTGTGGGGAGAGCCTATGAATCGATCACCGGCGGAACGCTGCCGTTCAGCTTCGCGGCTTTACTCATGGCCTCGCTGCTGTTCAGTCTGCCCTTTGCGGTGCAGCCGATGGTGGCCGCGTTCTCGTCGGTTGACCGTCGATTGATCGATGCATCGAGGTGCTTGGGCGCGGGAAGCATGAAGACGTTTCTGCAGGTTGTGCTGCCGTTGTCAATCCCCGGGATCTGTGCCGGTGCGGTTCTGACCTTTGCGCACACGATGGGCGAGTTTGGTGTGGTGTTGATGGTGGGGGGGGGCATTCCTGGAAAGACACGAACGGCATCGGTTTCCATTTATGATGCGGTTCAGTCGATGGAGTATGAACGCGCGTTGAGAACATCGCTCTTCCTGGTTTCAATATCAGTTATGGCATTGATCGTCACCGCGGTGTTGCGGCGGAGGGCAACCCTGTGACGGCCCGCCGAGTGTGTCTGAAGTTTTCTGTTGAATGGAAGAGCGGCACAAAGATCGAGGCCGCGCTTGATGCCGATTTGGATACTCAGCCCGTGCTGGTGCTGTTCGGAGCTTCGGGTGTGGGAAAGACAACGGTGCTGCGGGCGATCGCCGGACTGGTTCGCCCATCAAGCGGGCGGATCGAGTTCGGAAGCACACCGTGGTTTGATTATGAAGCGCGGATTGATGTGCCTGTTCAACACCGTGAAATCGGATACGTTGCGCAAGACCCGGCGCTCTTTCCGCACATGAACGTGCTTCAAAACGTGCGATATGGGGCCGCGCGGACGGAAAGTGGTCGAGAGTTGGTCGCACACGCCATGCACCTGGTTGGGGTCACTCATCTGTCCGCATCCCGTCCGTCAGAACTATCGGGTGGACAGCGGCAGCGGGTTGCTCTTGCGCGCGCCATCGCACGACAACCGAAGTTGTTGCTCCTCGACGAGCCACTCTCCGCACTCGACCAGAAGGCGCGCGTCGCTCTGCGACATGAACTCCGGAGTGTATTGCTGGGATCGGGCATTCCCACGATACTGGTGACCCATGACCGTAACGAGGCACTCTGTCTGGGTGATGGAATGGCCGTCATGACCGAGGGGAGAATTTCGCAGCACGGCCCGATACGTGAAGTGCTGCGCAAGCCCGCATCGCCCGCGGTCGCGGATGCCATTGGGATTGAGACGGTGGTTGAAGGCGTAGTGGTTGAGACACGCGATGCGCTGAGCAGGGTGCGTGTTGGAAGTACAGAGGTCGTGGCGATCAACGAGGGATTGATCGAAGGTCGGGTTCTCGTCTGTATTCGCGCGATGGATGTTGTGCTTCTTCGAGGTGAAGGGCCACAAGCGAGCGCGAGAACGCGACTCAATGGGCGTGTGCTTCAGGTTCGTGCAGGACTGCCGATGAACCAGGTCTCGATCGACTGCGGCTTTCATCTTGAAGCGCTCGTTACCGCCGAGGCCTGCGAAGAGCTTGCCCTTGCCGAGGGCACGGCGGTGATTGCAAGCGTGAAGGCGCCCCACGTTCACCTTCTGCCTCTTCGTCAAGATGCGCCACAAAGCTCGTTGTCAGAAGCAACACCCTTGGCGAAAGACACTGCCGGATAAATGCCAGGGATTGCGGATGAGTTCTCAGAAGCACATCGTGAGCGAATCGAGCTCGCACCGGTCAAGCCCATGCCGCCTGCTTCCAGATCGGTACCTCTTGTTTCATCCTGTCGATAAACTCATCCATCGCCGCGAGGGCGGCTTTGCGATGTGCAGAGTGGATCTCGAGACGGAATGAGCAGGCACCAACGGGCACATGGCCACGACTGTGGGCAACGTGCAAGGCGATCAACTCATGTCGGGCGACGATCTCGCGCCCGAGTGTTGCCAGCATGGTCTGGGCCATTGGCTCGTAGGTCTGATAGTGCAGGGCCATCAGCGGCCGGCCATCTTCGATTTCACGAACAATGCCCTCGAAGACCAAGAGCGATCCGCAACCTGCGGGGCTGGGAAGGCGGACTTCCTGCGGCGCGAGGGGTCCATCAGTGATCAGAACGGTGACGCTCATCCGCCCGACACCATGCCGATCAGCGCGACTTCATCGCTTTCCAGAACGTCACGATGTGGGTCGGCAAACTTAGCGTTGATCGCGATTCGCGCCCCGGAAAGTAATGGGCGCAGGGCTGGGAGGTCGTCGGAAAGTCGTCGGAGTATGGCTTGGCACGTATGGTCGTTGTCGAGTTCGACGGTACACTCAGACGATCCAACGACTGTCGCAAAGGGACCGAACAGCAAAACGGTGACAAGCATGGCAAAGAGTACGCGCAAGACGAAGAGTGGGCTGAAATCGGTTGGACCAGCGAGAAAGCCAAGCCTGTCTCCGGCTCGGATTCCCGACGCTTATCTGGAATTCCAAGCTCAGCGACCAGAGATTCTGAAAGCGTATGAAGCACTCGGTGAAGCCTGTGCGATGAGCGGACCGCTTGATCGACGCACGGTGGCGCTTGTCAAGCTGGCGATATCGCTGGGGGCGGGCCTCGATGGCGTTGCTCGGTCGCACGCACGGAAGGCACTGGCCGCGGGGTGTTCGATTGAAGAGTTGATGCACATCGCCCATCTGTGTGCGCCGACCATCGGCTTTCCATCGATGATGCGAGCACGTCGAAATCTACAGTCGGTACTTTCGGCATCGGAGGGTGCGAAGTGAGCGACCGGATAGGGGCCTCAAAACCTTCGTACGACCTCGCCGCATCTCCCGCCGATGCGGTTGCTCGACTCATCAAACGTGTTCGCCGCGTTGAGAGTGAGCGTGTTCAACTGGGTGCAGCGGTCGGGCGTGTGCTGGCCGTGCCGATTGTTGCAGACAGACCAAGCCCGGCCGCGGATGTGAGTGCGATGGACGGCTTTGCTTTCAGCGTGGCGGACTTGGTGAAGAATCGCAGGGCGCTGCCGGTGCGCGGCGAGATCCGAATCGGAGTCGAGCCGCCGGCTCTCACGATGGGTACGGCTGTTCGTACGGTCACCGGCGCACCCATGCCCGATGGCGCGGATGCCGTTGTAAAGGTCGAGGATGTGGTCGAGCATGTGGGCCAAATCAGCGTGAGCGAACAAACATACTCCTCGCTGAAAGCCGGACTCCACATCCGGAAGCGTGCAGAAAACATCGCGGCTGGCGAGGTTGTCGCTGCGGCAGGTCGATTGGTCGGTCCGGCGTTGGTCACGGCCATGGCCTCATTCGGCACAGTCACCCCGTTTGTAATGCGAAAGGTGAGGGTGGCCATCATTTCAACAGGTGATGAAGTTGTCGATCCATCGTTGGTGCCTACAGACTGGCAGCTCAGAGATGGCAACGGGCCTTCGTTGAGAGCACTGCTGACCTCGCGTCCGTGGGTGGAAGTGACTTCCTGCGAAAGGGTACGTGATGATGTTGACGCGATGCGAGAGGCGATCAATCGTGCGATCGGGCTGACACCATGCGGGGCTAGCAACGACATCTCTGGAGCGTGTGATGCCTTGCTGCTCAGTGGCGGTGTCTCGATGGGTCATCGAGACTTCGTGCCGCGGTGCCTGGTTGATTGCGGTGCCGATGTCCTCTTTCACAAAGTGCCTCAGAGGCCCGGCAGACCACTGCTTGGCGCTGTATCCGCGCAGGGTCAGGCCGTACTGGCGCTGCCGGGAAATCCACTCTCTGCACTGGTGACGGCGCGACGAATCGGCATTCCGGTCCTGGCCTCGATGGCAGGAATGACCGAGCCGAACGTCGCAAGAGTTCGACTGAGCGGGAACGACTCGGACGTTATCCCGCTTTGGTGGTTTCGGCTCGTCGGAATCAACGATGCCGGTGATGCCGAACTTGTGGACGGGAAGGGATCAGGCGATGTTGCGGCCGCGGCGCGGAGCGAGGGGTTTGTTGAGATACCTCCAAACGGTCACGAGCTTGATGCAAGACATACAGGAGCATGGCCGTACTATCCGTGGAACTGGTGATTCGTGCCGGATGAGTTGCACAAGCGAATCGGAGGGTTCATGGCAAGCGGCGGCAAAGTGAGCAAGGTGGCGTCAAGCCCTCGGTCAAAGAAGTTGACACACATTGGGAGTGATGGTCGAGCCGCCATGGTTGATGTGGGCGACAAGGCGGCAACTTCACGCCGGGCGGTTGCTGAAGGATTCGTCTCTGTCTCGGCCGAACTCGCGAGTCGGATTCGTTTGAACACGCTCGCAAAGGGAAACCTGCTCGAAGTCGCACGCCTCGCGGGGGTGATGGCGGCCAAAAAGACCGATGAACTGGTTCCTCTTTGTCACTCATTGCCTCTAGACCACATCTCGGTCGAGGCAACGCTCACCGGCAAGACGGTGCATCTGCGAGCAGAGGCAAGAACGGTGGGGCGGACGGGTGTTGAAATGGAAGCGTACATGGCTGTCGCCATTGCCGCACTTACGGTCGTGGATATGGGCAAGGCCGTTGATCAGGAGATGGTGATCGGCGGCATTCGTCTGCTTGAAAAATCAGGTGGGAGGAGTGGGGACTTCCGGGCTCGTTCACTCCGGAGTGCAGGGTTGAAGCGATGACATCTGCAAAGCACGAATGCGATCTCCAGCCAATCCGCGCAGCGGTATTGACGGTCAGCGATCGTTGTTCACGCGGCGCTGCCGTAGATCAATCCGGTCCTGCACTCGTGGCCATGTTGCGTGAGCGACTCGGGGCGACTGTGACGGATGTGGCCTGTCTTCCCGATGAACGCGATCAGATCGCGGCCAAGTTTCTTGAGTGGTCAACGGCTGATCGGCGCATCGATCTGGTCCTCAGCACCGGAGGTACAGGGCTTGCGCCTCGCGATGTAACACCTGAAGCGGCATTGATGGTTCTTGAACGCCATCATTCGGGGTTGATGGAGTTGGCCCGCATGCGCTGCTATCCCAAGACTGCACGGACGTTCCTCTCGCGCGGTGTTGCAGGAACAATTGGTCAAACGCTGTACTTGACTTTGCCCGGGTCTCCTCGGGGTGCAACTGAAAATCTCGAAGCGCTTCTCGATATCCTGCCGCACGCTGTGGAGACGTTGCGTGGCGAGGTTCAGGATGACGGACGCCCGAGCGCAACGCCAGTGTCAGGTCGCGTGGTCAACCACAAGGATTGATTGGTGCTGCACGAACTTCAACCCGTAGTGCTTGTTGGTGGTGCGAGCAGAAGGTTTGGCCGCGACAAGCTACGTGAGCCGATCGGACGGCAAGGTGGTCAGGACCAGGTTCTTGTCGATCGGTCGATTCGAGTCCTTCGCGAAGTCTTTGGCACATGCGTTGCGACCGTTGGTGCCTGTGCCGCCGAGGTTGAGTCGCGAGGTGATCTCGTGCTGCGCGATGAGTACACGGGCATCGGCCCCATGGGGGGCGTGATCTCGGCCCTCGAGCGAAGTGGAAGGTCGATCCTGGTTTTGCCGGGCGATCTGACCACGATCACCAGTGCGGTCATCAAGCGGCTGATCGATGTTGCTGCCCAAGACAAGTACGCGGTAGCGGTCCTCGCCCATACGGTCGAGATTCAATGGTGCATCGGCGTCTATCGCCAGGAGGCATTGCCGCTGTTGAAGGCACGGCTTTCCAGTGGTGATTTTGCGCTCAAGCGTGCGATCCCACTCGATCGACTGGTCAGGGTTGCTGTTGATGAACGCCTCCTCCGAAATGCAAACCATCCAGGCGACCTGCTGCCTGAAGTGGACGCTCGGGGGAGTAGCTGAAAGCGGGCGAAGGGATTTGAACCCTCAACATCCAGCACGGAAGGCTGGCAGCACAGTTTGTAAGTGTTGCTGCGACAAGTGTTCGGAAGGGCTGGCATAGTGCCCCCAGCTATTCTGCCAGCCGTTCGACACCGAACCCGACTCTCGAAGCCCCAACTGATCCCGGCTTTGCGGCGGTGGTCGCGGCTTGGCCGATACTGCCGGCAGCGCGCCGGGCGGCGGTTGTGGCAATCGTGGTCATGGATGCCCGTCGGGACGGTCGGTGATCGAACTGTTCCGGGGCCAAACTCCACGCGGCGACGGTGCGCGGGAAACCCACGGTGTTCATGGCCAGCAGGATGGTCTGCTCGATTTCCGCTTTGGTCGCGCCGTGGTGCATCGCCCTCCGGACATGACTACGGAGGGCCGACTCAAGGCCAGCACCGGTGCAGATGCCGATCTTGACCAGTGCGAGCGTTTTGGCATCGAGCGGGCCAACACTCTCGACCGATTTGGCGACCGCCTCGTGCGCGCGACCGAGGGCGGGAAATCGCCCGATAAACTCCCTGTACGTTCCGGGCACGCCGGTCTTCTTGGTCACGGCCTGCCTCTTGGAACTGAGCGTGGTGGCTTTCATGTTTCGCTCGCTCGCGGGGAATGAACGTGAGTCGCATCCGGGGCCGGCGGAACAGAATCGGCGACCGAGCAGAGGATCTTGTAATACTCCTCCACATCGATGCCCAGGAGCGTGGCGCCGAAGAGCTCGGCCTCGACGTTCGTGGCGACGTCGCCGTAGTTCACTGCGGGAATGTAGTAAGCGATCAGGAGCGGGATCAGATCATCAACCGGCTCGAACTCGGGATGGATATAGAGGCAGAAACCCTCGGAGGGGTGAGTTCCGAGCGCTTCGAGGTATGCAAACTCGCCCGGTTGAAGAGGCTCTGCATCGAACCGCACGCCCAAGGGGTAGCGCACGACCGATCGGTCCTGGAGCATCTGCGTGATGACAGCCCGGTCGAAGAACCCGCCGCGCCTGAGACCGGCCTCGGTCGCTCTGGTGACAACGTGATCGCGGAGGGACTGCTGCGCTTCTTCAGCCGACGGTCGGTGCATGGTGCTCCTCCGTGCTGCTCTCGCCGTGCGGCGGTGCGGACTGGTCGCCCGAGATGGCGCTAGAGAAGCTCTGGTCAAACGTGAGCCGCCCGGAGAGGACGGGCACCGTGACTCGGACAAGGATCGTGTAGATCAGCAGGCCGCCCGCCCAGATGCCAAGAGTGACGAGCGTCTCGTTGAGCGTCGGGAGGTACTCGACGATCTCGCCGAGCGGTGTGGGGATGAACGCAGGAACGATCATGCCCATGCCCTTCTCGATCCAAATGCCGACGATGAGCATGACGCACGCGGCCTGGAGCACGCCGCGCCTGCGGCTGACGGGCAGGTAGAGCAGTGCGAGCGCGACCGTGTTGAGCAAGATTGCTGTCCAGATCCATGGCACCAGGGCCGAGCGTCCGTGTAGCCCGAGGAACAGATACTTGGCAGACGCGACGTGTGCTGAATCCGTGTAGAACTCGGTGAAGGCCTCGGAGCCGAGAAGGAACATGTTGATCGACAGGGCGATGGTGACGACAGTGCGGAGCGTCATGAACGCCTTGGCGGGAACGGGGTAGGTGGTGAAGCGTGCCAGCGCGGTAAGGGTGAGGATGAGAAACGCCGGGCCAGCCGCAAATGCAGATGCAAGAAAGCGGGGGGCAACAACTGCCGAGTTCCAGAACGGACGCCCGCCCAAGCCGCTGTACAGGAAAGCTGTCACGGTATGAATGCTGATCGCCCACACGATCGCAACAAAGACGAATGGGATGTAGAAGAGCTTGCTGGGCTCGCGCCGGCGGTAGGCGCAGTAGACGAGGTACCCGCAGATGTGCAGGTTCAGCAGCAGGTAGCCGTTGAGCACCAGCACGTCCCAGGTCAGCATGGAGCTGGGGAAGTTGAACCGAAGCAGCAGGTGGTGAAAGCGCTCGGGGCGGCCCAAGTCGACGGTGACGAAGAGCATCGCCATGACGATCGCGGCGACGGCAAAGAGCTCGCCGAAGATCACCAGGTCGTGCAGTTCGCGGTTCTTGAAGATGTAGACCGGGATGACGAGCATCACAGCCGCCGCGGCCATTCCGACGAGGAACGTGAAGTTGGCGATGAAAAAGCCCCACGAGACCTGGTCGGTCATGCCCGTGGTGGCCAGGCCCTGCACCAGTTGCTTGCAGTACGCGTTGATGCCCAACAGCACGAATACCGTGAGCAGGAACATCCAGGCGTAGTACCTGTAGTCGCCCACGAAGCTGAGACGGAAGCACCGGAAAAGGAACTGGAGGTACATCTTCACGCGTGAGCTCCGTTCCACCATTTCGGCGTGGCGGATGCAACGAAGTCCTTGCGTGGTCCCGAGGCATCCGGCAGGCAGCCGTAGGCCTCGCCCTCTTCTGCGCGGAGTCGATGGGCGATCGCCAGCGCCTCTGGGTCGAGGCTGTTGGGGTAGCGCTCGTCAAAGTAGTAGAAGAACCGCGGCAGCGTGCCGACCTCTTCCTTGAGCACGAACACCCGCTTGGTCTTCAGGATTTCGGAGACCTCCGACTTCGGGTCGAGCACGTTGCCAAACTTGCGAGCGCCAGTAGGACAGATCTCGACGCACGCGGGCATGCGCCCCTCGCGTGTGCGGTGGAGACAGAAGTGGCACTTCTCCATCACGCCCTTTTCACGCGGGCGGTTGGAGAGGTAGCTCATGTTGGAGTTGAGCTGGTCTTTGGGCAGGTTGGGCCGCGCGAAGTTGAAGCGCCGGGCCCAGTACGGGCAGGCCGCTTCGCAGTACCGGCAGCCAATGCACCAGTCATAGTCGATCACCGTGATGCCGTCGGCTTCCTGCCAGGTGGCCTCGACCGGACAGACTTTCACGCACGGCGGATTCGCGCATTGGTGGCACTGCACCGGCATGTAGAAGTGGTTGGCATCGGGCACCGTCGGGCGTTCATAGTGGTGGTTGCCTTTCTCAACATCCAGCGTGCCGCGCGGCATCTCGATGACCCGGATGTACTGGATCTCGGGGCTTCGTGACTGGTTGTTCTCCGCCACGCACGCGTGCACGCATTTGCGGCAACCGATGCACCGCGACAGGTTGAGCGCGTAGACGAACTCGACGCCCTCCATCGGCTTCACGTCGCGGAGGTGCGGGCGCACGGCGTAGCGTTCTTCAACTTTCGCGCGAATCCGTTCGAGCGCCTGCTCCATTTCCGCTGGTGTCATCTCTTTGTAGTGCTTCTGGAAGAGCTGGTCGAGGTTTGGAATGTCCTCTGATGCCAACTCGCGGAGAGGGCTTAGCGCGGCGGCCAGTGCGGCCATCCCGCCTAGCGCGGCCGCACCGGTGCGGAGGAAACTCCGCCGGGTAAGCTCTGGCTCGGGCGTCTTGTTGGAAGCAGAGGGTCCGCTCCAGATTCGGATGTCGTTCATGGTTGACGCCCTTGCAAAGTCGGCTTCGTCTCGCGGTCGGTTCCCACTTGCTTGAGCCATCGCTGCAGCGGGCTTCGGCTCGGTTCATCCGCCCCGTGCGACTGCTGGTCGCCCATGCGAAGGGTGTCCGGGCCCGGGAGCGGTTGATACGCGGGATACCTCGGAGAATGGGGGTCATGGCACTGGTTGCAGTTCAGCCGCAACTGCTCCTTCGAACCTGTGACCCATGAACCCATGGACTTGCCGTGGGTTCCGCGCTGCCAGTCGCGATAGACGGTGCCGTGGCATTGGGAGCAGAGCTGGGGTGTTTCTGAAAACACGACGGTCGCGCCATCGCGGAGCGTGAGCCGTTCCCGATTGTCGGCATCGTGACAGTTCACGCAGCGGTTGTTCAGGCCGTGGTTGAGTCGAACATCCTGGTGATAGTTCAGTGTGGCCCCGGCGGGGTGTGACGAGCGGAAGATCTGGTGGCAGGCATTGCAGTTCTCCGACATCCCTTCGACCATCAGGTGGGCCGGGTCGGTCATCGCCACACGGCGCGGTCCAGGTACCAGCGCCGCGGGATTGAACACAACCGCGGGTTTCAACGGGATCGACGCAAGCCTTGACGTGTTGAGCAGCCCTATCGCCAGAGCGGCAAATCCAATCGCTAGGCTCCACCCAGCCACTGCCGACCTGACGGGTGATTTTGACTGACGAGATTCTGATGGGTGGACCATGAAGAGACTTCTCCGCCAGCGCGACATGCGACGATATCCGGAGTATAATATCCGCAAATGGCCGCTCTGGCAGGGGCGGTGCCCCGGTCTGTTCGAGTCGAGTCTATAGGAACGAGAACCATGGCTATTAGCGGAATCGTCTTAACGCTTTGCATAGACCCGGCCGGTGCCGAGTCGGCCATCCAAGCACTGGTGCAGGACTCTCGGATCATGTTGGGCGACCGATTCGACCGCCGCGTCGCCGCAGTGGCCGAAACCCCCAGTGCACACGCGGATCGGGACTTGTGGGACGACCTGCGCGGTACGCCGGGGATCTTGAACGTTGACGTCACCTTTGTCGGCCTTGACGAGGTTGATCCTGAAATGGAGACACCTGATGATCACGCTTGACCGGCGGACGTTCGTAAAAACGGCAGCGATGGCAACGGCGACCGCCGCGGCCGCGGGATCAGCCCGGGCCATCTCCCTGACAGTGCTCACCGAGCCGCCCGAAGGTTCGCCGCTTAAGTGGCAGAAGGCCCCGTGCCGGTTCTGCGGCACGGGCTGCCATGTCATGGTCGGCACGGAAAACGGGCGCGTGGTCGCCATCCAAGGTGACCAAAAAGCTGAGGTCAACAAAGGGTTGCTGTGCGTCAAGGGGTACCACGTCGGGTTGGCCATGTACGGCAAAGACCGGCTGACAACGCCGATGCTCCGCAAGGACGGCAAACTCGCGCCCATATCGTGGGACGAAGCGATCGAGGTGATCGCGAAGCGGATCGCGGCGAATCCCAAGGGCTTCTCGTACTACGGCTCGGGCCAGTGGACCATTCCTGAGGGCTACGCCGCCAACAAGTTCGTCAAGGCTGGGTTGGGAACCAACCTCATCGATGCGAATCCGCGTCTGTGCATGGCATCGGCCGTAACGGGATTCCTGTCAACGTTCGGCGTTGATGAGCCGCCGGGCGTCTACGACGACCTGGACGTGTGCGACGTCGCGATCATGTGGGGCAACAACATGGCCGAGATGCACCCGGTGCTCTTCTCGCGCCTGGTGGACCGGCGCACCCGCGGCGAGAAGGTCGTGATCGTAGACATGACTACGCGGCGGACCCGGACGAGCGATCTGGCCGACCATGTGTTGTTCTTCAAGCCAAACGGCGATCTGGCGATTGCCAATGGCATCGCCCACCTGCTGGTCAAGACCGGCAACTTTGACCGGACGTTCGTCGAGAAGCACTGCAACTTCCGACAACTGGGCGCTAAGCCGGACGAGAAGACCCCGCCCGACATGCTGGGCGTGCCGATGAGCTTCGATGAGTTCGCCAAGGCCGTCGAGCCCTACACGCCCGAGAAGGTCGAAGAACTCTCGGGAGTCCCGGCCGACAAGATCCGAATGCTCGGCGAGATGTTCGGGCGACGCGATCTGAAGATCAACAGCCTCTGGTGCATGGGCTTCAACCAGCACACGCGAGGCACGGCTATCAACTGCATCGTCCACGGCATCCATCTGATGTCCGGACACTTCGGCAAGCCCGGCGACGCCGCGACGAGCCTCACGGGCCAGCCGTCAGCTTGCGGCACAGCCCGCGAAGTCGGCACCCTCTGCCATCTGCTGCCGGGCGGCCTGGCCATCGCCAACCCCGAGCACCGCAAGCACGCCGAGGAGCACTGGAACCTGACCGAGGGTCGCATCAGCCCGAAGATCGGGTTGCACGCCGTCGAGCTGTTTAAGCGGTTCAACACGCCGACGGATCAGGGTGGCGACGTGACAACGGTCTGGGTCCAGGTGACCAACCCGGGCCAGACGATGCCAAATCTCGAGAGGAACTTCCTCCGGAAGAGAGACCTGCCCGACAAGTTTCTCATCGTCTCGGACGTCTATCCGACGGCGACGACCGAACTGGCCGACCTGATCCTGCCCAGTGCGATGTGGGTCGAGAAGAACGGCATGTATGGCAACAGCGAGCGCCGCACCCAGCAGTGGTTCAAGATGGTCCAACCGCCCGGCGAGGCCCGAGATGACTGCTGGCAAACGATCGCCGTTTCTCACAAGCTCATGCAGATGGGTATGGACGGCATGAAGGACAAGGACGGCAAGTGGCTCTTCCACACCACCGATAAGTCCGGCAAGGAAGTCCCCATCTGGGAGTGGGAGCACTACTACGACGTGAACGTGGACGAGCGGCTGTTCAACGAGTACCGCCTCTTCAGCCGGCACAAGCACAAGGACCTCGCGCCGTACGAGGAGTACGTCAAGGCCCGCGGCCTCCGCTGGCCGGTGGTCGAGCAGCCCGATGGCACGTGGCGCGAGACGCGATGGCGGTTCAGCGAGTTCGACGACCCCTATGTGGCCAAGGGCAAGGGTTTCCAGTTTTATCATTCAGTGACTAAGGACGACAAGGCGCTCATCTGGTTCCGCCCCCACGAGAACCCCCCCGAGATGCCCGACAAGGACTATCCCTTCTGGCTCTGTACCGGGCGCGTGCTTGAGCACTGGCACACAGGCACAATGACGCGTCGCATCCCGCAACTTCACCGCGCCATGCCCAAGGCCTATGTCGAGATGACTCGCGAAGATGCCGCCCGCCTGAGTATCCGCAACGGAGAGACGGTGACGGTCAGGAGTCGCCGGGGAGAGATCGATCTTCCTGTGTGGATCGGAGGGCGCGGTGACCCCAAGATCGGTGAGGTGTTCGTGCCGTTCTTCGACGAAACCAAGCTCATCAACCTGGTCACGCTGGACGAGTACGACCCCTATTCCAAGCAGCCCGACTACAAGAAATGCGCGGTAACAGTGGTCCGGAAGGTCTAGGAGCGCCAGACACTATGCCCTCCCAATCACGTTTGAAAACGCGCGGCCCGATGGTGTGGATCGCCTCGATGGGCATCGCAGCGACCGGCGTGGCGATGGCGTCGCTCCTTTCCTTGAACGATCCGCCGTGGAGCGTCGCGGGAATGGACCAGACTCCGCCCGCGGCACCCAAGTCTTCTGCCGTCGGCACCGGGCTTGCGTGGCGGCTCAACAATCCCGCGCCAACTGTGATCCCCGAGAGTCGGGCGAATCCCGCGATCGTCTCTGACAAGTTTGCAGCGAGGGTCAAGTCGATGGATCAGCGTGCGGGCCTCCGCGCGTTTGAAGGCGCGCCGCCCGTAATTCCTCACACGATCGCTGACATGAACATTCAGACCTGCCGCGCGTGCCATGCCCAGGGTCTGCAGGCTGGAGACAAGGTCGCCAGAATGGTGTCGCATACTTTCCTCACCAACTGCACGCAATGCCATGTCGAGGACTCCGGCATTTTGCCGGGAGACGACTCGGGACCCACGAGTACCTTCATAGGTCTGCGGCCCAGCGGCTACGGTGGCACTCGCGCCTCGGCCGGCGCGCCACCAGTGATGCCGCACACGACATTCATGCGAACGAACTGCGTGAGCTGCCACGGCGAGCACGGCTACGACGGCTGGCGTCCCGATCACTTGTCACGGTCAAACTGCATCCAGTGCCATGCGCCGGCGGCCCAGTTCGATCAACTCGCGCCGAGCTTCGGTGTCGCGGATGTTCCTGACGGTGCCGTGCCAGTCTCCAAGCATTGATCGGCAGCCTGACGCATGAGCGACGATCCACACCTCTCACGCCGTGACCTGCTCCGTGGCGGGCTCTTGCGCCGAGCGGCTGAAGCCGCTGCGAAGGCTCTCGCCGCTTCGACTCCGGGCGTTTCGGGTGATTTAACACCAGAACTTGCCGGACCTGCCGCTCATCACCGTACGGGTGCGACGGGGCGCCGATTCGCCCTGCCCATCCACCGGCCGCCTGGCGCCGTCGATGAGGTGGCCTTCCTTGCCGGGTGTACCCGGTGCAATGAGTGCATCACTGTCTGCCCGGTGAGCGCTATCGTCCACGCACCTACTCGTTTCCGCGAGGCGGCGGGCACGCCAATGATTGACGCGAGCACTACGGCCTGTGTCTTCTGCGAAGACACTCCGTGTATCACGGCATGCAAGCCAGGCGTTCTGACCAGGAATCAACCGCTCAAAATGGGTGTCGCGTGGATTCAGACGATGGCCTGTCTGGCGCACACCGGATCATTCTGCACGGTGTGCTCGGAGAGATGCCCTGTACCCAACGCAATCGAAGTGTCAGCGGGAAAACCGACGATCAGAGCGGATGTCTGCACCGGCTGCGGCGTGTGCGCATCGGTTTGCCCTGCACCGGTGAACGCGGTAGTCGTGATGCCACTGGCCGATCGACCACGGCGGGAGACAGAGCCCAAGTGCTGATCAAGGCCGCGCAAACACGGGGTCGGCGACCGGTGCAGACTGAAAGAGCAGTATCAGGCAGCATCGATGATTCCGCCGTCTGCACCAATCGTCATATCTAATGGTTTCACGCGTTGGATGAAGGCAGTGGCAGCAGCCCGTTGACGATCAGTGCGCGCCTCGGGCACCGTGCCCGAAGGTTCTTACGGACTGTCAACCACCACCGAATACCCAGCGGGTATCTTGTCGTTCAGCCTCGGAGACTGACCGCACATCACCAAATCCCCGCAAAAACAGGCACTTCAGAGAGCGCTCCCGATACCCTCAGCCATTCTGCCAGCCTTTCGCCCCGATTTCGGGCGTCGGCACCGACCGGCCCAACAGATCCATGGAACCGGATCGTCAGTTCATGACACCTCAGTCGGGTTCGCAGCAGTCGCCCCCGCTTGCGTGGGCAGGGCATCCCCACTTGGCCATTCGACCGAATCCACCGCAGCACCGCGGCCGCATCACTTGCCATGGCGAAGGCCAAGCGGGTGGACGTGTTGCCGATGCACCCGCAACTTGCCGAATCACTGCGGCGACGGTTGGAAGCGTTCCCCGCGCTTCCGACGGCGCGGGTGTGGTCCGACACGGTTGGCGACGTGACGCGGTTGAAAGACTTTCTGCGGGCCGGCATCGCCCGGTGGGTAGACGTGTTGGATGCGGAAGGGAAGCCCGTGAAGATTGGCACGGGCAAGCATGAACGGGTCAAGACGCGGATCGTGGTAGAGGATGACGAAGGGCGGGTGATCGACTTGCACGCGCTGCGGACCACGCTGGGGACGCAACTGGCCCGCGCAGGTGTGACGCCACAAGTCGCTCAAAGAATCATGCGGCATAGCGACTACCGGACCACGTTGAAGCACTACGCGGTGCTGGGGCTGACCGACACGGCAGCGGCGATGGATCGCCTACCGGGCATCGCCCGCGAGCGGCAAGCGAACGCGGCGACGGGTACCACGGACACGGCTCCGGATACTTGCACAAACCGGCCCCAGCCATTCTGCCAGCAGTTGGAGCGCGAAAATGGGCGAAATCGCGCGGCATCGCGCGGCGAATTGACGATCGGACGTGATCGGCCCGGAAACGAAAAACCCCAGCAATCGCCATGGTTTTTGCGTGTTTATGCGGGTGAGAAGCTGAAAGCGGGCGAAGGGATTCGAACCCTCAACATCCAGCATGGAAGGCTGGCACTCTACCATTGAGTTACGCCCGCAGAGCACAACGCTAGCACGGCGCGGCGGTGGGTCAAGCGGACTTTGCACAGACATAGTGAACGGTCGGGCCAATGGGGGCTCGGCCACGGCATCCGTGATAGACTCGAATTCCTATGCTCCGACGATCAACCAGCGTTGCGACGACTAGCGGCGGTCTATCCCGAAGACGCAGGAGATGGCGATCTCGTATTCTTGTACGATTCGTGGGGGTCGCGGCCGCCGGCCTGATCTTCGCCGAACTGGTCGCGAGGTTCGCGTTCGGGCTTGGTGATCCGCCGCTGTTCGATCTCGACCCGAAGATCGAGTATCTGCTGAAGCCATCGTGTACCTATCGCAGTTTCGGGCATTCGATCCAGATCAACAGCCATTCCATGCGCAGCGAGGATTTTCCATCACGCAAGTCCGAACAGGGTGAGTATCGCGTGATGGTCATCGGTGACAGCATTGTGAATGGGGGGGTCAGGGTTGATCAATCCGAACTCGCTACGACACTTCTTGGTCCGATGCTTGAGGTCAGCCTTGGCGAGCGAGTTGTGGTTGGGAACATTTCTGCCGGAAGTTGGGGACCGGCCAATCAGGCAGCATATGTTGAGAAGTATGGAATATTTGATGCTGATGTTGTGATTATTGTGCTCAACAGCGGTGATGTGAATGATGTGCCGGGCTTGGAGCCACTCGGAAGTGCGTGGCCAACCACGAAGCCGATGCTCGCCCTCCAGGAGCCACTGCGAAAGGCTTTCGAGCGGTTGACACCTGAGTTGGCGATCTGGAGCGGGAGCATGAAGCCCGCATCCCCCCCGAGCGGTGATCGTGAATCGATGGTTGGGCAATCTCTGCGAGAACTCATTTCAAGCATCCGTCCGCGTGATCGTGCCGACCGAAAGAGCCCGGTCAAGATTGGTGCGGTGCTCTACCGATCGCGGAGCGAGATCGCTGCCTCCAGCATTCCCGGTCTGGAGAGACTCGGGCGTGTGCTTGAAACCAATGATGTACCCACGTGGTCGTCGATTGCGCGGCAGGCGGAAGCGGCGAATGCGACCGCCATCGGCGATGCGCAAGGTGGAGGGCCGCACCCCGGCTTCGCCGATGATCCATCGCTCTTTTTGCCGGGTGATGATGTTCACGCCAGCGCGGCCGGGCAGTTGCGGCTTGCTGAGCTGCTCCGATTTGTGGTCATAGAGCTTGAGCAGCGTGCCCAATAGGCAGGGCTGTGGGTCGAGTTTACGGTCGTAACCGGATATCGGTTATCGCCACTGCCCAGACCTGTTCGGCAGAGTTGTGCCGCGTTTGAGGAATGAAGTGTGCAGGCCGCGCACGGTCTAGCATCAAGCTGCCAGAGTGCTGATCGTGCGGCAGTTCAATACCGATACCAGTCTACGTGCATCGGTTGTTTTGCCCTGAGCGCGACGGGCGCTGGTGTGTTCCCGGTCGGGTGCTCCGACGGAGGTTGTGATGCTCCAGAATCTGCGAGTTTTCAGCGAGAACCCGCCGCAGTCTCCTGAACTTATCGAGCTCGTCGATATCTCGACCTTCTACCCGAAGGAAATTGGGTATCGGGGGAGCATCGAAGCCTGCAAGGAGAGGATTCCGCAAATCATCGAGAAGCTGCGATCGCGACCGATCGGTGAACGAGCCGTCGAGATGAAGTTTCTTCTCGCGTACGAAATGTACCCTGATAAAGGGTGCGACCCTCTCGCGGTGATGGAGAAGGGCGAGGTGGATGTCTCTCGAACCATCGCCATGCTCAAGCCCCTGAGCAAGGAACTTAAGAAGCGACGGATCCCCATCGATGTCATGTATCTCGACAACGAAGGTGGGTTCGGGTACTATGAACTCAAGCAGACCGGGCTCAGAAAGATCTTTCGCAGCGCGCGAGCCAAGCGGCTCATGCCTCCGGAATGCCGGGTGCTCAATCCCGATGACTTTAATTCGAACAGCCCAAACTTTATCGCGGCAAAGACCGCATGGGATGTCTACGCAGTCAAGCTCAAGTACGATGCCCTACGCAAAGTTATCGTTGGGTCAGGGCTCTTTGACATCAAGCCCAGCAAGAGTCAGCCGGCCGTAAGGCCTAGTGCGATGAACTTCTGGTCGGTCGCGCCTTCGTTTCCGATCTACGACTACAACGGCTGGCGGCTGGACTACACATCACTTGATGGAATCAGCTCAGGCCCGTCCTGCTACGTCGGAAACTACGGGTCTCGCTTTGACAACCGCCAGCACCACCCGATCTGGAACAACATGATCGGGATGATCAACCAGGTCCGTTCCTGTCTCGGTCGCCCGAATGCCCGTGTTCATCCTGTGCTCTCCAACCCAAGTTTCTGCGCGCCATGGATCTGGGAACAGATGGTTGCCCACATGGTTCGATCGGGAATCAGTTGGACAGGCGCGCAGAACGCATTCATCTACTGGAACGCAAACAGCCCCACGACCGAAGACCCTATCGCGGCCCAGATCATGCTTCGTCACGATCTGAACATTCCCGCGCAACGCAATCTTCCAGAGATCCAGCTTGATACGGACATTATCCAGACCGGCAACTGGACAACGACGTATGAAGAGTTTCTCGACAACATGGCGGACTATCTGGGCGATAACGGCGGACCAGGCTGAGCAATGTGGCAATGGCCGATCGGTCACTGTGGCCGCACTTGATCATGGTCGCGTCCGCTCATAACTTGATGTGCAAGCAAGCCGTTCATCAGGTGGGCAGTGGAGATACGTCAGTGAATGCACAAGTCCTCAAGGCTTGGCCGCAGACTTGCGTTCAATGGCCGCTTTCTTGGTCGCTTCGCGGGTGGTCTTCGCTTCGACCAGCCGCCGCGTGATGATGGCCGCGTCACTTTCCCACGTCTGCGTCTCGCCGATCACGCCGCGCTGCTTCAACCGATCGAGCGTCTCAGCGGCAAGACCCATAAGACCCTCGACGGTTGCATGAAGGCCACTGTTCGTCAGCAGGCCTCGGGCTGCATCGCCATCGTATACTTTGCCACCGAGTGTGACCGGCTGTCTGGCCCATGCGTTGGTGACAACCTCACGCAACGGAACCATCACCACGTTGGTGTGCTCTTTCTTGGCCGCCCACGCCGCGAGTTTGGTGTTCAACTCAGCTTGGAGGACTGGAGATGGCACCATGTCCTTGCTGAGCATCAGCCCGACCGCGTGCGTCATGTCGGGCAGATCGGCTAGGACGACTGTTGTGTTCGCCGGGAGCGTGCCGAGTCGGCGCAGACCTTCATCGAACATGCTTCGACGCTGATCGTCGGATTTTCCCGCGCCGTACGCGTGCCAGAAAAGGTAGTCGATGGCGAAGATAATCCGTGGCGGCGGGTTCATCCTTGCACACGCTGCAAGCTGCGCTTCAGACATCTGTTCAGGCTGCATGAAAAACTGCCAGCTCGCAACGTTCATCGGTGATCCGCTGTTCAAGCGAACGACGGTGGGGGAAGGATCAAGGTTCAACACGGGTTCGACGGCACCGGTCATGGCCCCGAGAACATCGGCAAAGTTCGCGTGACCATCGACAATCGCAGGAGGAAAGCCGGGAAGCGAGACCTCCGCGCCCGCAGAAACACTCGCGCCGATCACAATACAACTAGCGAACGAAAGGGGCTGTGGCCGGACATCGCCGGCAACCACATCGCTCTTTCCAACAGGCGATTCCGTGGGGGGCTGAACGGTTCTGGAGAAAAGCAAGCCGACAGGTGACAGCGCGGCCGCAGCGATCAAGACGACGAATTTATGGTGATGCTTCATACTGACTTCCTTGGATGGTGCGTTCCCGAATCGCCTCGCCTGATTCGTGGCCCGATCAACCGCTTGAAACTCTATCAGCCTACCGGAAGATGACGACTGGGATTCACTCTTGTTCTGGTCGCAGACATTGATTGGTGCATCGGATGTCCACAGCGGGTACCGACGCAGCTTGTGATCGGAGCCGATGGTAAGGTGCCCAATCGAGAGTCCGAGTGAAGTTCTGACTCAGCGCACGCCCTTCGGTCTGCAATGGACAGTGAGTTGGCAAAGCCGGGCTCTGACACTTGAGCTGAGCCGTGCATGAAATGAAAAACCCCCGTCGTGCGACGGGGGCTGATTGCACTACAAATGTTCAGATGCGGAGTTCGTGCTGCATGAGTTGAGCCGAATCAACACCGATGAATCAACACTGGCGAATCAATACTGGCGAATCAATACCGCAAAATCAGTATCGATAGTGGTCGGGCTTGTACGGACCATCGACCGGGACGCCGATGTAGTCGGCCTGTTCCTTATTGAGCTTGGTGAGCTTCACACCGAGCTTATCGAGGTGAAGGCGGGCAACCTCCTCATCGAGCTTCTTGGGAAGAACATAGACCTTGCCGCGCTCGTACTTGATGCCGCTCAAGGTGGGCTTGCCCTGGGCATTGAGCCAGAGGTCAATCTGAGCGATGGTCTGGTTGGTGAAGCTGCTCGACATCACGAAGCTCGGGTGGCCGGTTGCGCAGCCGAGGTTCATAAGGCGGCCTTCGGCGAGCACAAGGATCGAGCGATTGCTCTTCTTGAACACGAACTCGTCGTACTGAGCTTTGATGTTGATCTTGGCGACATCGCCCTTCTTGACGGCCACGTAGAGACCGGCCATATCGATCTCGTTGTCGAAGTGACCGATGTTCGCGACGACGGCCTTGTCCTTCATCCGACGCATGTGATCGACAGTAATGACGTTGCGATTGCCCGTGGCGGTGATGAAGATGTCGGCGGTGTCGATCAGGTCTTCAAGAACCGTGATCTGGTACCCTTCCATCGCGGCCTGTAGTGCGTTGATTGGATCGACTTCCGTAACAATCACGCGGCAGCCCTGCCCGCGAAGAGCCTGGCAGCACCCCTTTCCCACATCGCCGTAACCGAGGACGACGGCAACCTTGCCGCTGAGCATGACATCGGTCGCACGATTGAGGCCGTCAACCAGCGAGTGGCGGCAGCCATAAAGGTTGTCAAACTTGCTCTTGGTCGCGCTGTCATTGACATTGATCGCGGGAAAGGCCAGTTGGCCCTTCTTCATCATGTCGTACAGGCGATGCACGCCCGTGGTCGTTTCTTCGCTGACACCCTTGATGTCCTTGATCATCTTCGTGAAGTAACCCGGGCGGGTCTTCAGCGAGTTTCGCAGTACGCCGAGAATCACGCCCCATTCCTCGGCATCGTTCTTCGCATCGAACGAAGGAACCTTGCCCGCCTTCTCGAACTCTGCACCTTTATGAACAAGCAGCGTCGCATCACCACCATCATCGAGAAGCAGGTTCGGGCCGAGACCGCCATCAAACTTGAAGATCTGCTCGGTACACCACCAATATTCTTCGAGCGTCTCACCCTTCCACGCAAAGACCGGCGTGCCCGAGGGCTCTTCGATCGTTCCGTTGGGTCCAACCGCCACAGCCGCCGCGGCGTGATCCTGCGTGCTGAAGATGTTGCAGCTTGCCCAGCGAACCTGCGCGCCAAGATCAACGAGAGTCTCGATCAGCACAGCGGTCTGCACCGTCATGTGCAGTGAACCGGTGATTCGAGCCCCAGCAAGCGGACGCTTGCCCTTGTACCGCTCGCGCAGGGCCATGAGGCCGGGCATCTCATGCTCGGCCAGACGAATTTCTTTTCGACCGAGTTCGGCCGATGAGAGATCGCTGACCTTGAAGTCGGTGAGGATCTTCGAGGAAGCAGACTTACTTGACTTGTCGGTGGGTGAGCCCTTTGGGGCCTTTGAAGTCATCGTCGACACGCGGAGCACTCCTTTGATAAGAGGGTGACTGGCCGCGTTCGTTCAAGGGGTGTCTAAAGATCACAGAAGAAAGATTGCCGAAAGGTCTCTCAGGTCAGTCGGTCATTCCTGGCGTCGTTGTTCCCGGAAGGATCTCTCTCGCAGATCTCTCTCTCCTCTGTGATCTCTAGACACTCCTTGACGAACGCATCGTACCATGGTTTCAGCCGGGACGCAACCTCGCACCCAGCAAATTCGTTAGTTTTCCACAAGAGTTGCCCTGACGGACTGATCGGCGTGACCCGAGTAACCCGTACAGGCGAAAAGACTTGGTCCCCGGGCATCTGGATCCGAGGGCATCAACACATACCGTATATTACACAAACCAGCAGCTTGCATGTAGCCGAGCATCTGGTCCTTTGAAAACCCAAGCCAGCGGTGTCCCATCGTGTGGCGGTAGGTTGCACGATCGTGTTCAATCATGTCCACAAAGAGCACCACTCCGCCGGGCTTGATGACCCTTTTGAGTTCGCGGCACGCGGCGTCGGGCTCAGACACGTGATGCAGAATCAACAGACAAACAACAATATCCACTTCACCGTTCGCGAGGGGAAGCGACTCAACCTCACCTTGGCGAAACTCGACATTTGTATAGTGCTTTAGTCGAGTTTGGGCGGCCTCGATCATCGGAGGTGATTGATCGATCGCGATCACGCTGCGGACAAACGGGGCGAGCAGTTCAGAGGCATTCCCTGTGCCGCAGCCGATGTCGGCAACCACGCTTTCAGGGTGCACGAGACTGAGGAGCGAAAGGGCTGTAAACCGTGCCCCGAAGAGTTCGGTACGAACATCATCCCACTGTCCGGCGACTCTGCCGAAGAATGCCCGCGAGTCTTCGCGGCGCTCGGACAATACCGAAACCAACCGCCGATCGTCGTGCGCAAGTTCTGAGCCAAGATCATCTTGTGTGAGCGATTCGCGGACAGCCAGCCAGAGCGCGCGGCTGGCATGAGGCAGGTCGTCAAGCACAACCCGATAAAGCGTGGCTGTGCCCTCGTTTCGCCGCAGTGTCCATCCCGCATCAGAAAGCACTCGCAAATGCCGAGAGACGGTGGACTGTGGAAGCTGGATTACTTTGCCCACTTCGCCGACCGATAACTCGGCTTGTTCCAACAGACGCACGATCCTGAGTCGCAATGGTTCGGCCAATGCGGCGAGGTGGGCGGTCAAAGGAACTCGTGGCTCGGCATGCTTCATCCGTATATCCGGATGAAGTGTAGAAGCAATCGCTGGCTGGTCAAGCGAAAGCGTTACTCTCCGACCCTTTCGGTCGGAATGATCGCCAAGGCTGGGCCGGGGATCTGTCCGAGCGACTGGAGAAGGTTATTGACCTCACCGTTTTTGGGGTCACAGAAGTAGGCCATTCGAGCGCGCTCGATCGCGCGGGGCTTATCGCCGACTTCTGCGTAGAGCTTGGCGAGCGCGAGTTGTGGTTCGATGCTTTGGCCACCATCGACTTTGGCGGCGGTTATGAGGGCGTTTTGAGCTTGATCCTTGTCGCCTTGCATCAGGGCATACTTGGCGAGGAGGAGATAGTCCTGCATACGGCCGCGATCGATCGTGCGGGAGCGGAGGAGGCGATTGAGCTCATCGAATTTTTTGTCAGCGAAGAGGCCTTCGCATGTACTTGCGAAGATTTCATCGTCTTCGAGCCGGAGCGTGTTTGCGATCAGGAGATTCTCGCGGGCCAGACCGGTCTTGCCCTGGGCGATGTAGGTCTTGCCCAGCATGTGGTAAACCTCTGGGCGGCCGGGACTTCGGTCAAGATACTCAAGATAGTCGGCCTCGGCCTCGGTGTATTCGGCGCGGGCGTAATGCTTGTCGCCCGCTTCACGGACTGCCAGGAGCGATCGCTGACATCCTGTGGAGGTGAGGGTGGATCCCAGCGTGAGCAGGATGAGGCAGGGGGTCTTGAGTTGAGCGATCAGTTTCACGGGCGGGGTTCCTCGGCGGGTGCATCAGTGAGGGCAAAGACGACCACCATGGTATCGGCTGAACACCCGCGTAGCATGGAGCATGTCTTCATGGGTATTGCTGAGGCATGATTTGCCGGATGGCTCGTGGCACCGCGATTGGATGCTGGATGATGCGGCGGCGAGGAACGACTGTGTGGGGGGGGAGCGGGTGGAGGGGGGGTTGCTCAGCTTTCGGGTTGAAGGATCGGTGGTCTGGCCGCCGGAGGGTGGATTCGAATGCGTCCGTATAGACCGGCACCGTCGAGAGTATCTGAAGTATGAGGGGCCGGTATCGGGTGGGCGCGGCGAGGTTGTCCGCGAAGCGGGGGGTGATTGCACGGTGGTGTGGAGCGGGACTGAGGCACTTCGCATTCTGATGACCTGCGAGGAGTGGACGGGCGGGGTTGCGGTGGTGGTCAGGCTTGTCGGACGTGGGGTGGGCAACGGTGGCCATTCGCAGGAAATGAGAGGCGCATCCGAAGTTCTGTGGCGGTTCGACTTGGAATCTCGGTGAGTTTCGGGCATACTGCACACATTGTCACGTTTGTGGAATATGGACCGGGAGCGCGGGCACGCGCAATCAAGGAGCACGATCATGAACAGCAGCGTGCGAAGAACACCATTGGGCGAAGGAGGAGGAAGTGGAGGCGGTGGGGCGGGAACGCCTGCTGGAGCGGGCGCTGGAGGTCCGTCTACGGTCGTGCCGGTTCAGAAGTTGCCGAATGCGATCGCGGGAGGCTCGCCAGTGGCGACACCAGCGGGCGTGGATAACAAACCCAAGATTCAGGCATTCAACCAGAGCCTGGGGTCGAAGCGGCATACGGAGGAATGGAAGCGGAAGACCAACGTCAATGGGATGGGGGCGACGCACGTGAAGAGCTTTCACTGCAAACTTAACGCTGAAAGCGTTGAGTACATGGATCAGCAGATCAACCAGTGGCTGGATGAACATCCGGATTACGAAGTGAAGCTGGTCACGAGTACGGTGGGTGAGTGGTCGGGGAAGGTGAAGGAACCGGCAATGGTGATGAACGTGTGGGTCTGAAGGTTGGTTGGTTGCAGGCTGGGTCTGATTCGGACCTTATCCATCACCCTTCACCAAGGACCCTGAGATCCGCCGATACATTCATGCATGTGCGGCATTCTTGGTATGGCCACAGTTGCAGGGCGGTCGGTCAAGCTCTCGGATGAGGGTATCTGTCGGCTGCGCGAACTGCTTTCGCATCGTGGGCCGGATGGGGCTGGGCTTTGGCGGAGTGCTGGGAGCGGGGGCTTGGGAGTACCCGGGCAGTTTGTGCTTGCGCACCGTCGATTGGCGGTGATCGATCTCTCGCCGGCGGGCGCGCAGCCGATGGTGCTGGATGATCCGGCGCTGGGTGAGCGCGGGCGTGAGCGGTACGCGTTGATCTACAACGGAGAGTTGTACAACGATGAAGAACTGCGGCAGGAACTTCGAGCTCAAGGGGCGTGTTTTCGATCGTTGTGCGATACGGAGACGTTGCTGCATGCGCTGGTGAAGTGGGGGCCGGAGGGGGTCGAGCGGCTACGCGGCATGTTTGCGTTTGCGATGGTTGATCAGGTCAGGAATACCTTGTTGATCGGGCGCGATGCGATGGGCATCAAGCCGCTGTTTTATCATGCTGGATTGCGTGATGTGATTGTGGCCAGCGAGCCGGGGCCAATTCTTGAACATCCGGAGATGACGGCTAAGCCGGACCTCGTTGGGATTAGTGCGTATTTCACAACGATTCGCAGGACGATGGGGGAGCGGACGCTCTTTGAGGGTGTGAAGTGTTTACGCGCGGGAGAAGTGGTGGAGTTTCGGTTGGATGGGAATGAGTGCGTGATTGGGCGACGCTGGTTCAATGAACCCTCCCCCCAGCCCCCTCCCACTGGGAGGGGGGGACGAGGCCCGGTTGTGCGGGATGTGATCGAAGATTCTGTCAGGCGGCACTTGCGTGCGGATGTGGCGACGTGCTCTCTGCTGAGTGGCGGTCTGGATTCATCGATCATCGTGGCGATCGCACGAGAGCACTCGAACGGCGAACTGCGCACCTACTGCTCTGGGCATGATGATCAGGCTGAGCGCGGCGACCTTGCGTACGCGGAAATGGTGGGCGCGCACTTTGGCACGGTGCATACGGCCGCGGCGGTGACGGAGGGGTTGTTTACGGAACGATGGCCTGAAATGGTTCGTCGGTTGGGTGTGCCGCTAAGCACTCCGAACGAGGTCGCGATTAACGAAGTTGCACGTCGGCTGCGTGCGGATGGGCAAGTGGTGGCCCTCTCAGGCGAGGGCGCCGATGAGCTGTTCGGCGGGTATGAACTTCCGATGCGGATGGCGTTCGAGTTTGAAGAGAGAAGAAGGCAACGAGGCATAGAGGCATCAGGGCACGAGGAAGGAGAGGCGGGGGGAGCGTTTCAGTTGATGTCGAACGCTTGGATGACGCCCGAGGTGAAGGCTGAGGTGTTTCGTCCGGAGGTATGGAGAGGTTTAGAGGAGGATTCTGCGCTGTACGAGTGGTATGCCGAAGAGTTTGACGCGTGCGCAAGGTTGTGCGGGGGAAGTGGCCTGCAAGCGCACCTGACATTTCATCGTCGCGTGAACCTTGCTGGCCTGCTCGCGAGATTGGACACGGCGACGATGCTGGAAGGGGTTGAGGGTCGGACACCCTTTGCGGATACGCATGTCTGTGCGATGGCCGAGAGGATGCCCATGTCGGAGAAGTATCAGCTCGAAGGTGGGTTATCGCGTACGAAGATCGCGCTTCGAGAATCGTTCAGGGCCATGTTGCCTGAGTCGGTTGTGGTTCGTCCTAAAGCGAGCTTTCCGCTGCCGTTTCAGGCGTGGATGAAGGATTCGGTTTCGGTCGTTGGTCGATCGGAGTTTGCAAGGACGCTGTTCCGCGATGCAGCGATCGCGCAGGTGATGCAAAGCCCGGGAACGCTGTGGAACCTGGCGTGGCCGATGATCAATCTGGCGATGTGGGGTGAGCGATGGTGGCCGATGGGTAGCCGATCGCGGCCGCGTTGCGTGTGATGATGGTGGGAGAAGCCATGCAGAGCTTCGCGAGTTCGGCGGCTTGACGGCGAAGCTCGGGAACGGCGGTGTTTTCCCAATGCTGGCCTTTGCGGAGTGGGCCGATCACGAGAAGGGATGGATCGACCGTGCCATCGCGGCGGATCGATTCGCCGCTTGAAGAGACGGCAAGCCCAAGCCCGTGCGGGTCTGCGGTGATGAGACCGTCGGTGCGGAGTTGTTGCACGAGAGGGTCGCTGATGGCGGAGATGTCGGTTTGCGGGCCGAGGCAGTTGATGACGCGGGAGACGCGGACGCATTGCCGGTTCTCGGATCGGCGTGGTCGGAAGGTCACTTCGATCAACCTGCCGACAGGCTCAATGGAGAGGATGCGGCCGGCGCGGATCGAGAGCTGACGTGCGGCGAGAAGATCGGCGACGGCGGCGGAAGATTCCGGGGCGGCGCGATGGCGGATCACCTCCCAGAATGAGCGGATGCGACTCAGGAAGCGTGCACGTTCATGGGCATCAAGGCGCTGCCAGAGCTGGGCCGTGACCGGGCGGAGGGATGCGACTACATCGCGCCAATCTATGCCGCGAGCGGCATGATCGCGAACGGCCTGGCGAAGGAGATGAAGGAGGTGACGGGTGGAACCGTTCCAGTTTGCCAGCAGGTCGGGCGCGGGCTTGTTGCCGAGCGGACGTGCGGGCGAGCGGTGCGGACGTGGGAGGAGACCGTGGCGTGAGATTGCGATCATGCGTCCGGCGTGCTCGCGAGCGTGAAGCTGCATGACGATATCCATCATGGTGAGGCCGGTGCCGACCATGAGGACGGGTTCGTGGGGAAGGATGCAGGTGATGGCATCGGGCTGCCAAGGGTTGTTGATGTAGCCCGGATGGCCGATGAGGGCGGGAGTTGCGCCGGGAGGATGTGGCGAGGGGAAGTTGCCAAGCGCGAGGACCGCGCGATCGGCGATGGTGATCTGATTGTTTGAATCGTGGATATCGAGGCGACCATCCGGACGGGGGTGAATGCCGAGAACGGACGCCGACTTGAGTTCGAGTCGATCGTGGAAGCGGACACGGGCCGCATCGAGCTGTTCGCGAAGGTAATCGCCGTACCAACCTCGGGAAACAAAGGAGGCACCGCTGGCGGCGGGATTCCGGTGCTGCAACCAACGGATAAAGTGCTGAGGGTCGTGTTCCCATGCGCTCATGTTGCCAGCGGGCACGTTGAGGTAGTGAACGAGTGCCCGCGTGGAATAGGCCAACCCAGGACCGAACTTGCCAGCTCGCTCGAACATGACGACGCGGGAGGGATCGAGGACATCGAAAGCCAGCAGATTGAGGGCAGTGATGGTGCCGGAGAAACCTGCGCCGATAATCGCGGTCGTTGGCATAACGCTAAGTTTACCAACGTGAATACGTTAGCTATGGGGGGAGTGAATACTGACGGAAAGGTGTTCGAGTGTCATCGTAGCGTATGGTGGGCATAGTGTTTGGGCCAGGCCGGTAGGCGTCGGGGGGGTGCTGGTTGACGGCGCGGGACGATTGGGGTACGACATCTGGGTTTGTTGCTTGTGGGATGTGAATCGTGATTCGTGAGGTTTTGTCGGGGTTGATGTAGCGAAGAGCAGATACGGAAACGACGGGCCAGCGGCCTCGGGTACGGATGGGAGCGGCATGATTGAGATCAATGGTCTGGTCAAACGGTTCGGTGCCCTGACGGCGGTGAACGGTGTTTCGTTTTCCGTCAAGCGCGGGGAAGTGCTGGGATTTCTCGGGCCGAACGGGGCCGGGAAGTCAACCACGATGAAGATGCTGACAGGGTATCTTTTACCAACGGCCGGGCGTGCGGTGGTCTGCGGGCATGATGTTGAACAAGAACCGATTGCGGTGAAGGAGAAAATCGGCTATCTGCCGGAAGGTGCGCCGGCGTATCCGGATATGACCCCGTGGGAGTTCCTGAACTTTATCGCGCAGGTTCGCGGAGTTGAACGGAAGCGCCGGAGGTCGCGCATCGAAGAAGTGGCTTCGATGGTGCATCTTGAGGGTGTGATGCGACAGACCATCGAGACCTTGAGTAAGGGGTATAAGCGGCGGGTTGGACTGGCGCAGGCGATTCTGCATGACCCTGAAGTGCTCGTGATGGATGAGCCGACGGACGGACTGGATCCGAATCAGAAGTTCGAGGTTCGTGCGCTCATTCAGCGGATGTCACCGACGAAGGCGATCGTGCTGAGCACGCACATTCTTGAAGAGGTTGAGGCGGTCTGCACGCGTGCGATCATCATTGATCGCGGGCGCGTGGTTGCGGATGGAACACCTTCTGAGTTGTGCGCACGCTCGAGGCTTCACCATGCCGTGCGGATGAAGTTCAAGATTGGCTCGGTGGATGTGGGCCTGGTGAGGGCGGATCTGCAGCGGCTGGGCGGGGTCGATTCGGTCGAAGTAAATCCGAATGACCGTGGTCGTGTTTCGATGATTGTTTATCCGAAAGATCGAGCATCTATAGCTTCGGAAGTTGGCGCTCAAGCGCGAGCGCGCGGTTGGCCGGTTGAAGAACTTCAGGTTGAACTCGGGCGATTGGACGAGGTGTTCAGGACGATAACCGCGCCCGGGAGTCTGGATGCGCAGGAGGTGCGGTCGTGAACGGAGCGTTGAGAAAGATGTGGGCGGTCTTTAAACGCGAACTAGGCGGGTACTTCCTCACGCCCGTCGCGTACGTCTTCATTGTGATCTTTCTGCTGTTGTGCGGCGTCTTTACGTTTTCGGAGAGCATGGGTGGGTTCTTCGAGCGTGGACAGGCGGACCTTCGGACATTCTTTGGGTTTCATCCATGGCTCTACTTGTTTCTGGTTCCCGCCGTGAGCATGCGCCTGTGGGCTGAAGAGCGGAAGCAGGGCACACTCGAACTGCTAATGACGCTGCCGATTCCGTTGTGGGCGGCGGTAGCGGGCAAGTTCATGGCGGCGTGGGTCTTCTGCGGGATCGCGCTGGTGCTCACGTTCCCCATGGTGATCACGGTCAACTACCTGGGAGATCCGGACAACGGGATTATCCTCGCGGCGTATTTGGGGAGTTGGCTGATGGCGGGAGGTTTCCTGGCGATTGGTTCGCTGGTATCGGCCCTGACACGAAATCAGGTGATTGCGTTTGTCGGCACCGTGGTGGCGTGTCTGGGCTTTCTGCTCGCGGGGTTTGGACCGGTTACGGAGGTGCTGAACAGTTGGGCACCGCAGACATTGATCGATGCGATCACGGGATTCTCATTCTTCACGCGATTCGATTCGATCTCGAAGGGGGTCATCGATCTTCGCGACCTGCTCTTCTTCGCGACGCTCATCCTGGTCTGCTTGTTTGGGACAGCGGTGATGGTGGATGCGAAGAAGGCGGGCTGAGGCTGTTGAACGTAAAATGACACGACCATCCATGGGATGGCCATCAATCGATAGAGACCATCACGATGAACAAGGGTTTGCTCAGTATTACAGCACTTCTGGCCGCGGTCGTGCTGTTCTTTGCGGTGAATGTTCTCGGAACGAACCTGCTGCGCGGGGCCAGGGTGGATCTGACGGAGGGCAGTCTGTACACACTTTCAGAGGGTTCGCGGAAGATCGCGAGAAAGCTGCCGGAACGGATCACGCTCACGCTTTATTATTCGGAGAAGGCGGCGAACGATGTGCCCTCGATGAAGTCGTACGCTCAGCGCGTTGTGGAAATGCTGCGTGAGTATGAGCAGGCTTCGAATGGAAAGATCGTGCTTGAGATTGTCAATCCGGAACCGTTCAGCGAGGCGCAGGACCGGGCCGATCAGGCGGGGATCGCGGGGGTTCCGATGGGTGCGGGGGGACAGAGGCTCTACTTCGGGCTTGTCGGCCTGAACAGCACAGACAAGCAGCAGACGATTCCGTTCTTCGATCCGAGCAAGGAAGGGTTTCTTGAGTACGACCTGACGCGGCTGGTGTATCTGCTCTCGGATGCGCCGAAGAAAGTTGTGGGCCTGATGAGTTGGCTCCCGATCGAGGGTGCGCCGTTCAGTCCGATGACAGGTCAGCCGGGCGGACCGCCCGCGTGGCAGATTGTTGAGCAGATGAAGGAGCTATTTGATGTAAGAAGTGTTAATACGGATACTCGTGAGGTTTCTGCGAATATCAATGTTCTTATGATAGTTCACCCCAAGGGCGTGAGCATGCAGACGCAATATG
>JBBSBC010000008.1:0-35134 GCA_038251595.1 Phycisphaerales bacterium | reverse complement strand
GGACGGGCCGCTGGTTTTGGTGGCGGCACGGTAAGACTCACTTGGTTCCTGTGACCCGGTTCCTGCGGTGCCGGAGGCTTCTCTCCAGTTCAAAGTGGTGTGTCCGGCGGCCGCTCTGCGGCTGGGTATCCTGTATCGATCAACACACACACTCTTTGAGACCAGAATGACCACAACCACCCTTTCGGCAGCGACACCCTGGACCCGCATCGTTGATGCCCTGAAGGGCGCACCGGGCACGAACCTGACCGTGAAAGGCTGGGTGCGCACGCGGCGCGACAGCAAGGCTGAGGGCGGGCTGAGCTTCATCGCCTTGCATGATGGGTCGTGCTTCGACACGATTCAGATTGTGGCCAAGGGCGATCTTGCCAACTACGCGAGTGAGGTTGGCAAACTCGCAACGGGCTGCGCGATCGAGTGCGATGGAACCATTGTGAGCAACCCGAAGGGCGGGGCCGAGATCGCGGCGAGCGCCGTTCGGGTGATCGGCTGGGTTGACGACCCGGACAAGTATCCCATTCAGCCCAAGCCGCACTCGTTCGAGTATCTGCGTGAGGTCGCGCACCTGCGCGTGCGGACCAACACGTTTGGCGCGGTCGCACGTGTGCGGCACTGTCTGTCAATGGCGATTCATCGGTTCTTTCATGAGCGCGGGTTTTACTGGGTGCACACGCCGATCATCACGGGCTCTGATTGCGAGGGCGCGGGGCAGATGTTCCGGGTGAGCACGCTCGACTTTGTGAACATGCCGCGGGTAGCCGGCTGTGGGCAGCAGGCACCAGGCACCAGTGCAGGAGGACCGCCGCCGATCGTCGGTGCTCATGCTGATGCCTCGTCAACGATTGATTTTGCCAATGACTTTTTCGGGAAGGAAGCGCACCTGACGGTGAGCGGGCAGTTGAATGTCGAGACTTATTGCTGCGCGTTGAGCAATGTGTACACGTTTGGGCCGACTTTCCGTGCTGAGAACTCGAACACCGCGCGGCACCTGGCGGAGTTCTGGATGATCGAGCCCGAGATGGCGTTCTGTGATCTGGCCCGCGATGCGGATATCGCCGAGACGCTGCTGAAGTATTGCATCAAGGCGGTCTTTGATGAGCGCGGCGACGATCTGAAGTTCTTTGATGAGCGGATCGAGAAGGGGCTGATCGATCGGCTCAAGCACGTTCTCGAATCGCCCTTCAGGCGCGTGACCTACACGCAGGCGATCGAGGTGCTGGAGGACGCGATCAGGTCTGGAAAGAAGAAGTTTGAGTTCCCCATCAAGTGGGGCACGGACATGCAGTCGGAGCACGAGCGCTATTTGACCGAAGAGCACTTCAAGCTGCCGGTCATCGTGACCAACTACCCCAAGGGCATCAAAGCGTTCTACATGCGGCTCGATGACGGGTGCGCGCCCGGGCGCGAGACGGTCTCGGCGATGGACATTCTGGTCCCGAAGATCGGTGAGATCATCGGTGGTTCGCAGCGGGAAGAGCGGCTGGAAAAACTGGATGCGCGGCTGGATGAGATGAACCTCAACCGCGAGGATTATTGGTGGTATCGCGATCTACGCCGCTACGGAACCGTGCCGCACGCGGGGTTTGGCCTCGGCTTTGAGCGGCTGATCCTCTTCGTGACGGGTATGGCGAACATTCGCGATGTGATTCCCTTTCCGCGTGCGCCGAAGCAGGCGGAGTTTTAAGCTCGCGCGGACGAGCGCATCACCTGGTCAGGGCGAACGGGCGGAGAGCACGGAGGAGAGCAACGGACGTGTCTTTAGCAATCCCGGTATCAAAGCACGACGTTGGGCTTCTGATCATTCGTGGCATGGTGGGGTTCATTCTGTTCTATCACGGGGCGCAGAAGCTATTTGGATGGTTTGGTGGGCACGGGCTTGCGGGGTTCGCGTCGTACCTGAAAGACAAGAAGGTGCCCATGCCCGAGGTCAACGCATACGTCGCCGGCGGGACGGAGTTTCTCGGCGGCATCCTTCTGATGGTCGGCCTGTTGACGCGGCTGGTGTGTCTGCCAGCCGCGTTCACGATGGCGGTGGCGTTTGCGGTCGGGCACGGTGGCAAGTTCAACGTGCTGAGCGGCGGGGGCGAGTACGCGTTTACCCTGTGTGTGGTGCTGATCGGCCTGGCACTGACCGGTGCGGGGCGCATCTCTGCGGATGCTCGGGTGTTCAAGTAAGGACTCGCTTGATGATCACGGTGCGCAAGAGCGATGATCGCGGGCATTTCGACTTTGACTGGCTGAACACGTACCACACGTTCAGCTTCGGGCCATATCGTGATGCCAAACACATGCACTTTCGCACGCTTCGGGTGATCAACGAAGACCTCGTCGCGCCGGGTCAGGCCTTTGATGCGCACCCGCACAAGGATATGGAGATCATTACCTACATCGTGAGCGGCGCGCTTCGGCATGGTGATGATATTGCCTCGGATGGATCAACCGGCCACTCGCAGATCATCAGGCCCGGAGAGGTGCAGCGGTTGAGCGCGGGCACGGGGATGGTTCACAGCGAGAAGAACGACTCGCGGGTTGAGCCCGTTCACCTGTTGCAGATCTGGATCATGCCCGATCGTCACGGCCACGCGCCCGCATATGACCAGCGCGAGTTTCCGGATGCTGAGCGGCGGAACCAGCTGCGGCTGGTCGCATCGCCCGATGGTGCGGAAGGATCGATCCGCATCAATCAGGATGCACGCATGTACGTTTCAACGCTTGACAAGGGTGTGAGCGCGAAGCACGCGATCGAGACGGGTCGTGGCGTGTGGGTGCAGGTGGTCACGGGCGACATCGCGATCAATGGCACTCCGCTCGAAGCGGGCGATGGCGCGGCGGTTGAGAGTGAAGCGGCGATCGAGATCGCCGCCAGTACAACAGCCGAGCTGCTGGTCTTTGACCTGGCGTGAGCGCGTTTACTTCACGCATCGGTAGACGAAAGCCGGGGGCATGTTGCCCCAGACCACGCGCCCGATGTGGACCTCTTTGAACAGTCTTCGCGCCTCGCGACGAAAGTGCCACGCGCCTTTCATGAGCAGACCGACGTGGTAGCCGAACGTGCGGAACTCGCCGCCGGGCTTGAGCACGCAGGCGGTGCCTTCAAGGACCTGTGTGCGGAGTTCGTCGGTGAAACTCGGCCAGCCGAGGCCGCTGATGACCGCATCGACCTCGCCGACACGGATACCGTGTGAGGCGCAGATGCTCTCGACATTGGCCGCGGAATCGTGGATGACGGTGATCTCGGGATGATCGGCCTGAAGCATGTCGGCGAGGGGTTTGGTGTACTCGATCGCGATGAACCGTCGCGCGGTGGGATCGGCAAACCACGAGGGGCCGAGCGAGTTGAGCACGGCACGCGAGAATGCACCGGTACCGGGGCCATACTCGACGACCGTGTGAGCGGTTGCGAGATCAAGACCCTTGAGCATGGCGGCGGCAAGGCCGGGGGAACTGGGTGCGATGGCCGCGACCGTGCCGGGAGACTTGATGAACTCCTTGAGGAACGTGGCACGGCTGCTGATGGTCGTTCGGTGTGTGGGCTTGGTTGTTGGGGAGGGGATGGGCAAAGGCGGGCTCATTGGCAGGATATCGTTGCGGGCGTGCAGGACGGGTGTGCAATGGGGCTTGTTTGGCAGATGACGTGAAGGGTTTCAGATCTCAGGTTGAGCAGCGAGGATCAGGATACCGGAAACGGTGCGTGGTTGTGGATGGACCGGGAACGATTGGCCCGGCCGCAGGAGCGATCGATCATGGATCAGGCCCTTCGACAACGTTGGGATGGCTTGTGCGAGCGGGTGGGGGTCTTTAAGAACGCGCACGAGTCGGACCTGACTTTTGAAATGCTCGCGACGATGTATGGACACCCGCCGCGGGCGTATCACAACCTGAAGCATATCGCTCAGCTTCTGGAGATGTACGACTCGGTTCGCGGGCTGGCCGAGGATCGTGATGGGGTTGAGTTTGCGTTGTGGCTGCACGACTGCGTCTTCTTTCCTGAGCGGAGCGACAACGAGGAGCGGAGCGCGGATGCCGCGGCGATGATCGCGGGTCTGCTCGGGTGCAAGCCGGAGTTTACGCAGCGTGTGCGCGCGTTGATCGCGTTTACGCGCCACAACATCGAGCCTGAGCGGGGCGATGCGGCCCTGGTGGCTGATATCGACCTTTCGATTCTTGGCGCACCGCAGGATCAGTATGCCGTGTATCGACGTGCAATTAGCGCCGAGTATTCGTGGGCCGGGGAGGGGCTTTTTCGAGAAGGTCGGATGGCGTTTCTGCGCCGGATGCAGGCCAAGACTCGCGTGTATGCCACGCGATACTTCCAGAGCGAACTTGAGCAGCGGGCGCGGACGAATATGCAACGCGAGCTGGAGGACTGGGAGAACATCGCGACGGGTACGCAGCAGGGCTGAATGGTTGGGTAGGCTTAATCGTTGGAGGGGGGCTTGGGAAACTCGACGGGGTCGCGCATGTCATCGAGCAACTTGCCGGGTTCGAGCGCGAGGGCACGCTCGATCATCGGGTGCAGGTCTGCGTTGTGACCGACGGGCGGAAGAGTATCGGCACCCGGGCCGAAGGCGGTGACCTCGACCATGTCGGACGTGTGGTTGCCGCTGACAAAGCCGATCCCGAAGTGGTTGGCGAGCACGCCACCCATAACGGGCTCGATGCTTGCAAGTTCCATGAATGGCGCGGTACGCTGTCCGTTGTAGGCTGATTGAACGAAGCGCTTCTCTTCGGCGGAGAGGCTGAGGCCCGCCGCTTGTTCGAGAAGCGCGGGCGCGGCGGCGGCACGGTCATCGGATGACTTGAGATCGGAGAGTTGCCGCTTGATCCACTCGAAGGAGTGTTTGGCCTGCGGAACTCGCGCCAGCGCCGCGTGGGCTTCCTTGCCATAGATCGTGAGGCCGGGATTGGCGTTGCCGTGATCAGTGGTGATGATGACCAGCGTGTCATCACGATCGGCCGCAAAGTCGAGCACGACCTTGATGGCCTTGTCGAAATCCAACTGTTCGGCGATCAATGATGGGGCATCGTTGGCGTGGGCGGCGTGATCGATGCGACCGCCCTCGACCTGCAGCACGAATCCGTTTGGACGATCGCGGAGTCGGCCGATGGCGCACTGGGTCATGTCCGCAAGAGAGGGGATGGTCTCATCGCGGTCGAGGACGTAAGGAACATGCATGTCTGCGAAAAGGCCCAGAAGGGGGTGCTGAGACCTGGCGGGGTCGGCGGCGGAGAGCTTGTCGAGTTCGAGCAACTGGGCCCGTGTGTGGATGAGGTTGGTGCTGGGGTGCTCGCTGAGCAAGGAGGGTGGGAAGAAGCGCGAGCCGCCGCCGAGGGCGACATCAAACCCACGGGTCATCATCTGTCGGGCGATGAGGCCCTCCCAATCTCGACGGGGGACGGTGGCGAGGAAGGATGCCGGTGTGGCGTGGGTGATGCGTGTTGTCGAGACCAGCCCGACGGCCTTGCCCGACTGCGAGGCCTGAATGAGCAGGGGCAACCGCTGAACACCATCGTCGGTGATGTTAAGCGAGCCGTTCCGGACCTTGTGACCGCAGGCCCAGGCCGACCCCGCCGCCGCGGAGTCGGTGACAGGAGAATCAAGCGATTCGGTGCGGAAGAGGCCACGACGCACACCGGGGCGGCGCATGAAAGCGATCCAGTGACTCTCGCGTCTTTCGTGCAGGCGGCAATACATATCGGCCAGGGTCAGTGTGCCGAAGGACATGCCATCGCTGACCATGAAAATGACGTTGCGGGCTTTGGGCGCAGGCCTCGGATGATGGGTGACGGGCGAGGCTGGGGCTTGAACAAGTGTGGCGGGGGCGATGTGGGCACCGACGCCGAGTGAGATGGCGGCGGCGGCGGTTGAGCCGAGGAAGAAACGGCGATCAACCTTTGCGGACGAGTTGTCGGGCCTTACGGGTGAGAGGTCGGGTTGCGGTTCGAGACTGGTCGTGTTTGGGCTCTTCACATCGTGCTCCGGATGAGTTGCATGAGCATTGGATGGGGAGCGCGTCCGGACCAGTCGAATGGCGGGCTTTGCACGAACTTCGCGTTGGGTGAATGGCTGGCCGGGGAAGTTGAGGGGGAAAGGAGAGTGGGGTGTTTCTGGTCGGTTTCCGCCACGCACACGCCCCACTGGCGGTACCATCCAGCATCATGGCCGAAGCCGAACGGAGTCAGGCTGCTGGAGCGAACAGGGGCGAAGCGGAGCGGAGCGGAAAAGCCGCAGCAGCTACGGGTGCGCCGGTGATGCGCGGCCACGGGCTGGCGCGGCTGCCTGAGGCGGATGCGCAGCTCTACCTGCACCCACAGACGCTTTCACGACTCGGGACGCTTGAGTTGCGGGCCAAGATGATTGTTGAAGGGGTGATGACCGGCGCGCACAAGTCGCCCTTTCAGGGATTTTCAGTGGAGTTTGCCCAGCACCGTCCGTATGTCCATGGCGATGACATTCGACACCTTGATTGGAAGGTGTATGGGCGTTCTGATAAGTTGCACCTCAAGCAGTATCAGCAGGAGACGAACCTCGATCTGATCGTGATGGTCGATTCATCGGGCTCGATGGGGTTTGGGTCACGTTCATTTGCTGAAGCGAGCGGCGCGGGTCGTAAGACCAGTCCGGATGGGCGGGCCTACTGGAGCAAGTTTGACCATGCGACGGCGATCGGGGCGGCGTTGAGCTACATGTCGCTGCACCAGGGCGACCGCGTGGGCCTGGTGGTCTTTGCCGATGAGGTTCGGGCCATGCTGAAGCGGTCGAGCGCGCAGGGGACGTGGCGGCAGGTGGTGGGCGCGCTGAGCGTGCAGCCGGTGCAGAGCCCGACGAACCTGGGGCGGGTGGTGGATCAAACATTGAGTAAACTGAACAACCGGTGTCTGCTTGCGCTGGTGAGCGATCTGTATGTTGATGCGGAGGAGTTTCGGTCGGCTCTGGCGCGCATTCGACACCGGCGGCACGATGTGCTGGTCTTTCAGACGATTGACAATCGCGAGCGGGACTTTGATCTCTCAGAGGTTGCGCCGTTTGAAGGGCTTGAGGGTGAGCCGCGGCTCCGGGTTGACCCGCGGGCGATTCGCGCGGCGTATCGAGAGGTGTTTGCCGAGCATCTTGACAAGATCGAAAAGATCACGCGTGGGTTTGGTTTCGACTACCAACTCGTCAACACGCACGACTGGCTCGGGCCGCCGATGGCGGCCTTTATGGCGCGGCGAAACTCGGTGATCAAGAGGAGCAAGTTCGGGTGAGAAAACCGATGGCTGCGCGCGGTGGTGCTGGTGCGGTGCGTTGTGAAGACGCGGGCGGGCCAGCGTGCGCGCTGAGTGAGCGGGAAGGCGTGTGCCGATGACCTTTCTGCACGCTGGGCTGGCGATTGCGGGAGTTGCCTGCATTGCGATCCCGATCATCATTCATCTGCTGATGCACCGCCGGCGCAAACCGGTGATGTGGGGAGCGATGCGGTTTCTGCTGGAGGCGTATCGACGACAGCGGCGACGGCTGATGCTCGAGAAGTGGCTGCTGTTGGCCTGCCGCTGCCTGATCCTTGCGCTCTTGGGCCTTGCGATCGGCCGCCCGTTGCTGGGCAGGCTGGGCGGCGATCGGGGCGGGCGCACGCTCTATCTGCTGATTGACAACGGGATGACCTCGGGGCTGAAGTCCGACGCGGATGGTGGCAAGACCGCGTTGCAGCGGCACAAGGAATCGGCCAAGGCGGCGATCAACACCCTGCGCGATGCGCGGATGGGTGTGGGGACATCGAACCTCGGCCTTGGTGAGGGCGATCGCGTGGGGTTGATCTCGCTGGGCGGGCCGGCCGATGCGATGGTGATTCCGCCAAGCCCTAATCTGGCCTCGATTGCGCAGTTGATTGATGACGTTCAGGCGACCGATTCACGTACCGATATCGCAGGCGCGATGCGGCTGATTGCCGAGGCCATGTCGCGAGCGGGGTCGAGCGATGGGGCGGGAGCGTCTGCTTCGGACCCTGCACGCACGTATGTGGCTGTGTTCAGCGACTTTCGCGAAGGTTCGCTTGAACTTTCAGGTTCGGGAACGGGTTCGGAGTCAAACATGATGGCGGGGGTGCGCCTGCCCGCAGGGGTGAAGCTGCTTGCCTCTACACCCGACAACGCAACGGCGGCGGCCAATGTTGCGATTGTTGGTGTTGAGCCGTTGCGCTCGGTCGTGGTGGGTGAATCGGGCGACGGTGAAGGTGCGGCCGATCTTGTGCGTGTGCAGTTGCGCCGCAGCGGATCGGACCTCCCGGGCGCGACGACCACGCTGCAAACACGGGTGATATCGGCATCATCGGAGAGCCTTGCGCCATTGCCGGGTGAGCGGAGCGGGGCTGGAGAGGCGGTCGGAAAGACGGTCGTGAGGTGGGCATCCGGCCAAGAGAGCGCGATGGTGGTTGCAACGATTCCGCGGGCGCGCGGTGTGGCTGGCGCGACTGTCGGGCGGGCATCGGGATCGGGACTCATCGTGGCGAGTATCGACAACGACCCGCTGATGGCGGATAACGTCTGGCGGCGACCAATCGAGTTTCGCGAAGCGCTGCGCGTGGGTGTTGTTGGGCCGACACGGTTCAGCGACGCAGCCGCGGACAAGCTCGACCCTGCATCGTGGACGCGGCTGGCCCTCTCGCCAACGGGTGATCGGGTGGGAAGTGGGATCGATGTTGTTGATATTGACCCGGCATCCATCGACGCGGCACGATTGGCCGGGCTGGATGCGGTGGTGCTGCCCCGGCCCGATCTGCTGCAGGACTCTTCGTGGGCGAGGATCGGTCTGTTTCTCTCGTCTGGTGGGGTGGTGGTGGTTGCCCCGCCGCCGGCCATGACGGTTCATCTGTGGACCGACGCGATGAGCAAAGGGCTGGGACTTCCGGCGGAGTGGAACCTGCCGCGAGAGTCGCGGGCGGTGACCGACGGCCGGCTGATAGCGCCAGCACCGACAAGCCAGAACCCGGGTGGTGATGGTGCCGCGGGAGGTGGTGGGGTTGGTGGGGGTGGTTCGTCGAGTTCGACGCCCGACACCAGCAGCCCCGACCTGCTCGCGCTTGTTCGCGGCGAGCTTGATGAGCTGGTTCGGCCGGTGACGGTGCGCGCCGCGCTTCCACTTGAAAATACGGGTGAGAGCGGCAAAGTGCTGCTGAGGTTGGAGAATGGGCCAGCGATCATGTGGGCCGGGCGGCCGAGCGGTGCTGGGGTTGGTGGCGGGGTGGGTGTTCGAGGGGGCGAGCCGGGTTTGCTGGTCTATCTTGGTGTTGCGCTGAGTCTGGATTGGAGCGACCTTCCGGCCAAGCCGCTGATGGTGCCGCTGCTTCAAGAGACAATCCGTCAGGGTGTTGGACAGGCGCGGGGGTCGTGGTGGAGTGTTGCGGGTTCACGTCCGGTTGCGCCGCAACGGACGGTTGAGTTGCGTGAGATCGCGACCACCGGGGCTTCGGGTAGCGACAAGCCGGATCGGCAATCGGGAACAGGCGTTGTGTCGATTGATGAGACCGGGACGGTCTCGCAGGCCTTGCGCCATGCGGGGGCTTTCGCGGCCAGAGATGAACTCGGGACGATCCGCGCGCTGGTGGCTGTGAATCCGGATGCTCGTGCGAGCCGCATTGCCCCGCAGACGCAGCAGGCCGTTGGCGAGCTTCTTGCCACCGCGGTGGTAGAGCCGGGAGGTTCGCGAACTGCGCCGAGCGCGGGAGCAGGTTCGGGAACTGTTGATGCCATTGTGTGGATGGGATCGGAGGCCGGGACACCGATCGCTTCGACGACACCGGCCGAGGGAGTTCAACGCACGCTGGCGGGTCTGTTCAGTTCTGGCCAGCGTGGGGCTCCGATCGATCTGCCGCTGCTGATTGGCGCGCTGCTCTTTGCGGTGGTTGAGATTTTGCTTGCGCGCCGCGCCAGCCATGCCGATATCGCGACCAGCACGCGGTCCATCGCGGCTGCTGGCCTCGCCAATGATGGCGGGAGGGTGACGGCGTGAGCGACATGCTGAACTGGCTGCTGCGACTTGATCGGCTTCGCATTGGCGAGCCGGGTGTGGAGTTCGGCTTTGCGTATGAACTTCCGCTGTGGGGATGGGTGCTGGTGGCGTTGGGGGCCGCGATGCTGGGCTGGGTGTGCTACAGGCGATTAGAAGGACCGCGCGGAGCTCGCATCGCGCTCGGAACCCTTCGTGCGATGGCGCTGGTGGCGCTGGCGGTGATACTGGCTGGCCCGCGCCTGCTCAGGCCCAACGAGGTTGAGGAATCGGACTGGGTGCTGGTGCTGGTCGATCGCTCGGCCTCGCTGGCCGTGCGTGATGTGAACGATGCAGCCGGCACCCGGATCAGCCGCGATCAGCAACTGAAGGCCGCGCTTGAGGCTTCCAGACCAGTCTGGGACAAGTTGGCCGCCGATCGTGTGGTGGTTTGGCTGGGGTTTGACTCGACCGCGTGGGAGGCCGGCAAGACCAATCAGCCGTCGGGTTCGTTGCCCGAGTTCGGTGATCCGGTGGGACGACGGACGGATTTGAACCGTGCGCTTGAGACAGCGTTGAAGCGTGCCGCGGCGCGCCCGCTCTCGGGGGTTGTTGTGCTGAGCGATGGGCGGAGCATCGAGCCACCGTCACGAGCGCTGATGCGTCGGCTTGAGGCGGAGAAGGTGCCTGTCTTTACCCTTGCGCTGGGGAGCGACCGGGGTGTTGCCGATCTGGCGATACGCCATGCCGAGGCTCCGCGGACGGCGTTTATCAATGACACAGTTCCCGTTGTAGTCGAGGTTGAGCGGCTGGGCCAGATCGTGCCCGGTGAGCCGGCCCCGACGGCGACGGTTGAACTTGTCGATGTTGCCAGTGGCGAGGTGCTCGATACGCGCGAAGTGACGTTTGAACAGATGCCGGAGGTTGGTTCATCGAAAGCGGGGACGGGCAACGTCCTCGACGAGCGGAGGGCGACGACGACCCTTGAGACGCTTCCGAAAATTGCGGGGCGAAGCAACTGGTCTGTGCGTGTAAAGCCCTCGACGACCAGCACGGGCGCGCCCGCGGCCGATCTGGTCGAGGAGAACAACCGCGTTGAAGTTCCGCTTGAGCTGGTTGATCGACCGCTCAGGGTTCTTTACCTCGACGGCTATCCGCGCTGGGAGTATCGCTACCTCAAGAACATCCTGATCCGCGAACCCTCGGTCTCGTCGGCGGTCACGCTGCTGGCTCCCGGTCATCGGTACATTCAGGAAGGTACCGAGACGCTTGATGCTCTGCCCAACAGTCCGGAAGAATGGGCCAACTGGGATGTGCTGATGCTCGGCGATGTCTACCCCGGCGTGTTCACAAACGAACAGCTCACCCAGATTCGTGATCGAGTGGCGACCTCGGGCCTCGGGCTCGTGTGGATCGGTGGCGAGGGCGCGGTGCCCGATGCCTGGCGAAGCACTCCGCTGGCTGATCTGATCCCCTTCACCGCGGCCAGCCTCTCGCCAACAGGAACTTCAACCGACGCACGCACCGAAGAGTGGGGCGAGCCGGTCAACATGCTCGCCACTCCCGCGGCGGATTCGCTCGGTGTTCTTCGACTTGCGGAAACGGAGGTTGATGGTTCGTGGTGGCCGCGAAGGCTGTCTGATCCGGCGACTGGGTGGTCACAGTTGCAATGGGCGCAGAAGGTTGATCGACGTTCACTCAAGCCGACGACGGAGGTGCTGGCGGTGGCGCGTCCGTCGCTCGGACAGCCGGCAGACACGGGTACGCGGGCCACCGCAGCATCAACGGTCAACGATTCGCCGCTGGTGATGTCAATGCGGTTTGGCGCGGGGCGGATTGTCTATGTCGCCACCGATGAGATCTGGCGTTGGCGATATGGGCGGGGCGAGTTCTTCACCGAGCGGTTTTGGCTTCAGATCGTTCGTCTGCTGGGGCGTGAGAGCGTGGCCCGCTCGGGCAAGCCCGCGATTCTTCAAGCTCTGCCCGATCGAGGTGAGACCGACCGACCGATACGCATCGAGGTGACGCTGCTGGACCAATCGCTGGTGGATGCGCAGCCGCAGTCGATCAAGGTGCGCATCAGGCCCGCCGCTGCGTCTGCTCGTCCTGATTCTGACACCTCCGATGCAGCCAATACCGATCCGGGCAGTGATAATGAATCCGCAGAACTCACGCTCACTCCGGAGGCGGCTTCATCCGGCACGGGGGGGGCGGGGGGGACGGGGGGGAGCGGCCGACCGACCTCGAGGGTCTTTGCGGCGACTTGGATTCCGACGCAGGCTGGGCGATATCGCGTTGAAGCGATTGATCCGCTCTTGCTGGCGCAATCGCCCGGATCAGGCACCACCCTGAGCGTTGGTGTGCAGGTCTGGCAACCCGACGATGAGATGCGCCAACCGCAGACCGACCACCCACTGCTGGCCATTCTCAGCCAGACCACGGGCGGGAAGATCCTCACAACCGACGAACTCCGCCAACTGCCCACACTGCTGCCCAACCGCCGGTTGAAGCTCGCAGGCGAACCCGATATTCAAACCCTCTGGGATACGCCTCTGGCCCTGATCATTGTCGTTTTGCTCTTGACGGCGGAATGGATTGGCCGCCGCCTGCTTCGCCTGGCCTGAGCCGGGAGAGGGGATACGGGAAAGGCCATTTGTACTGATACGGCCCGAACCGAGAAGCGGCAGGAATTTATGGAATTCGGCACTAATCACCCTGTTCGCTTCTCGACGGTATCACCATCATGGTCGATACTGAAGAGTTGGAAAGCCTGATGCTCCTCACGGCGCAACGCCCCACGAAAGATCCTGCATGACCGAGGTTTCAACCACCAACCATGAATCCGGAGGTTCGACCAACCTCTGGCTGCACCGACTTCGACGCACCGCGCGCAACCTACTTGTCGCCCAGCGCATCGGGTGGCTGGTTGCGTGCGTGCTCGGTCTTTTGCTGGTGCTCGGTCTGACCGACTACATCCTCCGCACCCCCGCGCCCATTCGCGCGGTGCTTTGGGTGGTCGGACTCGGCACGCTCTTTCTTGCGTTGCGTCGATCGGTGTGGCCCGCCGTCCGCTTCAACCCCCCGCTTACCGAAGTGGCTCTCCGTGTCGAGCAGAGCAAGGCCGGGCGCGCGGCAGGTCTTCAGGGTGTTCTTGCTTCGGGGCTCGAACTCTCCGCAGCTCCTGCGGGCGATGTTTCGCGCGGACTTTCTGAGCCGGTCATCCGTGAAGCAACGCGCCGTCTTGGCGGTCTGAAGGCCGCAGGACTTGTTGCGCCTATCCGCACGCTGCGAAGTCTGGGCTTGATGGCCAGTGCGGTGGTTGCAGTCGCGGCGATCGGCGCGTTTGAGCCGAACCTCACGCGCATCGGTGCGGAGCGGCTTCTGTGGCCCTTCGGGCAGGCGCAGTGGCCACGCCGAACCGGGGTGCTGGATATCACCAACACCGAGGTTCACCCTTTGGGGAGCGCCCTCGCCCTTCGCGCTGCGCTTACGCGGTTTAACACAACGGTCGATCAGACGCGTGTCGCGGCACGCTACCGGACCATTATCGATGGAACACCCGGGCCGGTTCGGCGCGTGCTTTTGACCAGTCAGGACAAGGCGGTGCGGCTTGATGAGCAGGATGCGCTATCGGCCTCGACCGGAACCGGCTACCTCTTCGAGCGGCTGCTCGAGCCCTCGGGGCTCGCGGCCGAAGTTGAGCTGAAGCAGACGACCTCGGCGCGTGATGAGCCGCCGCGAAAGACGGATGTTGTGCTGGAGTATTGGTTTGAAACCGAGGATGACCAGACCGAACCGGCGCAGGTGCTGCTGGTCGAGCCCCCAGTTGTGCGAAGCGCGAGCGCGGAAGTGCGGCTTCCGACGTATGCCGCGACACTGGCGGATCGGTTTCCTGATCTGGCCAAATCCAGCGGCACGCTGGATCTTGGTCCGGGCAATGATGAGCGATCGGCGCCAGCGCCGATCCTCGCCGGCTCACATGTTACGATGCGGATCAAGCTGAACAAAGAAGTGCCGAACCTGCCGCCGATTGTGCCGGATGCGAACGTGTGGATCGAACGCGCGCTCGGTCAGGGTGCGCTCGCCCTATGGACGGGCAACGAAGCAACGCCCGAATCTGCGAGGGCCGAGCTCGAAACGACCGGTGCCGAGTGGGTCTTTCGCTGGATACTGTCTGAGCCGGTGCGTTTCAGCATCAAGGCGACTGATGAGCACGGCATCAGTGGTGCTGAAGAGTCGTCATTCCGATTCGACACGCTCAAGGACAACCCACCGACCGCAACAGTCACCACACCGAGCGAAGACAAGGCCGTGCTTTCGACGGCCATCGTCGATCTTGCGGGTGAAGGGCGCGATGATGTCGGGCTGTTGTGGTCTGGTCTTGAACGCCAACTGGCGCGCAAACCAAGCACGTCCGAAGGAGCCACGGCCGAGCCGGCCGATGACCGCGTAGAGCTTGCACGTCTCGATGCCGCCTCGCTCGTGCCCGCCGCGACGATTCCGCCATCACTGCCCGACTCGCGACGCATCGTTGTCCGCCAGACACTTGACCTGAGCACGATGGATCTGAAACCGGGTGATGAACTCTGGATCACTGCGGCGGCGGCCGATGCGTATGAACTGGGCGGTGTTCGTCACGATGTGGCCCGATCGGCACCGCGCAAGCTGCGCATCATGTCGCGTGAAGAGCTTGTGCAGCAGGTGTGGGCCGATCTTGGGTCAATCCGTCGAACCGCGGTGAAGGTCGATGAAGATCAGCGTGAACTGAACAAGGCGGTCTCGAAGCCCGGTGCTGCTGAGGCACGCCGCGCCGAACGCACACAGGCAGGGCTGACCGAACGACTTGCGCGGCAATCCGAAGCACTCGAACGCACGAGCGAGCGCGTTCGCGAGAATGCGCTGAACGATCAGGCTCTGCAGGATGTTCTTCGGCAGGCCGATGACGCGTTGAACACGGCAGGTGAGGAGTCGAACGCGGCTTCGCAATCGCTCAGTCAGGCGGCCGCGGCCGAAGCGCAGGAAAGCCCCGCGCCAGATGCGGGCAAGCAAGAGCGCGAGAAGGCCGACGAAGCCCAGCAACAGGTTCGTGAAGAACTCGCCAAGCTCATCGATATGCTCGACCAGGGTGAAGACACCTACGCCTCGAAACGTGCGCTTGAGCAGATGATTCAGGAACAGAAGGCCCTCCAACAACGCACCCAGCAGACCGGGCAGCAGACCACCGGCAAGAAGTCTGATCAACTGTCGCAGGATGAGAAGGATCAACTGCAACAGATCGCTGAAGAGCAGGAGCAGCTCGCCGAGAAGCTGAACGAGGCTGTTGATAAGATGCTCGAGCGCGAACAGAAATTGGAGAAGAGCGACCCGGCAGGCGCGCAGGCGATGGCGCAGGCGGCGCAGCGTGCTCAACGCGAGCAGACCCCGGAGAAAATGAAGCAGGCCGCGCAGCAAGCGCAGCAAAATCAGACCAACAACGCCCAGCAACGTCAGCAGCAGGCGATCCAATCCATGGAGCAGATGCTTCAGGATCTCGAAAAGGCCAACGAGAATCGCGACGAAGTTCTGCGGCGTTTTCTCGCCAGCCTCATCGACTCGATTCGCGGGTTGATTCGGCAGCAGGAAGACCAGCTCGCCGCGCTCGATGGCGCGATTGAGGCCGCGTCGTTCAAGGGGCTGGACGCCGGGATGGTCCGGCTTCACCAGAACACGCTGGGTGTGCTGGATCAGGCCGCGGAAGGGCCGCGCGATGCCGAGAGAATCGCCGAGTTGATCGAGCGCGCGGCCGATGCACAATCGGCGGCGGCCGTTGGGCTGCGCGATGAGCCGATCAACGAAGACGAAGTGAAAGCGCAGGAGCAACTGAGTCTCGACAAGCTGAACGATGCACTGGAAGAGGCGAACAAGGCCGACGAGCAGGCCGCGGAGCGCGAGCAGGAGCGCAAGCGCGAGCAACTCAAGGGTCGATACGCCGACGCTCTGCGTGTGCAGATCTCGATTCGTGAGGGCACAGCTCCGCTCGTCGGAGCTGAAGCCAATCGCCGGAACAAGGCCGCGGCCCGCGAGCTTGGTGTTGAACAGGCCGCGCTGCGTGAGTCGCTGACCGCCATCCGCACCGAAACGGCGGAGATCGCACAGGCGAAGGTGTTTGAGTACGCACACAATCGGCTTGACGAACTCACACGACAGGCGGCCGATGCGCTGGCGCAGGGCGATGCGACCGAGACCGTGCTCAGGCATGAGACCGCCGCGGTGCGCGTGCTGCAATCGCTGGTCGCCTCACTCGACAAACCCAAGAACGACAAGCCCTTTCGCGAGCGCGAACAGGCGGGCGGCGGCGGGGGCGGCGGTCAGGGACAGCAGCCGGTTGTACCGCCCGCGGCGGAGATCAAGCTGCTCCGCGCCATGCAGCAAGAGGCCGCCGACCTGACCCGATCTTCGGCGGAGAGTACCAAGCCGGATGCGGGCGCGCTCGAAGATGTGGCCAAGCTTCAACGCGAGCTTGCCGATCGAGGCACCGAACTTCTTGAGCGGCTTGCAAAACCCAAGAACGCGCCCCCCAAACCGGGACAGCCGGAAGGCCCTCAAGAAGGCGATACGCCCGCCACCGATGAACCCAGACCCGGCGATGCTCCTGAAAGTCCGTCGTAAACCGCGCGTGTCGCGCATTGCTCTTGAGTACGTTCCGCATCAGTCCGTGATTCATTTGCGACCGTAGATGCTTGCAGGTACACCCATGCTGACCGTTGCCTTTGCCACACTTTCGTTCGTTCTTTCGGCCCACGCGGCTGTTCAACAGCCCGAGCCAACCAGCCCGCCCCCGCCGGCACCCACCACGGCCAAGCCCGTCACGCCGTCAGTGGTTCTGCCCGCTGTGCCCACTCTTGACGATCTGCTCGGCGTGAAGCCCGACAAGCCGGGCCCCGCGAGCGCGCCCGGCGTAGATCTATCGAAACCTGGTGACATAGTGACCAATGCGCCTGCACGACCATCTGAAACGGGCGATCCGAATCGTGCCGATCTTGATCGCCTGCTGAGTGGTGAAGAGATGGGCGAGGCCTTCAGTCAGGCAATCGCGCTGTTGGGTGATGCCGCCAAGCGACTCGACACCGCGAAAGACACGGGCATTGATACGCAGCGCGTGCAGGAAGATGTCATCCGCCGGTTGGATCAGCTTCTCTCAAGTCTCCAACAGCAGCAAAGCTCGTCGTCGAGTTCAAGCAGTTCATCTTCGCAGTCGCAGCAGGACAAGCAGCAGGGCAAGAATCAACCGAGCCAGAAGAAGCCCGGCGGCAAGCAGGGCCAGCAGAGCCAGCCCGGTGATGGAAACAAGGAATCGGAAAGTCCACCCAAGCAGGAAGGCACGCTCCGTCCCGGGCTCGATTCGGCACGCGCGGCGTGGGGCGCGCTACCAGCACGCGTGCGCGACATGCTGCTGCAGGGGTCCGATGATCCCTTCAGTTCCCGATACAAGGCGCTGACCGAGGCGTATTACCGCAGGCTGGCGGAAGAACGGAAATGATCCGCCGCGACATCACGTTTGCCTTTGGCCCGTACCGAGCGCACGATCGATTCACAAATCGCAATCCCATCTGAAACTTCCCGTATGAACACGCCGCGGCTCGCCAACCACATCATGATCGTCGCCGCGTTCGCGCTCACAAGCTTTGGCGCGAAGCCGGAAGCGGCGCCACCTGTTGCTCCGCCTGCTCCGATCCCGGCCCCCGCGGTCATTAAACCTGACCAGGCTCCCGCGCCCGCCGATGCGGCCAAGCCCAGGGCCGAAACCGTCAAGACCGCCGAGAACGCAGCGCTCGAGAATGAAATCACTCCCGAACTTGACGAGGCCGTTCGGAAGGGATTGGCCTTTCTTGTCACCGAACAGGGTCCCGATGGATCGTTTGGTTCGGGCCGGTTCGGGAAGAATGTCGCCGTGACCGCGCTGGCCTGTCTGGCCCTCATGGCCGATGGCAACACGCCGAGTCGCGGCGAGTATTCCAAGCAAGTTGCCAAGGGGCTCGACTTCGTGCTCGCCAGCAGCACCGAGACGGGCCTCATTGCCGCCGACAGCTCGAACGGACCCATGTATGGACACGGGTTCGCCACGCTCTTTCTGGGCGAGGTGTATGGCATGACGCAAGGAGGAGGCGAAACGCGCCTCTCGGAGCGCGTCCACGAAGCACTCATCAAAGCGGTGCGGCTGATCGAGCGGAGCCAGAACAACGAGGGCGGGTGGCGTTACAACCCCGTGCCCTTCGATGCTGATTCGTCGGTGACGATCTGTCAGGTGATGGCCCTGCGCTCGGCGCGTAATGCGGGTCTTGAAGTGCCCAAAGAGACGATCGACAAGGCGGTCGAGTACGTCAAGCAATGTCAGAACTCTGATGGCGGTTTCCGCTATCAGTTGACCTCCGGTTTTTCAGCGTGGCCGCGTTCGGCAGCGGGTGTGGCCACGCTCTTTTACGCGGGAATCTATAAGGATGAGGCAATCGACAGGGGTGTGCAATACCTGCTCACCACCGCCGCGCCCGGCAACAACATCAATACGGCTGCGCACTACCACTATGGGCACTACTACTCCGTGCAGGCGATGTATCTTGCGGGTGGCGAGGCGTGGGCGCGCTGGTGGCCCGCGGTTCGGGCGGAGATGATCCGCACGCAGCGCAAAGATGGTGCGTGGGATGACCCGAGCGTCGGACCGGCGTATGGCACGGCCATGGCCCTCATTGTTTTACAGATGCCCAAGCGGTTTTTGCCGATCTTTCAGAAATGATCTACACCTTGCCGACCATTTTCCCCGCGGTGTTTCAGGCGTTTGTGCTCATGCAGCCGCTGGCAATCGCAGCGCCGCGTGCTGCGACTCAACCTGCGCGGGCACCCGAGTTGCCGCTGCTCTCGATGGTGATGATTGATGACCAGCTTCGGGCGCGACCGATCGCGCTGCAACGACTTTCACCGGGCGCACTTGGCCGCATCGGGGCAGGGGAGATTGTCTTCTTCGAGCCTAATGCCGGAGTCAATGGGGACGGCGGGGGAACTCCTGTTCGCTCCACGCTTCCTCTTGATAAGGTGCTGGCCCTTACGCAGCCGGGGTGGATCATTGAGCCGCTGGTTGCACAGCCCACACCCTCGGTTACTGCTTCTCAGGCAACCAATCCGCCCGCCAAGGCGTCGCCCAACCCCGGTCGGCGCGCCGCTGTTCGTGTCACCACTGATCAGCGCCGGTCCGAAGATGACCTTGCGAACTTCAGCGCACCATCGGTCTTTCACTCGTGGGTGCAACTGGTCGATGGTCAGCGCATCGCGGGTGCGCCCGATCAGCCGGAGCCCGGGTCGGGCAAAAATTCCGATGGTCAGATCCTCAACTGGTCAAGCCCGCTCCTCGGTGTGCGTCCGTTAAATCTTGACAACATCGCCCGCATCGCGCTCTTACCGGCAGATGCCGTCATGCGCAAAGGCCCGACTGCATCGGATGTTGTCATCCTTGCCAACGGTGATCGGCTCACGGGATTTGTCGAATCGCTCGGTGGCACGGTCGTCATTGCCCCGGCATCGACAACCGCGCCGGATAAGCTCGCCAAGTCTTCGCTTCCGATCGGTCAGATTGCTGAGATCGAGTTGTCGAATCCGGCGCGGCCGCTTCGCGGGATCGCGGCGTGGCTCAATGATGGTTCACTCATCGCGGTTCCGGGAATCGCCATCGATTCCGCCACGCGTCGCATCACGCTCGAAGGACCCAGCCCGCAGCCTACACCCAAGGAATCGAGCTCGCTTCCTGGTGAATCAATCAGCTTTAGCACGGCCGAGTTGCGGGCGGTCGTCTTTGCCGCCGAGCGCGTTCTGCCGCTGGCTGCGATTCAGATTGCTGAGCAGCGCGCCGCGCCCGGGCGTCGGACGCTCTACGCGGTGGAGACCCGCACGCTCGGAACAGCACTCGGTTCGGATCTGGGTGCCGATGATCTGATTCTGCCCGGCCCGATGACCGTCGAATGGCCACTTCCCGAATCGGCGGTTCGCATCGGCGGCTGGGTTGCGTTGGAAGAACGTTCGTGGGCGTGGGGTGATTGCCTGGTCACGCTGTCGGTTGTGCCCGGCAACATGATCGTGGCCACGGGTCGTCTGAACGCGCAAAGCCCGGTCATCGCTGTCAATGCTGATCTTGGACGCCTCGGGCCCGGCGCGCGACTGCGGGCAACGGTCGAGCCGGGCGAGCATGGGTCGATTCAGGATCGGGTGCTGCTGCGGCGCATGTTGTTGCAGATCAATACTAATAACTAAATATTTATTATGTAAGAAACCACACGCTTTACCGGACCTTCACCATCGCCAGGGCGAGCACCACCAGGATGCCGGTGACGATCCAGAAGCGGCTGACAACCTGCTGCTCTGTCCAGCCCACAATGTGAAAGTGGTGATGAATGGGTGCAACCTTGAATAGCCGCTGGCCCGTCCCGGTGCGGGCCCTTGAGTACTTGAAGTAGCCGACCTGCAGGACCACCGAGCCGATCTCGACGAGGAAGATCCCGCTCATGATGAGCAGCAGGGCTTCCTGCCGAACCACAACGGCGATGTAGGCCAGCACGCCGCCGAGCGCGAGCGAGCCGGTATCACCCATGAATACCTGCGCGGGCAGGCAGTTCCACCAGAGAAAGCCAAGGCACGCGCCCGCAACAGTCGCCGCGAGAACCAGGAGTTCATCGGTACCCGGCACGCTGGGCACAAGCAGCAGCTTGGCGACCTCATCATCACCCGCGATCTGCGTCAGCACCACGATCCCGATCGCCACGATGGTTGTTGTGCCCGCCGCCAGACCGTCCATTCCATCGGCGATGTTCACGGCATTGCTCATGCCCGCCACCATCAACACCGCGAAGAGAATGAACATGGGCATGCCGAGGTAGATCAGCGCGGAGTTTGCTTCCCACCCCGCGCCACCCTGCACGCGCCGCCACGTATTCTGAAACGGCAGGTTGAGAACGTGCCCCATGTCTTGGGCAACATCAGGATTATCGCCGTGTTTAAAAACGAAGTAACCGACAAGCAAACCAAGCCCGAACTGAAAGACCAGTTTCTCCCAGGCGTGCAAGCCCTGGCGCGAGCCGCCGGGTCGGCTTGCTGCTGTGAGCTTGAGCCAGTCATCCACCCCGCCGAGGAGCGCGAGCCAGATCACCACGACCAGACCAAGCACAACGTAGAAGTTCCGCACGTCGGCCAGAAGTCCCGTACACAGCACGATCGCGCCGCAGATCAGAATGCCACCCATCGTCGGAGTGCTCCTCTTGCTGCCCGCGGCGGCGCGCAACGACTCGGCATCGGTCGAACCGGTATCCCCGATCTTCTTGCGCCGCAACCAGCGAATGACCGGCGGGCCGGCAAAGACCACCATCACGAACGCGAGCAGTGCTCCGGCGAGCGCGCGAAACGTCCGCTGGTCAAGAACCATGAAGAGCCAGTCCAGATTCCAATCCACGAGCGTGGACCGGAGCATGTCGTAAAGCACATACAGCATCGCGCGGCCGTTAAAATCGTCGAAACAACACCCCGAACCCCAAATACGGAACCAATCTCTACATCCCAAGCGAGCAGCACGAACCCTTTACCCCGCCATCGCGGGCACACCCTTTACTTCTGCCATGACCTCGCCGCCTCCCCCTACCTCGCCATGCTGTTGGCCTTGAGGAAACCTCGACCGCAAAGCGTCAACCACCCTTTCCAGTCGCATTCGCCTTGATCCTTTGAGCAACACAAGATCGCCAGCACGCAAGAGACCCGAGACGCGCTGGGTTGCGTGATCATCCATCTCGGCAAGATGCACAACCGTTGAAGGAGGCCAGCCCGCTTCCAACAGAAGATCGTGCGCTCGCTTCATCGTTGGCCCACAAAGCACCACCAGCCCGAACTTCGGGTTGGCCTTCTGCGCGCCGAGTTCAATGAGGGCCCGACCGATCGAGCGGTGCCCTTCGTCGGCCGCGGAACCCATCTCGAGCATATCGGCCAGCACCGCGACCACCCGAACAGGCGCGGGCGAACGATCACGAGCAAGGGCAACCACCGTGTGCAGGCCCGCGATCATGGAATCGGGGTTCGCGTTGTACGCATCGTTCAGGACTTCAACTCCACCCGCCCCCCCCATTCCACCCACCGCGATCATCTCGCGTTGCAACCTCATCTCGGGCCCGCTCGCGGTTGCGAGCGCGGCGATGGCCTTCTGATCGTCGATGCCCATCCGCCGCGCAACGGCCAGTGCGCCGAGTGCGTTCATGGCGTTGTGCTCGCCGATCAGTCCAACGCGGCAGGTCATGCGATCGTTGATCACAAACTCAACACCCGACCACGAGCCCTCGAACACGTGTCGCACACCCGTCAGTCGCAGATCGGCCTCGGCGTTCCTGCCGAAAGTGATGACGTTGCCGACGTTCTTGAGGTGTTCGCTCAGCTCGGGCGCATCGGCGGTCACGATGGCACACCCCTTGGGTGCGGCTTTCAGAAACTTGAACACACTCGCCTCTTCACGGGTCACACCGGCAAGATCGCCGAGTCTTTCCAGGTGCTCGCGCCCGATCGAGGTAATCACCGCGATGTCCGGGTTCACGATCTCGGCCAACTGCGCGATCTCGCCGGGGGCGTTCGTGCCAACCTCGCAGATCAGGAACTGATCCGTCGGCTGCGTGCTCAGGATGGTCAGCGGCACACCCACCGCGTTGTTGTAGCTCTTCGGGCTCGCCGTTCCACGCAGGCCGCAACCCGTCAAGACCTGCTTGATGAGGCTTGTGGTCGTCGTCTTGCCGTTTGATCCGCACACGGCGATCACGCGCGTGCGCTCCAGCGACTTTCGATACGCCGCGGCGATCCTCATCAGGGCTTTGCCCGTATCCGCCACCTTCATGACACCAACCACTGGTTCATAGGGTTCGACCACCGCTGCCCCCGCCTCATCGATGATGATGATCGGCGAACCCGCGGCGACGGCGGCCTTCAGGAACTGATGCCCATCAAAGCGCTCGCCCCGCAGCGCGATGAAGACCTGACCGGGCTTGATCGATCGGGTGTCGGTACAGACACCGGTAATCGGCGCGTGAAGCGGTGGAAGCGGGAGATCCACGGGACGGTCCTTGGGCAACTCCATCTGCGGCGGGCGCACGAGCCACACACCACCACATGACGAACGCAAACTCTCGGGTGTCCAAAACGTCATAGATGCCTTCGCCCACCCTCCCCTCAAAGCCTGAGGGGTTGGGGGGAACTGTACTGGCGGCAAACACACGCTGACCGCCAGCGACTTTACCGCTTACTCATACGGTGTTTATCGGCACGCCCGCCCGCTCCCGGTGAACCTTCACCCACCCGCGTGCTCGTCTTGCCTGGTCAACCTGCTGGCGTGATCGGTTCGCACCATGATTCCGCGCGCACACAGGGCTGTGCGGGCAACCTGGCGATCGTCAAAGTCGCGCGTCACGGTTGCGCCTGCGCGGGCTGGGTCGGGCAAGATCTGATACGTCTCGTGCCCCTTGCCCGCAATCACGACCACATCACCCGGCCCGGCCCCACGCACCGCAAGGCCGATGGCGCGTGCGCGGTTAGCTTCGATCTTTACCCGCGCGCGATGCTCCGACGCGACACCCGCCATGATTTCACTGATGATTGCGGGCGCGCTCTCTGTGCGCGGGTTGTCGCTGGTGATCACCAACTGATCGGCAAGCTCGGCCGCAACTCGGCCCATTCGCGGCCGCTTGGTGCGGTCGCGGTCTCCGCCGCACCCGAACACGCACCATAACTGTCCGTTCCGTCCTGTTGAGCTCCGCGCAAGACGAGCCATTGAGTCTCGAACCGCCGAGAGCACATTCTTCAGGGCATCATCGGTGTGTGCGTAATCGACGAGTACGGTCAACTCGGCCCCCTCGGCCGTCACAGGCTCCATCCGACCCGGTGGGGCGGCGCAGCGCGAGAGTGCTTGGGCGATGATGGTGAACGAGAGATCATCTTCTCCGGTGCCGCCGAAGACGGCGTGAATCGCCACCGCGGCCTGCAGCGCGTTCATCACGTTGAACTCGCCCACCAGCGGGACGCGGCAGGGGCAACATCCCCATGGACCGTGAAACTCAACGTCTGTCCAATCGCGCCCCGCGCCCATGATCTTCGCGGTGCGAAGTGTTTCTGGCGCGTGGCCACCACCACGCACCGCGAGTGGCGCATCGATAGCGCAACGGACCAGGCTTGCCTTACACTTTCCGACCATGAGCGAATGGGCTGGGTCGGAGATGTTGATCACAGCCACGCCTTCGGCCATCAGCCCATCAAAGAGCAGGGCCTTGGCCTTGGCGTACTCTTCCATGGTCTTGTGATAATCGAGATGGTCACCGCTCAAATTGGTGAAGACCGCGGCGCGAAAGCCGACACCGCCGGTTGCGCCGACGCGCTTCTGATGCAATGAGTGGCTCGACACCTCCATCACACACGCGCGGCAGCCGGCCTCGATCATTCGGGCCATTGTGCATGAGACTTCGAGTGCGGGGGGGGTTGTCAGGCTCGCCGGCGCAACGGTTACGCCGTCATCAATGCAGACCGTGCCGATCATTCCCGCACGCACGCCGAGCGCGTTGAGCATCTGGTGGATCAGATACGTCGTTGTGGTCTTGCCCTTTGTTCCGGTCACGCCGATGACCGTTACTTTGCTTGAAGGCGATCCGTAGAACCGCTCGGCAATCTGGGCGGTCGCGAGTTGAATGTCCTCGGCGACCAACAGGGCAACCTCGTGGTGACCTTTCGGGAGCGCGGGAAGTTTCAGGTTCGGATCATCAACCAGCACGGCCACCGCCCCGAGGTCGATGGCCGCCTTGATGAACGTGCGCCCGTCCGACTTCTCACCCTGCCTTGCGATGAAGAGCGAGCCCGGCAGCGCGGTGCGCGAGTCCTCGGTGAGATCGCAGATGCGCAGGTCGGTTGATCGCGGCGAATCGGATTGGATGTTCAGACCATGAATAAGATCGCCAAGGCGCATCGGAGAGCTCCTCCTGATGCGAGTATATGGACACGGCTACCACAGATCATGCAAACACACGACTTGCCGTTGATGGTTTCACGAGCCTCCACTTCGCCGGCCCAGTTCAGCGACCAGCTTTCTGGGCGCAACGTTCTGCCACGCGCTCAGCATCGCGTTGCGCACGCTTGGCAGACTTGCAGCGGCCAGCCGCACTTGCGTGGCACCTTTGACGCCCCATCCACCGGGGACCGGCTGGAAGAGACGAGGTTTGGCCGCGATCAAGACGTGCTGCTGCTCGGGTGTAAGCTTGACCATCCCCCACACTTCACCATCGATGGTGCTGAGTGTCGCGAAGATCCTGTCCTTCACGCGGAAGTCCGGGTGATCCATGTGCGATCCCTCCGTTGCGAGGGGCATGCTCAACGCCAGCACACGAAAATCATCGGTGGTCACGACGCATACCTCCGCCGCGAGCCGAGCGCGGCTCAGCCCAAGCGCGACAACTCCGCCTCGACCTCTTCGCAGATACGGGCGATCGGACCTTCACCAAACTCGAAGCTCAGCCCGGCCGCGGCGAAGAGCTCGGGCAGGGGCTTGCTGGCACCGAGCGTCAAGGCGCGGACATACGCATCAACCGCTGCGGACTCACCACCGGTACGGCTCTTGAGCCAGAGGCTGAGCGCACCGAGCTGTGCGATGCCGTATTCGATGTAATACATCGGATGGCTGAACAGGTGGCTTTGCTGCTGCCAGCGTGAACGGCGTTCGTCGGTCAACCCTTCCCAGCTCACCTGGTGGCCGAAGCGATCATCGATCACGATCCACTGATCGTCGCGCTGGGCGGGCGTGTGCGCGGGGTTGCGATAGATCCAGTGTTGGAACGAATCGATCGCGGCGATCCACGCGAGGATGGTGATGGCGTGCTCAAGATGCTCGGCGCGTGCGCGATTCAGCTCTTCCTCACCGGTGTAGTATCCGCCGGGAACTCCCCAGTGCGGCATGGTGAGGTGTTCCATCGACATGCTGGCGACTTCGGCAAACTCGGTCGGGGAGCCACGATACTCGACAAGAACATCGTGCTCGCAAAGCATGGAGTGGAAGGCGTGTCCGCCCTCGTGGACCATGGTCATGACATCGCGGTGCAGTCCCGCCGCATTCATGAAGATGAACGGCTTGCGCGAGCGAGCCCGGTTGTACTGGTAGCCACCGGGCCTCTTCCCCTTGCGTGAATCGAGGTCCAGGTATTCGCTGACGAGCGTCTTGCCGTCGCTTGCGGATTCGCCCGCGCCCAACCTGCGGAAGAGCCCGCCGAGGCGACCGTCGAGCGCATCGAAGACGCACGCGGTTTTGTCGAACAGGTCTCGCCCACCATCGAAGGGCTTGAGGCCGGGGCGGCCATGCGTATCGACACCCAGATCCCACGGTCGGAGTGCGGGCACGCCGAGCGTGCGCTGCCGCTTCGCATCCAGCCGTTTCATCAGCGGCACCACGTGCTTGGCGGCGGCATTCCAGAACTTCTCGCAATCGGTGGGGGTGTAGTCGAAGCGACGCTTGTCCTTGAACGCGAACTCGACGAAACTGGCGCACCCGGCGTTGCGGGCGAGTCGATCACGGCGCGTGATCATTTGCGTGTACAGTTCATTCAGGGTATCGCGGTCTTGCAGCCTGCGAACCACCACGGCGCGCCAGGCGGCCTCTCGAACCGTCCGGTCCGTGTCCTGCTGATACGCGGCCATCCGCGGCAGGGTCTGCTCGACACCGGCGAACTTCACGGTCTGCGCGCCGGCCACCTTGCCGAACTGCTGACTGAGTTTTTCGAGCTCGGTCTGGATGGGCACGTTCTCTGCACGAAAGAGCTCGACACCCGCGCGGACATTTCTGTCAAGCACGCCATAGCGCGCGGGGCTGAGGCGAAAGTTGTCAGAGAGGGTGACCTGCTTCTTGTCGAGTTCAAAACCGGCCGTTTCAAGCCTTGGGCCGACGTGCTCGATGAACGCGGCAAAGGCTTCGCCCTTGGCTTTGTCTTCCGTATCGCAACTGCTGGCAATGTAGAGATTGGCCCGTGCTTCCATGCACGCGGCATCAAGCTCGCTGCGATCGATCAGCCACTGCTCATATTCGCCGACCGTCGCGACGGTTCGCGTGGATAGATCCTGAATGATCGGTTCGATCGCGCTCCAGTCGGCGCCATTCAAAGTCGCGGGGACACACGTGCGGATGGTCGTGGTAGGCATAGGCCGGAGTGTAGGTCGTCCGGCCATAAACCAACGACCGCGAACGCATGTCCTTTCGCGGCGAGAGCCTTAAACGCGGGGTGAACGAGGACTTATCTGGCCAGACGGCGCAGCAGGTCTTCCTGATTCTCAAACCACTCGTCATCGATGCCCGTGAACTGGCCGAAGTTCTTGTTGATGCGATATTGCGAGCGAAGCTGGTTAAGGTATTGACGCGCCTTGGCGATGAACCCGCCGCGGGTCTTGGCATCCTGTGCGGCGGTCGCGTGTTCAACTTCGATCCCGTACTGCTGATACACGGTTTCCCACGTACGGTGGGCCTTGTCGGAGGCGCGGAGCTGATCATCGATGTAGCGTGTCGCTTCAGCACCGGCCCAAACGACTTCGTTGATGCCCATGACCTTCGCCAGCTCTTCTTTGTTCGCCGCGATGCCCTTGGCAAACTTATACTTCACGGCATCTTGAGCGGTGAGTGTCACGATCGTCTTGCCATCGTTGAGCACGTGGTCGCCGGTGGTGTCCTGAGTCCAGGTAACCTCACCGGTGACAGGGTCGATCTTGCAACTGAGGGGAACCAGGATCTGCATCGACTTCATGATCTCGGGGGATCGCTTGCCCCACTTGGAAGCGGTCTCCATCAGCGCGATGACCTGCTCAAGACCCTTGCCCTTCATCGCGACCAGATTCCCGCTCCACCCCGTGCACGCACCGAGGCTGCCGTTGGGCATGAAGTAGAACTCTTCGATCGGGTAGGGGGACATCGCGGCACATGAAATGGCCGACTCGACCCAGCCCACGGTTCGGAAGCGTGGCTTGTACTCAAACTGATACAACTCCTGGAAGGGCTGCATCTCGGAGAGTGCGCCGCCGCCGGAGTTGATGCGGACAACCACCACCTGAACCTTGTCCTTCTCAAGCAGCGGGATGGCGCGGCGCCAATCCTGAGCCGTGATCTCGCGCCCGACCATGTCGTTGACCTCGCGGCCCCACTCGGAAGGTGCGCCGAAGTTCAGAATGGCGACGCGGGTGGCGGTGCTGTTGAGCACCGTGTCGGCCTCGGCCTTGCGCTCTTCCTTGGTCTTGTCCTTGTCCGACTTGTTGTCGGACTTGGGCTCCTCCGCCTTGTCGGGCGAGATGGAGCTTTCCTTCTCGATCTTCGCGACATCCGCCTTGTCAAATGTCTGCACGGATTCGATGCCGCCGATCTTGATCTTCACGCGGACAAACGTCTCGGTGTCGGCGATCACGGTGCCGTCGATGACACGCCCATCCTTGAGGTGGACTTTGTCTGCCAGCGCGGCGTGTGATGTCAGCACAAGGAACGCGGCCCCAAGGAACATTGAAACTGGTCTGTTGAACTTGAACATTTTCATGAGCTTGAACTTTCGTGAATGTGCCTGTTAATGGCCGGTTGACGGCCCATTGATAGTCTGTCTTGTTTGATGCCGGTTGGTCTGCCTCGGCTCAACTATTTCCAATCGCTTCATAACCAATTCCTGCGCGCCCGATCAGCGTCGGTCCTTGTCCGCCTGCTGGTCGGCATCGAGTTCGGTGATCAACCTATCGATAGTGTTGATGGTGCCCTCGGGCTCACCGATCACCTCCGGGTCGATCGACTCCTGGTAGCGACGAAGGATCGACTGGATCTGGCGCAGAATCGCTTTGCGGCGGCCGCGATACTCGGTGCGTTCTTTGTAGCCGCCCGGAGCTTTCACTTCCTGACGGCGCAGTTCGCGGATGAGCCGTGTGATGTTGCCCTCGGCATCGCTCACGTTCTTGCCCCAGGTCTTGATGATCTGGGAACCCTTGCCCTTGACGACCTGGTAGTTTCGGGGCAGGCCCATGCGGTCCATGAGGTCGTCGAGCGTATCGGCTGTGCCCTTTGAAAGGCCGATGCGGAAAGCCATATCGGATCCGAGGGTGAGCACGTCGTTGCCCTTGCCGCGGATGATGTCCTGAAAGATATCCTGGTTCTTATCAACACCATCGTCGGTGAGCAGGGTCTCGTCGGCGTTCTCAGGCATCCGTTCGTGGAAGACGGGTACACCGTCCTTGAAACTCACAGACATCACATAGTCCATGCGTGACATGGCCCTCATGATCCGTGAATCGTGACCACCGAGCTGGGCCAGGCCTTCGGCACGCGCCAGCCGCAAAGAGCGCTGCTTCTCTCGCACAACTTCATCGCCCCGGCCCGCGAATAGGAAGTCCAGATACCCGATGCCACCGAGCTTGCCCTCGGTCGTGAAGTAGATGTCTTTGCAGACAAAGGGCAGAAAGGCGGCGGCCCCCAGCGCCTTGTCGATCCACGCCACCAATCGGGGCTTGACCTTGAAGCCCGCGTCTGTTTCGAGCCGCAGCCGGAAGATGTCGGCCAGACGTCGTGCGATTTCCAACTGGTCGAAGGCCCCGCGATCAAAGTCGGTGTCCGCTTTCTTTTCGCCCTGTGCCACAAACTCGTGGCTGAACTTCACCACTACAACATCGGGCTGGAAGAGCTTGATATCCTGATAGACTTCCTCCATCGGTGTCACGTTCACATCGTGACCGAAGACGCCGATCATCTCGACCAGATACACGCGCGGGCCGCCCGCCTCGCTCGCATCGGCACGGGTCATCGAGTCTTTAGTCTCGCGAATGCCAGTTTCTCTCTTGGTCTTCTCGAGATCTTTGTTGCCCGAATCGATGTTGCCATCATCCTTAGGCTTCTTGTCCGACTTGGCATCTTTCTTATTGTCCGAGTCGGTGGTGGCGGGCTTGGGCAGATCCTTCATTTCGAGGATGTCGGCCTTGTTGTACTCGGTCTCGGCCTTCATGCCTGCGACTTCGATACGAACCTTGACGGCCGTCTCGGTCTCGCTCAAAAGGTCGCCCGTGATCTGGTTGCCCGTGCGGAAAATGATCGTCACCCGACGAACCGCTTGCGTATCGGTCGGCTGGTCCATCTTTTTATCTGAACCGCCGCTTTGCGCATCCGCATTGGCGGGCATGAGCCCGACGCTCATCGCGCCGAGGCCGACTGTCAATGCCAACACGCCCGCAATCGCTCTCTTGGAGATCATGTTCATAAGGCAACCCTTTAGTTCGTACAGCCGACCGCCGACAACGTTCTGTTTGTCCGCACTGATCGAGGACCCGATTCGGGGCTCGACAACCCACATCATTAGACGTTCAACCGCCGCGCAAGTTCCATCGCTTCATCGCGCCCTCGTACCTTCCCTTCAAGCTGCGCGTCATAAATCTCCTCCAAAACCCTCCTGAACATCGGGCCGGGATTGAACCCTTCCGCGATCAGATCGTTTCCTGTAAGGTATCGAACAGGAGCAAGGCCGATTCCATCACCTTCCATTATACGTACATCCTGTTGAATTTTCTTGGACAAATCATCATTTGCCAAACCGACCAAGTTGACTGTTCCTGGGAACCAGCCGGACCCGGCCCAACGCTTTTTCCGAGAAATCGCGGCCGCTGCCCATGCGCGGATCAGGTATTGGTGGCCTCGAAGGGTCTGGCTCAGGTGGTCGGCCTCTTCATTGCTCAGGCAAATGGCGCGGCGCCACCGCAGGGTGAGCTCGGTGATATCGACATCGCCCATCCCTGTAGTGGATGCGCCCGCGCGATCGATTGCCCACGCGGCGAGGGCGAGCTGGACAGATACAAAATTATCCGTAAGCGCACCGAGGAGCGTAAGGGGCGCGGTGCGGGCGGGTTCATTGAGTGTGGGCGCATCAAGGGTAAGGTCTTGCAGCAGCGCGATGGCCGCGGCGCGGCGGGGGTGGAGGAGCATTCGACGCAGCTCTTCACCGATGCGTTCGCGACTTACGCCGCGGAGTTCGGAGGCATGGCGCGTGATGGCCTTTGCGGTTGCGGGGTCGAGTGTGAAGCCGAGTCGGGCGGTGAAGCGGATGGCCCGGAGCGCGCGGAGGTGGTCTTCGGCGAGTCGTTGGTCGGGATCGCCGACGGCACGCACAATCCCGGCCCTGAGGTCATCGACACCACCGACATAGTCAATCACCTCGCCGCCCTCGTGCTCGGCGATTTCGGAGGTGCAAACGTTGCTGAGTGGGTTCAGGAAGATCGCGTTGATGGTGAAGTCTCGACGTGCGGCGTCGGACTGCGGATCGGAGAAACGCACCGAGTCGGGCCGGCGCGCATCGGTGTAGGCACCATCGCTGCGAAAGGTGGCGACTTCGACGCTGACGCGATCGCGTCCACTGGGTGCCGTCTCGTGAACAAGAATGACCCCGAACGCCGCGCCGACCTCGGCGGTATGGTCAAAGAGTTCGCGGATGCGCTGGGGCACAGCGTCGGTGGCGATATCGAAATCGGTGGGTTGAAGACCGAGCAGGGCATCGCGCACGCACCCGCCGGCGAAGTAGGCGATGTGTCCGGCATCGTGCAATCGCTGAACGATGGAGACGGCGACTTCACGGGCCAAAATGGGATCACCGGCGCGGGCCATGCGGCAAGTCTATTCGGCGAGCGGCACGTGCTTGCGGGCTTCTTCGAGAAACTCCACCCCGCGGCGAAGGTGCGGGATCACGATCGACCCGCCGACAAGCAGCCCGATGTCGAAGGTCTCCCAGATCTCACGGTCGGTGCAGCCGGCCTTGACCGACTGATCGATGTGGTAAGCGATGCAATCGTCGCAGCGCAGCACCATCGAGGCGGCGAGACCGAGCAACTCCTTGGTCTTCTTTTCGAGACCGGGCGGCGAGTCGGTGCTGGTGTCGCGATACGCCTGGTCATCAAGCGCGAAGAAGCGCTTGGTGACGAGCGTGCCCCCGCTCGGGCCAAGAATTTTGTCGTTGAGGCGGGCACGGAAGGATTGAAAGTCGTTGTAGCGGGACATGGTGCAAGATTAGGTTTGGATTCGCTGGTATGGCGTGCCGCTTGGCCTTCAGAACTGGTCGGATGATGTGCGGTCATGCGACGATGGCCTTCAAGTTTCAGTCGCGGCGCTGTTCTGCTGAAGTCGCAAACCAGGCGGCAGAACAATCGTGTTTTGTACGGGTATCTTCGAGATCCTCGATGTGTTCTAATAGGTATGTGGCGGTGTGCTCTCCCGCAAGAGCTGTGTGCGGATTGAGATCCATCGACGGACGGTGGTAGGTGTGCATGCGTTGAACGTAAAGGCGTTGGTATTCAGGAACTTATCGGGAGAAGTTCACGAAGCTGAAACCGGAAGGGCCTGTTGTGACGAAGCGACAAGAATCTCGGATGCCCCATCGTGGGCGGCTCAACGGTTGAATATCGTACTCAGATCAAAGCACGTTCTTTCAATGCACGTTCCTGCCGCCTTGTGCCCGCCGCACGGAGAAGCTGGGCGGAAGCGTGCCGTATCGTAACCAAAGCGAGGACTTGTCATGGTGATGTCGAAGCGAATGATCGTCGGATGCGCGAGCATGGTTCTGGCCGCCGGTCCAGCCATCGCGATCGGGCCGGATGTCGTGGTCAGCACCATCGGGCCGACCCTCACGCGTTACGGCACCACCAACGGTGTGACCGGGTACTCGGCCACCACCGTCTCGTGCAACATTGGCGATGCGAACGCCATCTGGATCGATTCTACAGACCTGAACAACCCGAACCGAAACAAGCACCCGGTGATCGGGCAGCAGCTCTATAGACTGCACAACGGAAAGTTTGAACAGATCGGCATGAGTTGGTTGAAGCACGGGTTCTGTGCGGCCGATGCGCCACACTGCACCAACCTTGCCCAGCGGCCAAATCCGGCGTATGTCCCGAACAACTCGTGCGACTGGCTCGGCCTCTACGCGACCGATACGTACAGCGCGGGGTTGAACGGTGCGCAGAACACCCTTGGCCCGCGTTCGGAAATCAACGCCGCAACAGGTGCTTATCCGTATCCGTACGTGCTCAACTGGAATGCGACGGGCAACTGCACGTACAAGCGGCTCCAGATCGCCAATGTCGATCTCGACCCCACAATGAATGTCGGAGCACGCTACTTTCTCGAAGTCCACTACATCACGACCGATGAGGCCAACGATGTTCGCGCCAACAACGCCTCGTACCGCGAGCTGATCGTGGGCCCGCAGGCCACGACAGGCAACGGCTGCGCTTCGGATGGTGCCGGATACACGCTCTCGTTCCCCAATAGCAACCCCACCGTTCCTCTCAAGCCCGCCCTGCTTGCGTGGAGTGCGATTGACCCTGCGGTCAGCGTGACTTCGATTGATATTCCCAACGATGGGCGCGTGATGATCGGAACCAAGGTCACCGACCTGGGCAATGGCACCTGGAGTTACGAGTACGCGGTCTACAACCACAACTCCGATCGCTCGATCAGTTCGTTTGCCATCCCCAAGCCAAGCTCTTCTGCGGCAACCTTCTCCAGCGTCGGGTTTCACGATGTGTCCTACCACTCTGGCGAACCTTTCAGCGGGACCGACTGGGCCAGCACGGTGAGCCCGGGCTCGAGCTCCCCCTCCAGCGTCGGCACGATCAGATGGAACACCGAAGACTTCGCGGTCAACCCCAACGCGAACGCCATTCGCTGGAGCACCACGTACAACTTCCGCTTCATCTCCAATCGTCCACCCGTCGGCGGCACCGATGCCGGTGCGGTCACGCTCGGGCTTTTCAAGCCGGGCGTTGACGGCGATCCAACAACCATCAACGTCCCCGGCATCATTGTGCCCAGCACGCCCTGCCCGGCCGACTTCAACCAGGTTGGTGGCGTGACGGTCCAGGATATTTTCGACTACCTCGGCGCCTATTTCGTTGCCGACACCAGTGCCGATTTCAACGGTGCTGATGGCGTGACTGTTCAAGACCTCTTCGATTTCATCACGGCCTTCTTTACCGGTTGCTGAGCCCGAAGCGCGGATACTCCGGCGCCGATAGCGACTTGATGTTTCAGCCCGTTCGCCCGTTCGCCCGTTCGGCCGTCCGCCCGTTCGGCCGTGCGGCGGCGGGCCTTTGTGCAAGGAGGTTCAAAGTGTCGATGGTCCGCTCTCGTGTATCGTGCGCTCGACTTGGCCGGTTTCTTGCCCTCACCTTCGCGGCGGGCATGGGTATCGGGACCGCCCTTGGTGGCCCAGATGTTGTCGTCAGCACGGTGGGTGAGGGGCTTGACACGCCCGGTGTCGCAAAGTATGGAAGCGTCAACGGCATCACGTCGTACTCGATCACCACGACATCATGCAACATCGGCACGCAAACGGCGATCTGGACCGCCTCGACCAATCAGCATCCGCTTATCGGCAGTCAGGTCTATCGACTGCACAACGGACGGTTCGAGCAGATCGGGCTGAGCTGGTTGAAGCACGGGTTCTGTGCCGCGGATTGGCCGAGTTGCACGGAGCTTGTTCCGGGCTCGATCTATCAGGGCAACGAAGAGTGCGAGACGCTGGGCCGGTTTGCCACCGATACATATTACTCGGGCCTCAACGGGCAGCAGTCCAACATCGGGCCGCGTTCGGAGGTCAACGCGAACACGGGCATGTACCCCTTCCCGCCGAGCATGGGCTGGGGGAGCACGTACAACTGCCTGGTGAAACGGATACAGATAGCCAACACCGATCTGAGCCCCGTGGGCTATCCCGGCGCACGCTACTTCGGTGAGGCACACTATGTCACGACCGACGAGGCGCGGGCCGATCGCACGAACAACGCCTCGCATCGTGAACTGATCGTGGGACCCTTGAGCAGCGGTACAGAAGATCCGTCGTCGGTCTCGCCGCGTTGCCGGTCAACCAATCAGGGCTATGCGTTATCGTTCATCGGTGCAACGACACCCTTGCTGCCCGCGATCAATGCGTGGCGCAATGCCGACCCCACCGTCACGTTGGTCAACATTGATATCGCGAACGATGGGCGCGTGATCGTCGGTGCCAAGGTCACGAGCCTCGGCGGAAATCTGTGGCAGTACGAATACGCGGTCTACAACCACAACTCGGACAAGGCGATCGGATCATTCACGCTCCCCAAGGC